>JANLPG010000024.1:0-18753 GCA_031367105.1 Gemmatimonadota bacterium | reverse complement strand
GCGGTGAACTGGCGGGCGCTCGGCCTCGATTCCACTCGGGTACGCTTCGAGGCGTCGGCGATCGACAGCTTCCAGCCTCGCGCCACCTTCGCACCGGGTGAGGCGATCCCACTCCTTCCCGGCCGCGGCTGGCTGTTGCGGCTGGCCCCCTTTGACGCACCCGCGCGGCCCCGGTAGACTGACGCGTGCCGCTCACCCCTCCGCCGTTGCCGTATCGCCTCACGCTGCTCCTCGCGGCCATCACCGCGCTCGCTGCCGCTGCGCCCCTGGAGGCGCAGTCCGCTCGCCGAGCCATCGGCAGCGATACCGAGCTGCTCAAGGAGCCGAGCGGGACTGCGCTGGCCCGCCTCGGACGCGGCGCTCCGGTGCTGGCCGGTGCCATCAAGGGGAATTGGCAGGAAGTCACGTTGGAGGGGTGGGTCATCGGCAACGCGATGCGTGACGACAAGCGCGACGGCTTCGATGTCGCCGTCAACCTGGCCGTGGGTACTCCGATCCGTGCCGCGCTCGGCGCCGGCGTCACCCTCGGGCTCGCTCGTGCCGGGGCCTTGTTCGATCGCGTCGAGGTCAAGTCGGGGTGGATCCACGTCCGCCGCACCGGCTGGGTGCCGAAATCGGCCGTCGAGGCCACGGCGAAGGCACCCGCCGCCGCTCCTCCACCCCCGGCTCCCGCGAAAACCGTCGTCGCGGCTCCCGCCCCTGCACCCGTCCCAACGCCGGCGCTCTCGTCGTCGGTCACGATTGCGGCCGGCACCGCGCTCGCGGCGCAGGCTGGGGGCCCGCCGGTCGGGACGCTGGAGGCAGCGGTGCGAGGCGAAGTCGTCGAACACCGTGCCGGCTGGAGCCGGGTGCGGATCGATGCCTGGGTTCGCGATGCCGCCATTGGTGTCAGCAGCGCCGGAGGGATCTCGGCGGCCGAGATCCGGGCGGATCCCGACAAGTACCTCGGTCAGACCGTGGATTGGAGCCTCCAGGTCATCGCCGTCCAGAAGGCCGACGAACTGCGCCCTGAGCTGCCGCTGGGTCAGCCCTATGTGCTCGCGAGAGGACCGCTCCCCGAAACCGGATTCGTCTACCTCCTCGTCAAGCCGGAGGAGGCAGAACGCTTCAAGGTGCTGGCCCCGCTGGCCCGGGTGCAGGTCCGCGCCACCATCCGCGCCGGCAAGAGTCGCTTCCTCCCGACACCGGTACTCACCTTCGTGCGCCGGCTCGACTGAGCCCAAGGAGGCGCCCGTGAATGATCAGTTGAAAGAGCGGTTGCATCGTCGGCTGGAAACGCTCTCCGACGAACGCGGCTTTCAGGTCCTCGACTACGTCGAATTCCTCGAGAGCAAATACGCCGAGCGTGCGACGCCCAGCAACGTCTTCTCCAAGATCACCGACACCGTCACCGACGCGATGCGCGCCGGAAAGCTTTCTGTCGATACGATTTCTGGCACCGTCGGACTCTTCGATGGTGCCTCGAAAGTGATGAAGGGCGTGGCCTCCGCTGCCCAGGCAGTTGTCGCCGAAGCGTCCCGGACGGCGCAAAGCATCACGTCGCCGAAGGTCGAGGTGCCAACCCCCGCCGAGCCGGTGACGCCGGCCGACAGCAACAAGGGAAGCGAGTGAGCGACACGCCGCCGACGGAGTTCGTTCGCGGCATCGGCCCGTGGCAGGCGATCTCGCTCGTGGTCGGCACGATGATCGGCTCCGGCATCTTCATCGTGTCGGCCGGCATCAGTTCGGAGGTCAACGTCTGGGGTCCCGGCGCGCTGATGCTGGTCTGGTTGCTCACCGGGGTGATGACGGTGGCCGGTGCATTGGCCTACGCGGAACTCGCTGCGATGATGCCGAAGGCGGGCGGCCAGTATGTTTTCCTGCGCGAGGGACTGAACCGCGCCTCCGGTTTCCTCTTCGGATGGACGCTCTTCACCGTGATCCAGACCGGCACGATCGCCGCCGTGGCCGTGGCGATGGCGAGGTATCTCGGCGTCTTTTTCCCTGGCCTGACCGATACCATCACGCTGTCGCTCGGGCACATCTCGCTGCCGTCGCCCACCGGGATGAGCACCATTCCGATCGGCCTCTCGGCGCAACGGCTCGTGGCGATCCTCAGCATCGTCGGGCTGACCGCCATCAACGTGCGCGGCGTCACCATCGGCGCACGACTGCAGACCTTCCTGACCGTGATCAAGTTCGTGGCGCTGGCGATGCTGGTGCTGCTCGGTATCATCGTCTTTCGCAACGCCGACGTCGCGTCCGCCAACTGGAACAACTTCTGGGGCACCGGCGACTGGTCGCTGGCAATGCTGCCGGTCGTGGGCGCGGCGATGGTGGGGTCGCTCTTTTCCAGCGACGCCTGGAACAACGTGACCTTCACGGCGGCCGAAGTCCGTGATCCAACCAGAAACCTGCCGCGCGCACTCGCGGTCGGAACTGGCATCGTGACGCTGCTCTACATCCTCGCCAACGTTGGCTACCTCAGTGTGCTCCCGTTCGCAGGCGACCCGGCCGGCACCACGGCGGTGGCGCGCGGCATTCAGCACGCGTCGGAGAATCGGGTCGCGGCGGCAGCGGTCGAAGCGATGCTGGGGCCGGTGGGCGGGATGGTGATGGCTGCCTTCATTGTGATTTCGACGCTCGGTTGCAACGCCGGCCTGGTACTGGCGGGACCGCGGGTCTATTTCGCAATGGCGCAGGACAAGCTCTTCTTCCGCAAGGCCGGCGAGCTGCATCCGACCCGCCGGACACCGGTGTTCGGTTTGGTGACACAAGCGATCTGGGCTTCCGTCCTCTGCCTCTCGGGGACGTACAACCAGCTGCTCGATTACGTGATCTTCGCATCGGTGCTCTTCTACTTCCTGACCACACTGGCACTCTTCCGCTTGCGGGCGTTACAACCCGATCTCCCGCGCCCGGTCAAGGCATTCGGCTATCCCATCGTCCCGGGGCTCTACCTGCTTGCCTCGGCGGCCCTGATGGTCGTGCTGCTCATCAAGAAGCCCTATTTCACGTGGCCCGGGCTGATCATCGTGGCCTTGGGAATCCCGATTTACCTGATCTGGCGCCCTCGGGAGGCGACCCCTGCCGGTTGATTTCCGCCCGCGGCGCTCGCTATTCTTCCCGATGTCTCTGGCACGCTACCGATCGGCGCGACGGCGGTCCCCGCAATGACACGGCTTCGCCCGGGCTACGCCCTCACCTTCGATGACGTCCTGCTGCTGCCGCGCCACTCGACCGTCCATCCCCGAAGCGTCGTCACTGCCACGCGCTTCTCCCGCGCCATCTCGCTCAACATCCCGCTCGTCGCTGCTGCGATGGACACGGTCACCGAAGCCGAAATGGCGATCGCGATGGCCCGTGCCGGCGGGATCGGGGTGATCCACAAGAATATGTCGATCGATCGCCAAGCCGCGGAGATCGATCGGGTCAAGCGCAGCGAGAGCGGGATGATCCTCAATCCGATCACGCTGGGGCCGGAGCGACCGATTCGCGAAGCCCACGCCCTGATGCGTCGCTTCCGGATCTCCGGTGTGCCGATCGTCGACGGGGTGGGACGGTTGATCGGGATCATCACCAACCGCGATCTGCAATTCGAGTCGAGTCTCGACCGCCCGATTGCCGATGCGATGACCAGTGAAGGGTTGATCACCGCACCGGTCGGAACATCGCTGGCCGAGGCCGAGGCGATCCTCGCGCGCCATCGGATCGAGAAGTTGCCGGTCGTCGACGCCGATGGCGTGCTCCGCGGACTGATCACGGTGAAAGACATCTTCAAGCGTCGCGAACATCCCCACGCCAACAAGGACCAGCACGGTCGGCTTCGCGTTGCGGCGGCAGTGGGTGCCGGTGCCGAAGCGAAGGCGCGGGCACAGGCACTGGTCAGTGCCGGAGTGGATGTGATCGTGGTGGATTCGGCCCACGGCCATTCCGAGGGAGTGCTCGTCACCGTGGCCGACCTTCGCAACACCTTCCCCGATATCCAGCTCGTCGGCGGCAACATCGCCACCGAGGCCGGCGCGCGTGCGCTGGTCGAGCGAGGCGTCGATGCCGTCAAGGTGGGCATCGGTCCGGGCTCCATTTGCACCACCCGCGTCGTCACCGGCGTCGGCGTCCCGCAGATCACCGCCATCATCGATGCGGTGCGGGGAGCAGGCGACATTCCGGTGATCGCGGACGGCGGGATCAAGTACTCCGGTGATGTGGTGAAGGCGCTTGCCGCGGGCGCGGCGTCGGTGATGATGGGTTCGATGCTTGCCGGCACCGAGGAGAGCCCCGGTGAGAGCATCCTCGCCGAGGGCCGACGTTTCAAGCTGATTCGCGGGATGGGGTCGATGAGTGCGATGCAGGACGGCTCTGCCGACCGCTACTTCCAGGATGGCGAGGGCTCGCCTTCCAAGCTGGTGCCGGAGGGGATCGAGGGTCGGGTGCCCTACAAGGGACCCGTCTCCGATGTGCTCTTCCAGATGGTCGGCGGCCTGCGCAGCGGGATGGGCTATTGCGGCGTGGCCGACATCGCGGGGCTGCAACAGGACACCGAGTTCATCCAGATCACCTCTGCCGGCCTGCGCGAGTCGCACCCTCACGACGTCACCATCACCCGGGAAGCACCGAACTACAGCGTCTGACCACCCCCCGGGCAGCCCGGCCGATCTGGCCGGATTCCTCCCCGGGGCTTACGCTTAAGCCCTGTTCCACCTCCACACCGCACCATCATCCAGTCCAGAGTGGTACCTGCAACCTCAACGGGAGGAGTCGTCTCCTCCGGGGTCAATGCCGTGAGCCTGTTCCGAACCAAGTCCATGACCGACGTGATCCCCGACGACGAGGGGGGCCCGAGCCTCAAGCGCTCGCTGACCGCGACCAACCTCGTCCTCCTCGGCATCGGCGCGATCATCGGGGCAGGCATCTTCGTGCTCACGGGGACGGCCGCCGCGAACTTCGCCGGCCCGGCGATCGTGATCTCGTTCATCATCGCCGGCCTGGGCTGCCTCTTCGCAGGGCTCTGTTACGCCGAGTTCGCGTCGATGATTCCGGTGGCGGGCAGCGCCTATACCTATGGGTACGCCACCCTTGGTGAGCTGGTGGCGTGGATCATCGGCTGGGACTTGATCCTCGAATACCTCTTTGCGGCCTCCACCGTCGCGGTCGGCTGGTCGGGCTACTTCACCGCCTTCCTTTCGTCCATCGGCTTGCACCTCCCGGCCGCGCTGGCGGGTGCCCCGTTTACGGTCGTAGGGACCCACACCCTGGTACGCTCGCAGCTCTGCGTCGATCCGGCCACGGGCGGCGTCGCTGTCGACGCGATCACCCGGACCGCCATCACCATCGACAACTGCGTCAAGTCGGGCTTCACTCTCGGTCAGGGCTTCCTGAACGTCCCGGCGATGCTGCTGGTGCTGGCACTCACGGCGCTGCTGGTACTTGGCATCAAGGAGTCAGCCAAGTTCAACAACGTGATCGTCTTCGTGAAGGTCGCCATCGTATTGCTGGTGATCGGCTTCGGGATCCGGTACGTCAACACCGCCAACTGGCATCCCTTCATCCCGGTCAACACCGGCGAGTCGGGCCACTTCGGCTGGAGCGGGATCCTCCGCGGCGCCGGCGTGATCTTCTTCGCCTACATCGGCTTCGATGCGGTCTCCACCGCGGCGCAGGAGGCGAAGAACCCGCAGCGCGACCTTCCGATCGGCATTCTGGGCTCGCTCGCCGTCTGTACTGTCTTGTATATCGCGATGGCGCTGGTGATGACCGGTATGGCGCACTACACCGAGCTCAACGTCCCGCACCCGGTCTACGTCGCCATCGAGAAGGCCGGTCCGGCGCTGGCGTGGCTCGGATTCCTGGTCAACGTCGGAGCCATCGCCGGTCTTGCTTCGGTGGTGCTGGTGATGCTGATGGGGCAGCCGCGCATCTTCTATGCGATGTCGCGTGATGGGCTGCTACCCAAGCTCTTCGGCCGGGTCCACCCGACGTACGGGACGCCCTGGATTGCGACGATCATCACTGGTGTCGTGGCGGCGATCATCGCCGGACTGTTCCCGATTGCACTGCTCGGCGAACTGGTCTCGATCGGCACACTGCTGGCCTTCGTGATCGTCTGCGGCGGCATCTGGGTCCTCCGCGTGAAACGACCGGAGCTGGAGCGGCCGTTCCGCACTCCGCTGGTGCCGCTGGTGCCGATCCTCGGGATGGCGATCTGTGGCTACCTGATGTACGCACTGCCGAAGGACACCTGGATCCGGCTCGCCGTCTGGATGGCGATCGGACTGGTGATCTACTTCGGGTACGGGATGAGCCACTCGCGACTCGGGCGTCGCGAGCATCCGCCCGCCTGACGACAGACTGACCATTTCCACTTCCGGGACCAGAGCCTTCCGATCAGCTTTCGGTGAGTCGCTGGTCCCGGCAGGCTTTCACCCCATTGAGGTGCCGCCATGAGTATCTGGGCGACCAAATCGATCAGCGCGCTGCGTGCCGAGGCAGATGAAGTCGGCGAACACTCGTTGAAGCGCAGCCTGGGTGCGATGAACCTGACGGCGCTTGGCATCGGTGCCATCATCGGCGCCGGCATCTTCGTGCTCACCGGGCAGGCCGCGGCACTACACGCTGGCCCTGCAGTGCCGATCTCGATGATCCTGGTGGGCATCGCCTGCTCCTTTGCCGGGCTCTGCTACGCCGAAATGGCGAGCACCGTCCCGGTGGCCGGAAGCGCCTACACCTACTCCTATGCCACTATGGGCGAACTCGTCGCCTGGATCATCGGCTGGGATCTGGTGCTCGAGTACGCGGCGGGGGCCGCGACTGTCGGAGTGGGCTGGTCGGGGCATCTCGTGGAGTTGTTCAAGAATTTCGGCATTGTCCTGCCAGCGAACCTGACCAATTCTCCGACCCAGTGGTGTACCGCGGCCGAAGTGACCTCCGCCGTTCCGGGTTGCGTGCATTCGGGACTCAACCTGACCGGGGCGTTGTTGAACCTGCCAGCGGTCTTCATCGTTGCATTGATGTCGACCATTCTGGTCGTGGGCATCAAGGAATCGGCGACGGTCAACAACTTCATCGTGATCCTGAAACTGGCGATCGTGATGCTGATCATCTTCGTCGGCCTCGGCCATATCACGCCGGCCAACTGGCATCCGTTCGTTCCGAAGAACAGCGGGCAGTGGGGCACCTTCGGGCCATCGGGTGTGCTCCGTGGCGCCGGAATGGTCTTCTTCGCCTACATCGGATTCGACGCCGTCTCCACGGCCGCGCAGGAGGCGAAGAATCCGCAGCGCGATCTGCCGATCGGCATCCTGGCGTCGCTGGCGATCTGTACCCTGTTGTATGTCGCCGTCTCCGCCATCCTCACCGGGATGGTTCCCTATACCGAGTTGAACGTCGCGGCGCCGGTGGCCTACGCCATCGAGAAGGTCGGCGCACCCGGATGGATCCAGATCCTGATCAATGTCGGTGCCGTGCTCGGTCTCGGCTCGGTGATTCTGGTGATGCTGCTCGGACAGTCGCGCGTCTTCTACTCGATGTCGCGTGACGGCCTGCTCGGCAAGTGGGCGGCGGCCGTCCATCCGAAATACCGCACGCCCTACCTCTCCACCATCTTCACCGGTATCGCCGTCGGTCTCGCCACCGGCGTCCTGCCGCTGCAGCTGCTCGGTCAGCTGGTGAACATCGGCACGTTGCTCGCCTTCGTGCTGGTGTGCTACGGCGTGCTGGTACTCCGGAAGAGCCGCCCCGACCTCGAGCGGCCATTCCGGACACCTTGGGTGCCGTTCGTCCCCATTATGGGGATTCTCAGCTGCCTCGGCCTGATGGCGACGCTCCCTGGCGATACCTGGATCCGGCTGATCGTCTGGTTGATCATCGGCTTTGTGATCTACTTCGGGTATGGTCGCAAGCACAGCGTGCTGCAGCAGCAGCGCGAGGCTGGAACGGTTCCGAAGTGAGTAAGGGCGGTGGCGGCGCCGCCGCCTGATTACGTTTGGGGAATGACGTCTACACCATCTTCCACGACGAGCGCTGCGGCCCAACAGGTCGCGGCGCTCGTTCGTGCCGGCCGACTCTGCCTCACGACCCACGTCAACGCCGATGGTGATGGCCTCGGCTCGGAAGTCGGGCTGGTGCACATCCTGCGGGCGCAGGGGATCGAGGCCATCATCACCAACCCGACCGCGACGCCCGAGCGCTTCGCCTTCCTCTTTGCCGACCTGCCAGGCGTCGACAAGTCGCAGCAGGGCGTGAAAGAATTGCGCCGGGCCGATGCCGTCCTGGTGCTCGACATCGCCGACATCGGCCGACTCGGGGCCCTGGCCGAAACGGTGCGAGAGCGCGGGGTGCCCGTGGGGTGCATCGACCATCACGCCAGCGTCGGTCTCCTTCCGCCGGGACCCCGCTATGTCGACGACAGTGCCGCCGCCACCGGCGAGCTGATCTTCCTGCTCGCGCGGGAGCTGGGGTGGACGGTGCCGCTGGAGGCCGCCCGCGCGCTCTATGTGGCGCTAGTGACCGATACCGGCGGCTTCCGCTTTTCCAATACCAAGCCGCGTACCCTGCAGATTGCCTCCGAATTGCTCGCGCTCGGGGTCGACACCGAGCAGATCTACCTCGATATCTACGCCAGTGCACCCGCTGGCAGGCCTCGCCTGCTGGCGGAGGTACTCCAGACCCTGGTGGTGGAGGAGCCACTCGGACTCGCGTGGGTCACCGTGCCACCGGGCGCGCTCGAGCGGCACGAGGTCGACCCCGATGACCTCGATGGGGTGGTCGAGCACGCGCGCTCGATTAAGGGCGTAAAGCTGGCGATGCTGTTCCGGGAGATGTCGGGTGGTCGAGTGAAGGTGTCGCTCCGCAGCGTGGGCCGGGTCGATGTGGCCGCGCTCGCCAAGCAGTTTGGTGGTGGCGGGCACACCAAGGCAGCCGGCGTGGCGATCCACGGCTCCCTGGCCGAGGTGCAGTCCACGGTGCTGGGCGCGGCGCGGGCCTACCTCGCCTAGGCAGCAGGGACTAGCTTCCCGGCACGAAAGGGAAGGACCAGCAATGACAACGGAATCTGCAGTGGACGTGTTCGAACGCATCGAGCGGAGCCTGGAATCCATCCGCCCCTACATCGCCTCCCATAAGGGGACCCTCGAGGTCATCGACTTCGACCCGCTGGATGGGAAGCTCTTCGTACGCCTCGGCGGCACGTGCAAGGGTTGCGCGGCCTCCGCCATCACGCTCAAGCAAGGGATCGAAACCCGGCTTCGTCAGTCGGTACCAGAGGTCAAGCTGGTCGAAGCGGTCTAGAGGGATTTGGCATAATGAGTGGTACTCGTGAGGCGCAGGTCCGCGCCGCGCTCGACAGCGTGGCCAATCCGCGCACTGGCACCGGCCTGCTCGCTGCCGGGATGATCTCCGATCTCGCCGTGAATGAATCCTCCGGCGAGGCGTCGTTCACCTTCCTCCTCCGGCGCGACGACCCCGCCACGCTGGTGCGTCAGGCGCGGCAAGCGCTCACCGCCGCGGGGCTGCCACAACCGAAAATCCAGGTCACCGATCCGTCGGGGCCACCACCCACCACGCACGCCGCCCCTCAGAGCGCCGCTGCGGGCGTTCCCGCGCCCACGCCGATGCTGATCCCTGGGCTGGGGAAGGTGATCGCCGTGTCGTCCGGCAAGGGTGGGGTGGGGAAGTCGACGGTGGCAGTGAACGTCGCCGTGGCGCTGGCCGAGCGGGGCTTCAAGGTCGGCATTATGGACGCCGACTTCTATGGCCCGAATCTGCCGCGAATGATCGGTGTCTACGAGCGCCCAATGGTGCAGAACGGCCGGATCATTCCGCTCGAGGCCTACGGCCTCAAGCTGATGTCGATCGGCTTCCTGGTCGATCGTGATGCCCCGGCCATCTGGCGTGGGCCGATCATCACCAAGGTGATCCATCAATTCCTGCACGACGTGGAGTGGGGCGAGCTCGACTACCTCTTCGTCGATATGCCGCCGGGCACCGGTGACGCGCAGCTCTCGCTGGTGCAGCAGGTGCTGGTGAACGGCGCCATCATTGTGACCACGCCGCAGGAGGTCGCTGTGGGCGATGCGCTCCGCGGCGCCAAGATGTTCGAGCGGGTCAACGTGCCGATTCTCGGTATCGTCGAGAATATGAGTGGCTTCCTCGATCCGGTCACCGGAATGCGTCACGATCTCTTCGGCACGGGCGGTGGCGAGCGTCTCGCCGATGAAATCAGTTCACCGCTGCTCGGGATGGTGCCGCTGCAGATGGGCCTGGCCTACTCGGCCGATCAGGGCCGTCCGATCGTGGTGGATGCGCCGACGTCGGCCGCGGCCGTGATGCTGCGCGAGATCGCCGACAAGGTGGTCGATCGGGTCGCCGCGGTGGGGATGGTGTTGCCGGTGCTGGAGTAGGGCGGCATTCGTAGGACAGGACAGAAGTTCATTTTTTCTCAAGGAGCAGATGTGGAGGTAGGCCGTCGGTACGATCTGAGCTGCACCCGGTTCAGTGGACGGTTTCCTAAGCGACTTCTGCCTGCTGTTCATACCTGATCGGACTGACGTAGCCGAGCGTGGAATGCCGCCGCGTGGGATTGTAGAAGCGCTCGATGTAGTCGAACACATCTGCCCGGGCTGCCAGGGGACCATGCGGATCATCGCGGTCATCACCCACGCGGCGGTGATCGACCAGATCCTGACGCACCTCCGCACGCGCACCATCGCACCCGGGGCACGGGGCCCGCCGTCGACCCGTGTGCCGGCGACCTGGGGTGCGCCGCGACGACCCCTCGCCCCTCCCGCGTCCCACCCCGCCCACTGACACGCGCCCCGGGCACCCTGGCTCACCGGTCGGGGACGTGCCGGGTGCCCGCCGGTCCGGCCTCGAACCCCCGCCAGCGGACTACGACGCGCCGCGAGGCTGACCGCACCACCCAAAACACGAGCCGAGACGCGGAAGACCCCGCCTGGACCGCGCACGGGGGGTGGCACAGCGGGCCGCACCGTGCGATACTCTCACGACATTGATTGAAGTTCCTATGCGTAGCGGTTGAGCGCGAGCGACCTGCGCGCGTTGCTCACGGATGAGCCATGGTCGTCGTCCGCCTGATCGACGACACAACTCTCGAGGAGCGCGAGGCGGACTGCCGGCATGAACGTGTCCGGCACGGCCGCACGTCCACCTCTTCATCGCCGCGGAGCTAGCACTCGCCGCCTTTCCCGCTTTGTTTTACTATGGAAACGCTTTGGCATTCATGCACTGTCCCGTCGCCGAGCATCTCGTGTCGAGTGAATTTCAGGATCGGCTCCAGCAAACCCTTGGAGATTCCTTCACGATCGAGCGCGAGCTCGTGCCTGGAGGGATGAGCAGACTGTTTCTCGCGTCCGAGCGATCGCTCGATCGGCGAGTGGTCGTGAAGGTGCTGCCGGAGCTCGCCAGCGAAGCGAGCGCGCAGCGATTTCAGCGCGAGATGGTCGTGACGGCAAAGCTCCAGCACGCGCACATTCTGCCCGTGCTCACTGCCGCCGCGCGCGATGGGCTGCTTTACTACGTCACGCCATTCATCGCCGGCGAGTCACTGCGTCAGCGCCTCATCGAGCACGGGGCGCTTCCCATCGAGGAAGTGGTGCGAGTACTGCGCGAAGTCGTCGATGCGATGGCGTTCGCCCACGCGCGTGGCGTGGTGCACCGAGATCTCAAGCCCGACAACATTCTCCTGCAGCACGGGCACGCGATCCTCGCGGACTTCGGGATCGCGCGAGCGGTCGAGCAGGCGACTCGAGACGATGCGGCGGTGCCACTCACGGAAATCGGGATGGCCATTGGCACGCCAGGCTATATGGCGCCAGAACAGCTGGCGTGCGCGCCCGACGTGAATGCGCGCGCCGACATCTACGCGATGGGGGTGATCGGCTACGAGATGCTGGCAGGGCATCCGCCCTTTCCCGGACTCTCAGCGCAAAGGCGACTAGTGGCGCATTTGACGGAGCGACCGGAACCGATCACGACCTACAGGCCGGACACGCCCGCGCTGCTCGCCAGTATCGTGATGCGTTGCCTCGAGAAAGATCCCGATGAGCGATGGCAATCGGCGGACGAGCTGAAGCCGCTACTTGACGATCGCGTCGCGTCGAGGAGCATCACCTCGTTGACGAGCGATGACGTCGAGATGGCCGCCGACAGGAATGCGACCGAGAGCGTTGCGAGCGCGAACGCCGCTCTGCAAATCGGGTTGCTCGCATTCGAGAGCTGCGAGTGGCCGGAGGCGTTCGCCGCACTTACAACCGCCGACGAAACTGGCGTGCTCGGCCCGGCCGATCTCGTACGCCTTGCAGAGGCCGCGTGGTGGATCGGACGAATCGACGAGTGCATCAGGACGCGGGAGCGAGCGTACGCGAAGTATCTAGGCGATGGAGCGCTGCAATCTGCGGCGGGTGTCGCGATGGCGGTGGCAGAGGATCATTTCCACAAGCTGTCGCGTGCGGTGGCGTATGGATGGCTGCAGCGAGGCGAGCGGCATCTTGCAGGGCTTCCCGAATCCATCGAACATGGATGGATGGCGCGAGTTCGTGCGATGCGAGCGATGGACGAAGATCGCGACCTCGACAAAGCGTGGGCGCTCACGCAGCAAGCGCTCGACATCGCTCGCAGGCATGAGGACCGCGACCTTCAGATGCTCGCGTTGCAGGATGGCGGCCGGATTCTCGTGTCCCAGGGCCGCGTGTCCGAAGGGATGGCGGCGATTGACGAAGCGATGGCTGCCGCAACGAGTGGGCAGCTGGGGCCGCGCACGTCGGGTCGCGTCTTCTGCAACATGATGAGCACGTGCGAGAAGCTGGCCGACTATCGGCGCGCGAGTGAGTGGAACGAGGCGGTGCGACACTGGTGCGAGCCGCACGCGCAATCCGGGTATCCGGGCATTTGCCGGGTGCATCGGGCGCAGCTGCTGCGACTGCGCGGCTCCTGGCAGGAGGCCGAAGTAGAGGCACGACACGCGTCGACGGAGCTCGAGGATTTCCTCAGCGACGCCGCATCCCAGGCGTACTACGAGCTGGGTGAGATACGGCTGCGCATGGGGGATCTCGAGGGTGCCGACGGATTATTCCGCCGCGCACACGAGTTGGGGTGCGATCCACTTCCAGGACTCGCGCTGCTCAGGCTCGCGCAGGGAGAAACGGAAAGCGCGTGCGCACTCCTCGATCGCGCGCTGGCAGATCCGCTTCTGTCCAGACTCGACCGCGCGAGATTGCTGCCGGCGCAGGCGGAGGCTGCCCTGGCGAGCGGCGTTACGGCGACATCGCGCGCCGTGGCGGAGGAGCTCGCATCCATCGCCGATGACTACGGTTCTCCGGCGCTCGTAGCGCGCGCGGCCTTTGCGCGAGGGCTCGTCGAATTGGGCGAGGGGCAACCCGGGGAGGCCGCGATCCACTTTCGTCGTGCGTGGAAGCTGTCGAAGGACAGCGACCTGCCGTACGAGGCTGCGCGCGCACGGGTGATGCTCGGTCAGGCGTATCGAGGTAGCGGCAACAAGGAGGATGCCCGGCTCGAGCTGCATGCGGCCGTGAGCGCGTTCCAGCGGCTTGGGGCCGCAGGTGACGCGCGGACGACGATGGCCCTGCTCGAGGCCTGATCGGCGACTGTCGCAAACAATAAGTGCCGTTCGGATAGCGAGCGGCACCTCTTCGTGCGCGCACGGGACAGAGGCTAATGCCAGCTGTAGCTCAACCCCGTGTGAAGGAGCAGGTCGAGTTGCTTGCCACGCTCCGAAAGACCGGGGTCGGTCGCCGTGATACCGCGAATGTCGAAGTTGTAAATCATCGACGTCAGGCCGAGGTCTGCACTCAGGCCACCGCGGATGCGTATGGCGGAACCGAGTCCGAGCACACCGCCGCCGATCGCCGCCGGGCTTCAGTCAATCCACTCCACATTCACCCCGGCCATCGAGGTCTTGAGTTCGATGGTGAGCTTTCGGGGCGCAGCGTTGTAGTTGGCGGTGCTCCAGATGTTGCCGCTGCGAGTGAGTCCTGCCACATCGAGCGAGGTGAGGAAGCGCCCCGCCGTGATCTGCAGCCCCACCCCGCGCGGCACTCGCAGCGTCAGGGCTCCCATTGAGAGCGCGACCGCAACCGCAGAAGTCCGGCGCCACTCCCCTTCAAAGCCCAGCGTCGCGCGGCCAACGCCGCCCTCGACCGAGATCTCGTCGCACCCGGCGTTGGCGAGCTGGCGCACATCGAGCTCCGACGCACCCACCGTGAACGAAGCCTTGCGACACTCGCCCTTCGTGGGCCGCGAGAAGGTGAGCGAGCTCCGCGTGGCGCCGCTCCAGATGGCGAGATCGACCAGCGTAGTGCCGCCGAGGTCGATCGTCACATCGGCCGCGCCGAAAGTCGCATTGAACGAGAGGGGAATGTCCGGGGAGAACTCGAAGCGTCCGGTCTGGTCGAGCTGTGCGCGAGAGGTGACGCGCACGCCGCCACCACCCACCGCCTCGATCCCCAGACGCAGGATCCCCGTGCGAGGATCGTACTCCTGCACCGGTGCCGAACGTTCGGCATCGTAGCGTACCGTGGCACGATAGAGCGTGCCAGGCAAACCCGGTTGTACCACCACCCGACCTGCGCCGAAGTCCAGCGTCGCCCGCAACATCCGCTCCCCCTTGGTCGGCCGGCTCACCGAGAAGGCGCGCATCGTCTGGGCGCCCAAGGACGGTGTGGCCAGCGCAACCACCGCGAACAGCAGCGTTCCTCGGCGCAGCGTCACTCCTCCAGCTCCTTGGCTGGTCGCTTCACCGCCGGCACGCCGAACTGCGGGGTAGCCCAGAGATACTCATCGGTCAGCATCTCCGGCGGCACGATTCGTCCCGCGAAATGCTCGCGAACACCGCCACGCGAGAGCAGCGCCGCGCCGAAGCCCACCGTCCCGACGAACCAGGTGCTGATGGCTGCGGCCGAGAGAATCAGCCCGCCGGCAATCGGTACCCAGCCGAAGGCAACCCACGCCAGCCAGGTGACGCCGAGTGCCAGCAGGCCAGTCAGCAGGTAGCGATAGGCATTGGGCGAGACCCTGAGCCCCTGCGCCATCCGGCGCCGCGTGATGGTCTCGCCCATCGCGTGCGCCACGGCGAGGACACCGCCGAGGACGGCAACAATCGCGAGCAAGCTGTACACCACGATGCCGAACGGCACCAGCAACGCACCGGCCACGGTGAGCACCAGCCCAACGATCAGCATTCCGAAGGTCGGGAGGATCAGTACTTCGCCGAGCAGTCCGACGACGAACGACCGCCCGAAGGAATGCATCACGGTGTCGGAGACGATCTCGAGATTTGGACGCCCGAACGTCACCAGCCCGAAGCCCAGCGTGAGCAGCACCAGGAAGACGCCGACGAATCCGGCGGCACGACGCGCGATCACGACGGGCAGTGCTGCGGTGCTCAGGGCGGGTGCGATCGGCACTGCCTCGAGCGACTGCACGCTACCACTGATGTTCCCGCCCGCCTCGCGGACGTGGCCGCCGATGGCGAGCACGTCACCAATGACCGAGGCACCGGGATGGACGATGATGTCGCCATCGAGCGCGACGATGTTGCCCTCGACGCGGCCGTGAATGTCGACGTCGCCCTCGAGCACCACGATGTGGCCGTGCACGGTCTCGGCCGAGCCAACCGAGTAGTGACCGAGGCGCGCGGCACCACCCACGACCGTGAGCCGGGTTGCATCGATGGGGCGGCGCAGCGCCGTGCGGAGTTGGCGCTCGAGTGCGGCCGGCTGATCAAGCCGTGCAGGGTTGACGCTGGGACCTTGCGCGTCGGCACCGGGGACAGCCTGCGGCGCGACATCCGGATCACCGATCAGGTTGGCTGGAATGAGGTGCTTGACCCGCCCGGACAGCTCGCCCACCACACCACGCCGATCGGCCGCCTCGAGGCGGCTTGCGGAGATCAGCGCAATGACCAGGAGGAGGGCGGCTGCTCCCTTACCAGGCCGCATCGGTCGCGGGCTCGGTGAGGAGGCGACGCAATCCGACGAGGGCGAGCGCATAGGCGCCGAGCGCGCCCACCAGCACGGGGAAGGCGCGGGTCGGGGTGGCAAGGGCGTCGCGGACGCCGTCAAACCACGGCTGTTCGGCCGTGTTCGCGGCGATGGCCTGCAAGGTGATCCAGAGCGATTGTCCGGCATCGGCCAGCGTGGGGGCCGACCACCCCAGCGCGGCGGCG
Source organism: Gemmatimonadota bacterium (assembly GCA_031367105.1). Lineage (GTDB taxonomy): Bacteria > Gemmatimonadota > Gemmatimonadetes > Gemmatimonadales > GWC2-71-9 > Palsa-1233. The sequence goes on along the minus strand of JANLPG010000024.1, from coordinate 2,576 downwards.
GGGTGCGCCACTGCCCAGGCAAGGCCTGCTGCCAGCGCGCCCCCGGTCGCGACTGAGGCAACCACCGCCCGGCGCCGAGCCGAGCGCTCGCGGGCCGAGAAGTGTCGGGGGCGCTCGGCCAATATCGGCCGAATCTGCACCCTGGCCATCACCCGATCAGGGAAGTCGGCCGCCGGCTCCCAGGTGGGGAGGCCACGGAGCGAGGCGACCAACCGGGCATCGAGCTCGCGGAGCGCGACGCACGACGGACACGTCGCAAGATGCGACATTGTCCGCGACGATCCGGCGCCCACCAGCAGGGCGTCGAGTTCGTCTTGGGTCAGGTGGTTCACGATCGGATGATTCATGACAAGGCCCTCGTACGCGAATTTTACTCAACGGGTTTCATCACTCACGGCTATCGGCCAGCAGGATGCGGAGCTCGTTGCGAGCCCGATGGATGTAGGTCTTCACGGTGCCCAGGGGGAGGTCGAGCATTTCGGCGATCTCTTCGTACGGGCGGCCATCGATATGCCGCAGGATGATGCAGCTGCGGTATTCCGGGCGCAGTTGATTGATCGCCAGTTCGATCTGCGACCCCAGTTCGCGGGACGCCACTTCGTCGAGCTGGTTCTCGGCACCGTCGCTGATCTGGAGCGTGGTCGCCTCGATCGCGTCGGCGCTCTCGGCGTGCGGCGATCCATCGAGCGAGAGGGTGTTGAGGCCACGGCGTCGCAGCTGATCGATCGCGGCGTTGTTGGCAATCTTGAAGATCCAGCTGGAGAACTTGTATTCGGGGCGGTAGCTGTCAATCGCGTTGAGGACCTTGATGAAGGTTTCCTGCGCGAGGTCTTCGGCGAGTTCGCGGTCGCGCACCATCCGGTAGACCAGCGAGAAGACCGGCCGCTGGTACCGCCGGATCAATTCACGGTAGGCGGCCTCGCGGCCCTGGACGGCGTGGTGCACCACATCCTGGTCGGAGAGCGCCAGATAGGCGGCCGGGGAGAGGCCGCTCACCGGGGCCATCGCGTTGCCACGGCGTTCACGAAAACGGTAGCTTTGGGTCCTATGCCTCTCATCGAGCAGCCATTACCGGTCACCGGTGGCGACGCCAAGCGGGAATATGTCCGCGAGGTGTTCACTGGCATCGCCCCGCGCTACGACCAGCTCAACCACCTGCTCTCGCTCAACGCCGACCGGCGCTGGCGTCGGTTGGCGGTCGATGCGCTTGGCTGGCAGGCCGCCCCTGGCGGTCGCTATCTCGACCTCTGTGCCGGGACGCTCGATCTCGCCTCCGAACTGGGCAATCGCCCCGGCTTCGGCGGGCAGGTGATCGCGGCCGACTTCGTCCCTGCAATGCTGATCCGTGGCGCGGGGAAGTCGGCGCGGGTGCGTCCGGCCGCGGCCGACGCGCTGCAACTCCCCTTTGATGACGCGGTCTTCGCAGGGGCGACAGTCGGATTCGGGGTGCGCAATCTGATGGACCTGGATGCCGGGCTCCGGGAAGCGGCGCGCGTCCTCACGCCGGGCGCGCGATTGGTGGTGCTGGAGTTCACGGTGCCGCGATGGCAGCCGCTACGGGCCCTCTACCTGGCGTACTTCCGTCACGTGCTGCCGCGCATCGGCCGACTCGTCTCGAAACATACGAGCGCCTACGACTGGCTACCAGCGTCGGTGCTCGCGTTCCCCGACCCGCCTGCGCTCGCCGCCCGGCTGGAAGCAGCCGGATTCGAGGCGGTCCGCTGGGAGTTGCTCTGGGGCGGGATCGTTGCCATCCACGTCGGGGTACGTAGGCCACTATGACACTTGAGTCGCTGCCAGAGTTCGTCGCCGCCATCGATCGCATTGGTGAGCTGGTCCGGATCCGCCAACCCGTCCGCACCCACCTCGAGATCGCCGAGATCGCCGACCGGGCGATGAAACTCCCCGGCGGTGGGCCGGCGCTGCTGTTTGAGCGTCCGGTGATGCCGGATGGCCGGGAGAGCACCATCCCGGTCGCGATCAACCTGTTCGGCTCCCACCGGCGCATCCGGCTCGCGATGGGGGTCGACGCCCTCGACGAGATCGGCGATCGGATCAGCGAGATGCTGAATATGAAGGTTCCCGAGGGGATCCTCGGCAAGCTCTCGATGCTGCCGAAGCTGGCGGAGATGGCGAAGTTCCCGCCCCGGACCCGCTCCGGCAGACCCCCGTGTCAGGAGGTCGTGCTCCAGGGCGAAGCGATCGATCTCGATACCATCCCGTTCCTGCAGACCTGGCCCCAGGACGGCGGCCGCTACATCACCCTCCCGATGGTGATCACTCGCGACCCCGGGCGGGGCACTCGTAACGTCGGGATGTACCGGGTCCAGGTCCAGGGTAAGCGCGAGCTGGCGATGCACTGGCAACGCCACAAGACCGGCGCCGCGCACTGGCGGGAGATGGCCGAGCGGGGCGAAATGATGCCGGTGGTGATTGCCCTCGGTGGCGATCCGGTGAGTGTCTACTCCGGCTCGGCGCCACTGCCGCCGGGGATCGACGAGTTCCTCTTCGCCGGCTTCATTCGGAAATCGCCGGTCGAGCTCGCCAAGGCGCTCACCTGCGACCTCGAGGTTCCG
>JANLPG010000190.1:0-19956 GCA_031367105.1 Gemmatimonadota bacterium | reverse complement strand
GAACCGGCCGGGGTCATCGTCCGGCGGTTCGAGGAGGCGCTCGCAGGTTGACACTTTCGGGATTCGCGGATCGCCCCCATCTTTTACCCAGCACCGGGATCCGTCCCGGTCGTCTCCCCACCGCACCACCTTCCCAGATTGAGGATCCACGCATGTTCCTGAGGAACGTTCGGGTCCACGGCCTCGCCTTGTTCGCGCTCGCAGCGATCGGGGTGCCATCCGTGGCAGCACAGTCCACGGGCACGGTCCGTGGCACGGTCACGCGCAGCGGCGACAGCGCACCTCTCGCCGGAGTGCAGGTGACGGTTCGCGGCGTCGGAGTAGCGACGGTCACCAACGCCAACGGCAAGTACCTCCTCCAACGCCTCCCGGCGGGCTCGCAGACACTCGTCTTCCGCTGGCTCGGCTATGCACCCGCCGAGAAGACCGTGAACGTCAGCGGTGAGTCCACCGTCGATGCCTCCCTGGATCCAAAGCCGGTGAATCTGGCCGACCTCACCGTCTCGGCGGTATCCCGGGAACCGGAGCGCAGCGTCGAGGCGCCGGCGGCCTCGACATCGATCGAGCCCCGTGTGCTGCAGAACGTCGGCGCGACCGGACAGGTCCCGCTGGCGCTGGCACAGGCGCCGGGCGTCGACCTCGCCCAGAGCGGCGTGAACGACTTCAACATCAATGCCCGCGGCTTCAACTCGTCGCTCAACCGGCGGGTGCTCACCCTGCTCGATGGCCGTGACCTCGCGATCGCCTTCCTCGGATCGCAGGAGTGGAGCTCGATCCCCACCTCGACCGAGGACCTCCGCGGGATGGAGTTGGTCCGCGGCCCAGGGTCGGCACTGTACGGCGCCAACGCCTTTGCAGGCGTCATCAATATGACCACCCTCTCTCCCCGTGAGGCGGAGGGCGCCAAGATCTCGCTCAGCGGCGGTCAACTGAACTCGTTCAAGGTCGATGGCCGCGCGGCCAAGACCTTTGGCGAAGGACGCTGGGGCGTGCGCGTCGGCGGCGGCTATGGCACCAGCGATACCTGGAGTCGCTCCCGCACCCAGGTCGACTCCGTCGGTCCCGGCGGTGCCTATACCTTCTCGATGCGCAACGAGTACAAGGAAGCGGTGAAGGCCGCCGACAACTTCGTCGTCAAGGCGGTCGGCCCCGAGGCACTTCCACTCGCAGGCCAGACGCTCGCCCCCGGCACCCGCGCCCCGCTGGGCGATCGCGATCCCCTCAAGACCGCCTACGGTACGGCCCGGCTCGACCGCTACTTCACGTCGGGTGCCGTGGTCACTGTCGAGGGTGGTGCGTCGCAGTCCCGGAACGAGACCCTGGTCACCGGCATCGGCCGCGTGCAGGTGCGAAAGGGGTTCAAGCCTTACGCGCGCGTCGCCTTCAACAGCGACCACCTGAACGTCTTCGCCTACGCCAACCGTCGCACGTCCAAGGACACCACCGCTCAGTACTCGCTTGCCAGCGGTGCGCAGCTGATCGAACGGGCGACGATTACCCACATCGAGTCCCAGGGCAACACCGCATTCCTTCATAACGGCAAGGCGATCGTCGGCGCGTCGTTCCGGCAGTACAACGTCAACACCGACACCACGCTGATGCGTGCTGTCGATGATAACCGCCACGACAAGGTCTATTCCGTCTACACCCAGGTGGAATACAAGTTTGGCCCGATGTTCCGCCTGGTAGGTGCCGCCCGCTACGACAAGGGCGACCTCTTCGAAGGGCAGTATTCCCCGAAGGCCGCACTGGTCTTCTCGCCCAACCAGAACCACTCGTTCCGCGCCACCTTCAACAAGGCTTTCCAGACTCCGAACTACTCGGAATTCTTCCTTCGGGCAGCGGCGGGAGCGCCCGCCAACTTCAGTGCACTGGAGGCCGGACTCCGCGCGTCACCGCTCGGGCCAGTGCTCGCCGGTGTCCCCGCCGGGACGCTCTTCACCACCTCTGCCGCCGTCCCGGTCTCGGCCCGTGGCAATCCCAAGCTCACCGTGGAGAAGACCAACGGCTACGAGCTGGGCTACAAGGGCAGCCTCACGTCCCGCATCTACGTCACCGTCGATGCCTACAAGAACAACATCAAGGACTTCGTCACCGACCTGCTCCCGGGCGTGAACCCGCAGTTCGCGCCGTGGACCGCACCGGCACAAGTACCGGCGCAGTTCCGGCCGGCGCTGGAGGGAGCCGTCAAGTCCAGCCTCATCGCGGCGCGGCAGACCACGGCCGCGGCAGGGCTGACTCGGATCGAGAACGGCAACACCGCGATCGTGGTGTCGTATACCAATGCCGGCAAGGTCGACCAGAAGGGGATCGACGTCGGCATCGGCGTCCAGCTGAACAACGAATTCCGCGTCGACGGCTCCTACTCCTGGTTCGATTTCACCGTGAAGAGCCAGCAGGCCGGCGACCAGCTCCTGCCCAACACCCCCTCCAAGAAGGGCACTGCGACGCTCAGCTATGAGGGCTCGCACAACGGCTTCGATGCCTCGCTCTCGGGTCGCTTCGTGGCCTCGTACGCTTGGGCCGCGGGCATTTTTGTCGGCAAGGTCCCCTCGTCCGAAAGCTTCAATGCAAACGCCGGTTACCAGATCACTTCCCGGTACCGGGTGTTCGCCGTGGGAACCAACATCTTCAATCAGCAGCGCTATCAGCTCTATGGCGGCGCAGTGATCAGTCGTCGAGTGCTGGCTGGATTGACCGCGTCGTTCTGATCGCCCGCGGCTGAATCGCAAGGCAGGGTGGCTCCCGAAGGGGGCCACCCTGTTTCGTTTCCCCGATTATCCTTGCCCCGCGTGCCGACCATCCTCTCCTGCCCACTGCCCGTCGAGCTCCCCGACGGACCCACCCCGACGCTCTGGCGGATCGCCGGCATCCACGGGCCGGGCACCGCCATCCGGGACGTGCTGGTGGCGTTACCGCCCGACTACGTCGCCGAGACCAGGCGCTATCCCGTGGTCTACCTGCAAGACGGTCAGAACTGTTTTGATCCGGCGACCGCCTTCGCCAGGCATTGGGAGCTGCTGGAGACGCTGGCACGCAACGGCCGACGCCGCCCCGCGATTCTGGTGGCGATCCCCAATCTCGGAGTGGAACGGCTGCAGGAGTACTCCCCGTTCGACGACATCATCCGCGGACCGGGGGAGGGTGCCGCGTACCTGAGCTTCGTATCGCGCGTCGTGAAGCCACTGGTCGATACCGCATTCCGCACCCGCCCGGACCGCGAATCGACCGCGATCGCAGGCGCCTCGATGGGCGGCTTGATATCGCTCTATGGCATCATCGCCGGTGCCGCGACGTTTGGCGCAGCGTGGGTAATCAGCCCGGCGCTCTGGTATGCCGATGCGGCGGTGTTCCGGTGGCTGGCCGAACAGCCCGCTCCGGTCGGACGCATCTGGCTCGACGCCGGCGCACTCGAGGGGCCCGACGAAATCGCCGACATCCGCCGGATGCGTGACCTGCTGATCACCCGAGGGTGGAAGCGGGACGACACCCTGCGCTACTTCGAGGACCCCGAGGGCGATCACGACGAGACGTCGTGGGGCCGGCGCGTCCGGGAGCAGTGGCCTACGCTGCTGGGGATGCTGGCGGAGCCGCGTCCCTCGAAGTAAATCTCTGGCTCCCCCCCCCCGGCCGGAGCAACCCCGATGCGTGTCCGCTCGTTCATCCCGATGGCGGCCCTCGCACTCACCGCTGCCTGCGCGACCACCGCCCCAACCACTGGCACACCCGCCGATGAGCAGGCCATCAAGGCGATGGCCAGCAAGTATGCCGAGCTGTGGAACAAGCACGATGCCAAAGGCGTCGCGGCGATGGTGGCCGAGGACTACCACACCATTGATGCCAACGGTGCCGACATTCAGGGTCGGCCCGCGTTCCAGAAGGCCGCGACGGAGCAGTTCGCGGCGACTCCGGCGGGCCAGACGCTCACCGTCAGCACGGGCTATGTCCAGTGGATCAGCGCCACCGCCGCGACGGCGGGCGGGACCTGGAGTACCGCCGGAGGGGCAGTCGGCGCCCCCGATAAAGGGGCGTGGTCGAGCACGGTGGTCAAGAATGGCTCCGACTGGCTGATCGCCAACAACCTCGTCGCGGCGGCACCACCCGCCGCGGCACCGATGGCGGCCGACACCGCCAAGGCGGTGAAGAAGTAGTCGCCGCTCAGTGCGTGGCGGCCGGATCCACCACGGGATGCTCCGCGGTCTTCGCCCGCCACGCAGCGCTCCCCCCGAGGAACTTCCCGGCAAGCGATGCGAAGCGATTGCGCAGTCCATCGAGGATTTCGTAAAAGGTCGGGATCACCAGGAGCGTCAGAATTGTCGAGGTGATCACGCCGCCGATCACGGCGCGACCCAGCGGGGCGTTGAAGTCGGCGCCCTCACCGAGACCGAGGGATACCGGAATCATTCCGGCGATCAGTGCGAACGTCGTCATCAGGATCGGTCGCAACCGGATCCGCCCCGCTTCGATCAGCGCCTCCCGCAGCGGCGTACCCCGCTCCTCGCGTGCCCACTTGGCGAAGTCGATCAACAAAATCGAGTTCTTCGCCACGATCCCCATCAACAGCATCACCCCCATCAATGACATGATGTTCAGCGTGTCGCCGGTCACAATCAGCGCCACGACCACACCGATCAACGAGAGCGGCAGCGAGATCAGGATGGCGATCGGATCGAGGAATGACCCGAACTGCACCACGAGAATCAGATACATCAGCAGGACCGCAATTCCGAGCGCGGTGAAGATGCTGGAGAAGGTGTCGTTCTGCTGCTGATTCCAGCCGCCTTCGGTGACCGCATAGCCGGGCGGGAAGGTGATTCCCGCCAGCTTTGCCTTCATCGCAGTGGTGACATCACTGAGCGGTGCGTCCTGGGTGTTGGCTTCCAGCGTGATCACCCGGGTGCGGTCGAGGTGGTCGATCTGGGCCGGGGCGCGCTGCACCGTGATGCGTGCCACCTGACCGAGCGGCACAGTGTGCGGCTGGCCGTCGTTGCCGATCACGCTGAGCGGGAGTCGGTCGAGGTCCGCCGCCCGCTGTCGCGCCTCGGGCGCGAGCCGCACCCGCACGTCACGGGTGCGCCCGTTAGGGTCGACCCAGTCGCCGGCATCGATCCCGGCAAAGGCGGCGCGCATCGCCAGACCAATCTGTCCGACACTGAGCCCGAGGGAGCCGGCCAGGGCGCGATCGACCTCCACCGTCAGTTCATCGCGGGGCCCACGGGCCGAGAGCGAGACATCGACCGCACCCGGCACCGTCCGCGCAGCGACCAGCGCCTGCTCACCCAGCCCGGCGAGCACGACCGCGTCGGGGCCGCGCAGTTGCAGCTGCAGCTCCTTGAAGGCACCACCAAAGCCGCCGGTGAAGACCGAGACATTCACCCCGGCCACCTGCTTGAACTCCTTGCGCAGCAGCGCGCCGAGCTGCGCTTCGGAGAGTTTTCGCTGTGCGTGCGGAGTCAGCTTGAAGTAGAGGTACGACTGGTCCACACCCGGGGTCCGCAACGGCAGCGGCGTACCCGCCGTGATATAGGAGTACAGCACCTCCGGGTGCTGCCGCGCGATGGCAGCAATGGCCTCGCTCCGCTCCATCGTGAAGGCAAGGTTGGCGCTCGCTGGCGCTTCGACGATCACCTCGAGTTCACTGCGGTCAGAAATGGGCACGAACCCGGCGCCGCCCGCGGCGCCCTGGAGGACGATCGCGCCGACAAACGACAACAGCGCGAGCGCGACCATCGACCAGCGGTGATCGAGCGCCCACGCGACCACGCGTGCGTATCCCTCGGTGAAGCGGGCGAAGCCCCGGTCGAAGCGGTCGAGCTGCTTCGTGATCCACGACTTCTCGTGCTCTTCCCGCTTCGGGTCGGCCCAGTACGCCGACAGCATCGGGTCCAGCGAGAACGAGACGAACAGCGAGACGATCACGGCGCCCGAGAGTGAGAGCGCAAACGGCTTGAGCCACTGCCCCGATTGGCCCGTCACGAAAGCGATCGGGATGAACACCGCGATGATCGAGAAGGTGGTCGCCGCCACCGCGAGCCCGATTTCGGCCGTGCCCTCACGCGATGCAGTGTAGTGATCTTTCCCCATCTCCACGTGTCGGACGATGTTTTCTCGCACCACGATCGCGTCGTCGATCAGGATACCGATCGCCAGCGAAAGGCCGAGCAGCGACATCGTGTTGAGCGTGAAGCCGAACAGCCACACGCCGATGAATCCCGCCAGCACCGACACGGGCAGGGCGAGGCCGGTGATCACCGTGGATCGCCACGAGTTGAGAAAGAGGAACACCACCAGCACCGTGAGCAGCGCCCCTTCGATCAGCGTCCGCTGGACGTTTTCGACCGCTGCGGTGACGCGTACACCGGCGTCGCGCACGACCTCGAGCTTCGCTTCGGACGGCAACTGCTTCTGCAACTCGACGACCTGCGCGCGCAGCTGCTCCACCACCTGCTGGGTCGAGGAGCCCTTCGACTTGATGATGTCGATCCCGACGGCCCGCCGTCCGTTGAACGATGCCGCGGTCCGCGGCTCCTCACTTCCTTCCATCACGTCGGCAACATCGCCCAGGCGGATCAGTCGGCCGCCCTTCTGCGTGACCACCAGGGCGCGAAAGGCCGCGGCATCGGTCAGCCGCCCCTTCAGCCGGATCGCCCGCTCTTCCTGTGCGCTGTTGAGGCGGCCAACTGGCGCCGCGAGGTTCTGGCTACCCACGGCGCGCACGATCTCGTCGACACCGACACCGGCCGCCTGCATCGCCGCGGGGCGCAACTGCACGGTCATTTCGGGATACGTCCCTCCGATCACGGTCGCCTGGGCCACTCCGGGCACGGCGCGGAGCGCCCCGACGATCTTCGGATCGGCCAGCGTTGTCAGTGCCCGGCCATCGAGCGTCGCCGAGCTCACCGTCAGCGAGAGGATCGGCTGGGCGCCCCAATCGAAACGCGTGATGATCGGCTCTTCGATTTCCTGCGGCAGATTCCCGCGGATCGTCGCGATCGCATCACGCACATCCTGCGACGCCTCCGCGACCGGCTTGGTGTAGGCGAAGGTCACCGTGAATTGCGCCAGGCCATCGACCGAGTTCGAGGTCGTCAGTTTGCGGTCGACCCCCGAAAGCGCGAAAATCGCCTCTTCGATCGGCTCGACCACCTCACGCTCGACCACATCCGGCGATGCTCCCGGATAGGGGATCTGTACCATCACGACCGGCTGGTCGAGGTCAGGAAATTCGTCCACCTGCAGGCGCATCAGCGCTGCGACCCCGAACGCCACCAGCGCGAGCATCGCGGTGATGGTGATGATCGGGCGCCGGATGGCGAAGTCAGAAATCCACATACGTTGGTCCCTCGCTCAGCGATCGCGGCGGACGATGCGCAGCATCGTCCCCGCCGGAGTCCCGATCACGCCGCCCAGCAGCAGCGTGTCGCCCTTCGTCAGTCCCGCCGTGACTTGCACCAGCTCGGCGAGTTCGTCGCGCAATCCCAGCGTCACCGGCACCGATTCCACCTTCCCTCCACGCACGCGCTTGACCGCCGGCGAAGTCGCTTGCTGGTCGATCGCGCTGAACGGCACCGAGAGCGCCTGCACCGATTTCACGGCGATCCGCCCCTCGGCGAAGAGTCCGGCGACCAGCGTGTTGCCACTATTCGGAACCGTGACATATACCCGCACCTGACGCGTCGACGGATCGACGGCGGGATTGATTCGCGCAATCTTGCCGGTAAAACTCTTGTCGGCGCTTCCCTGGATCGTGAACTCGACCTTCGACCCGACCCGCAGCTCGCTGAGATGGTCCGCAGGCACCGAGGCCTCGAGCTTGAGTTGCGTCGGGTCCACGACCGTGAGGATCGGACTCCCCGGTTGGAGCGCGTCCCCCACGCTGGCGGGACGCTCGCTCACCACGCCGCGGAACGGCGCCCGCACGGTGGCGTTCGAGAGCATCTTGTCGGCTGACGCCAGGCGACTCTTCGCGTCGGCGAGGTTGGCATCGGCGGCGGCAGCGCCGCCCCGGGCGGCTTCGAGGTCGCGATCGGCGATGGCACCGGCCTGGTGCAACGCATCGGCGCGCTCGGCGTTACGCCGGGCGAGATCGGCCGACGCCTGCGCACTCCGCACCGCCGAGCGAGCCGAGCGAGCCTGGTCGGCCGCAACCAGCGTGTCGATTAGCGCCAGCCGCGCACCAGCGGCTACCGTCGCCCCCTGATCGGCATAGAGCGCGAGGAGGGTGCCGCCAATCTGTGCGCGCAACTGGGCGGCACGCTCCGCCTCGAGTGAACCCGAAAGCGCCGGGCCACTTTCGATCAGCCCGCTGTCGACCACGACCACGTTATCGGACGATACCTGAACCGGCGGCACCTCGGTGGTGGCGGGGCTCTTGCTCTTGCCGCCACACGCGACCAGCAGGAGCAGCACAGCCGCAGCGCGGAACGCGGCAGGGAAGATCAGACGATTCATCGGCATGGCTTGGTCGCTGCCCGTCGGGGTGAGTGTCGAAGTCATCACGGTCAGAAGCCTCCCGGCCCGGCAGTCGTGCCGGTCCCGAAGGGAAGATCTCGCAGCAGCGCCGCGCGGACCCGGGCCAGCTGCAGGTCACGCGCGGCCTGGGCCCGGTTCGCCAGCGCCTGTTCCAGCTGGATCCGGGCATCACCGAGTTCAGTCAGCGTGGAGAGTCCGTTGCGAAATCGCACATCGGCAATGCCGTAGGCACGCGACGCCAATTCAGCGGTGCCGCTGCTGGCACTCCAGGTCGCCTCAGCCGCCACCAGGTCGCTGCGCATATCGGCCGCCTCGCGCTCGGCCTGTTCCTGCGCTTGCCGCAACCGCAACGCCGATGCATCGCGGGACGCCGCCGCGCCGAGCTTGTCGGCACGGAGCCGACCACCGGTGAAGAGCGGAACATCCATCCGCAGCACCACGCTCCAATCAGTCACGAACTTGTTGAGCCCGAACACCCGCTCCGGGAATGCGATCTTGGCATAGGTACTGGAGAGGGCCAGCGAAGGAAGCCGCGAACCCTCGGCCGAACGCACCAGCGCCTCGCTGGCACGGAGCCCGGCCGCGGCCTGACGCACTGGTGCCCGCCCCTCCAGCACCGTGTCGCTGGCGCCGCTCGCCACCGACGCCGGCAACGCCACCTGGGAGGTATCGCCCAACGGGGTCGTCAGCGTCAACGACGTTCCAGTGGGGACGTCGAGCAGCTGACGCAACCGGAGGAAGGCCCGCTCGCGCGCTGCACGCCGCTGGATCACCACCGGTCGCTGGTTGTCGCGCGACACGGTGGCGCGAAGCAGGTCGAACTCCGCCACATTGCCGACGCTCTTCTCCAGCCTGGTCTGCCCGAAGGTCCGCTCCGCCTGTGCCAGCGTGGAGTCGGCGATCTCGAGCAACCGCTCAGCGAGCTGGGCGTCGAAATACGCCTGCGCGACGTCGAGCACCGATCGGGTTCGCTCCGCGACCACGCCAACCTCCGCAGCATCCCGAGCGGCGGCTGAGGCTGCCAATTGGTTCCGCAGTCCCGGGTGAAACAGGGTCTGCGATGCCGAGAGTCCGAAGTTGTAGGTGTTGGCGCGCCCGAAGGGCAATTGGGAGAAGTCGACACCGGCACCGTTGGCCGCACAGTCGAGGCCGCGCTCGAGGGAGTCGAGCCGCTGACCGAGCGGAAGAGTCGGATTCGGCGTGTAATGCCCGCAATTGAGCGGCGCCGGAAAGGTGTCGCTGCTGCTGCTCGCGAAACCGGCGAACTGCGACTTGATCGTGCGGCTGTACGTCGCACTGCCATTGAGCTGCGGCAGGAGCGAAGCGCGCGCCCGCTGGCGATCCGCCTCCGCCCGTCCGAGCCCGGCCCGAGCAATTCCCACGGCCTCGCTGGCCGAATCGGCGCGGGCAAGGGCGTCAGCCAGCGAGAGACGCACCGGGCCGACGACCTCTCGAGTGGAGGGAGCAACCCTCCCGCTACTGCCACTGACCTGGGCCGACATACTGCCGATCGGAAGCAGGAGTGCGATGACCAGTCGACGCAAGCTCACGCCGCCTCCCGGGCCCCGAGGGCGCGAAGGACCAGATCCACAAACATCTCGACGACCTCAGGGACAGTGTGGGGAGGGGAGAGCGGACCGACGTCCCGCGTCATCGCATCCATAAAGACCGCATTCATCAGCATCACCGTGGCAGCCTCCAGCGAACCGTCGGGCCCCAGCATTCCCCGCTTCCGTGCCTCGGCGAGGTACCGCGTCGTCTCGGCGAACGCCTTCATCCCCCCCTCGCAGACGACCGGCGCCAGCTCAGGATGCTCCTCCCACTCGGCCAGGCAGTTCCGGATCATCTGTCGTTTGCTGCTGATCTCGGCGTGGTGCAACAAGGCCCAGACAATCAGCTCCGAACGCAGCCGTGCTGGTTCCCTCGGAAGCTGGTTGTCGTGCTCCTCGCGGGACGCCGCCTGGATCGACTCCAGCAGGAGCGCCTCCTTGGAGCCGAACTGGCGGAAGATGGTCACCTCATTCACGCCAGCCGCCTCGGCGATCCGACGAGTCGTGGTGCCGCGCCACCCGTGTTCTGAGTAGAGCCGCGCGGTGACATCGAGCAGAGAATTCCGGGTAGACATAGCCAGATCCTATCCCGGAGTCCACAATGATGCAAGTGTGTACTTACAACTGTTACACGGTGCAACGAAACTGCCGCAGCGGTTGGGAAGACGGAGTTCTCGTAGACCCCTCTCCCGCTGCTCGCTTCTCCCTTCTCGTCTCGGTCGGTAGCTTCACCCTGTCACCCCTTCCCGCCTCGTCCGGACGCCCGACGTATGTGGCAGCGCACGCAGCACGCCTGGGAGAGCCCCAACCTCCTCGGTCGCACGATGGAACTGGTTGTCCACGGCCATTCGGGTGCCCGGCTGCTCGTCTTCCCGACCTCGATGGGGCGCTTTCACGAGTGGGAGGACCGCGGGATGTGCCAGGCGCTGGAACAGCAGCTGACCGACGGTGCCCTGCAGCTGTTCTGCGTCGCAAGCATCGACAGCCTGAGCTGGTACGACGACTCCGCGTATCCCCATCAGAAGGCCGAATGGCACGCTCGCTATGACGCCTACCTCCGATCGGAAGTCGTGCCGTTTTCGCTGGCGCAGAACGGCAACCCGTTCCTGATCACCGCGGGGGCATCATTCGGCGCCTTTCACGCGCTGTCGTTCGGCTGCCGCTATCCCCAGCTCGTCTCCCGCGTTCTGGCGATGAGCGGCCTGATCGACATCACGCGACTCACCCACGGCTATTCCGACGACCTGGTGTACCAGTACAATCCGATGGACTTCGTGCGGCACGAGCACGAGACGGCGCGACTCGAGGCGCTACGCCGGATGGATATCATTCTCGCAGTCGGGCGCGACGATAGTTTGCGGGAGGGCAACGAGCAGTTCTCCCGCCTCCTGCTCGAGCGCGGGATCGGCAACGCGCTGCGCCTCTGGGATGGCTGGGCACACGACTGGCCGTGGTGGCAGCAGATGGCGCAACGCTACATCGGTGGACACGACTGAGGTTCAGATGAGCAAGCACGCAACAACACCGGCCGCCCTGCGGCGTATCGGCATCCTGGTGGGCCGTGAGTGGTCCTGGCCACCGGCATTCATCGACGAAGTCAACCGCCGCAACGCGGGCGTCGTCGCGGAGTTCGTGGAGCTCGGCGCCCCCAGCCTCGACGACGAGATTCCCTGGGACGTCGTGATCGACCGCATCTCCCACGAGGTGCCGTTCTATCGCACCTGGCTCAAGCACGCCGTGGTACGCGGCGTCAAGGTCATCAACTCACCGCTGATGTGGACAGCCGACGACAAGTTCTTCGGCGCGACGCTGGCCGAGGCGAACGGCATCCGCTCGCCCAGGACGGTGGTGCTTCCGAACAAGGGGTACGTCCCCGGCATCAAGCACGACGAGTCGCTCCGCAACCTGAAATATCCGCTCGATTGGCAGGGGATCATCGCCCACGTCGGGCTGCCCTGTGTCCTCAAGGATGCGCACGGCGGCGGCTGGCGTGATGTCTATGTCTGTTACACCATCGAGGAACTGCTCCACCATTACGACCAGACTGGCCTGCTCACGATGATCGTGCAGGAGTTCATCGAGTGGGAGGAATTTGTCCGCTGCATCTGCATCGGTCAGGAACACGTCTTGCCGATCAAGTACGATCCCAAGGAACGGAAGTACCACGTCACCGACAGCTTCCTCGAGCCGGAACTCCGCGCGACCATCATCAAGCAGTCGCGCAAGCTCGTGCGAGCGCTCGGCTACGATATGAACTCGATCGAATGGGCCATCCGCGATGGAGTGCCCTACGCCATCGACTTTATGAACCCGGCGCCCGACTTCGACATCAACTCGCTCACCCCGACCTATTTCGAGTGGGCCATCAAGGCGATGGCCGACTTCGCCATCGCGCTGGCACTCGAGGACCGCAATCCCCCCAAGCCGGATGCCCCACACCTGATGCGCAGCACCGGGAAGCACCAGGGGTGAGGCGTGATCCGGTCGCGGACTGGCACGAGGGGCTCGACGAGGCGCTGGCCCAGGAGTCGGGGGAGTGGCTCGACCGGCGCCAGCGCGCGCGTGGCCTCGCCTTCGGCGAGCGCGCGCTGTGCACCGTCCTGCGCCCGCGCTTCCTCCGCACCGCCGAGTACGATGCCCTCCGCAAGCTGTCCCGCCGGCTCCTCGGTGCCTTTCGCGCCATCGGTGCCGCGGCACTCGCCGATCCGGAGTTGCGGGCGCAGTTCCGGCTGACCGACTGGGAGGAAACGCTGCTCGCGAGTGCACCGCGTCTCGACGTCCTGGCGCCACTGTCCCGGATCGACGCCTTCATCGACCCCAACGACGGCGTCGCGCGCATCACCGAGTACAACGGCGAGACTCCAGCCGGCGGGGGGTACGGCGACGCCCTCACGGAGATTTTTCAGGCACTCCCGGCGATGCGCAGCTTCACCGAACGCTGGGTCGTTCGTCCCCTTCCCAACCGACCCAACATTCTCAACGTACTGCTGGAAACGTGGCATCGCTTCCGCGGTGTGCGCACCCTGCCGGTCATTGCCATCGTCGACTGGGAGGACGTCCCCACCACCAGCGAGTTCCGCCTCTGCCAGGAATACTTCGAGGCAATGGGGCTGACCTGCGTCATTACGACGCCTGATGCCCTCACCTATCAGGGTGGCAAATTACGCGACGAACACGGTACCGCGATCGACCTGATCTACAAGCGGGTTCTCATCCACGAACTGGTTGAGCACGGCGGCCTGGATCACCCGCTGGTGCGGGCCGTCGTCGACGGTGCGACCTGCCTGGTCAATCCGTTTTCCTGCAAGCCGCTCCACAAGAAGGCTTCGCTCGCCGTGCTTTCCGATGAACGCAACGAAAAATATTTCACCGGACCGCAACGCTCCGCCATCAGGCGGCACGTCCCCTGGACCCGCGTGATCGAGGAGCGGCGGACGCGTGCCAATGGCAAGCGTGTTGACCTGCTTCCCTGGATTCTCAAACATCGCGACCAGCTGGTCCTCAAACCGAATGATGACTACGGTGGTGCCGGCATCGTGCTCGGGTGGGAAGTCGATCCAGCCGCCTGGGAGCGAGCCGTCACTCGCGGCCTCGCCGAACCCTCCATCGTGCAACGCAGGATTGCCCTGCCAAGTGAGTCCTTCCCTGCGATCATCAACGGTCGGCTGCAGTTCGACGACCGGATCGTCGACACGGCGCCATTCTGCTACCACGGCAGCTGGATGGATGGGCTGCTCTCGCGTATCTCGACCTCGACCCTCGTAAACGTCACTGCCGGCGGCGGATCCACCGTCCCGACTTTCGTCGTGGAGCCCAGATGAAGCCACCCTCACTGACCATCGGCATCGAGGAGGAGTACCAGATCATCGATCCCGAGAGCCGGGAGCTGCGCAGCTATATCACCGAAATTCTCCAGGAGGACTCGGTCCTGCTGGGGGAGATCAAGCCGGAACTGCACCAGTCAATGGTCGAAGTCGGCACCCGGATCTGTCACACCCCGGCCGAAGTGAAGTCGGAATTGATCCGGTTGCGCGGGATGGTGATGGACCTTGCGGCGCGCAATGGATTGGTCATCGCCGCGGCCGGCACCCATCCCTTCTCCTCCTGGATCGACCAGGAGATCACGCCACTCGAACGCTACATCGGCGTCAAGGAAGACCTGCAGGAACTGGCGCAGTCGCTGCTGATCTTCGGGACCCACGTGCATATCGGCATCGAGGATCCCGAATTCCGGATCGATGCAATGAACGCCTGCCGCTACTTCCTGCCGCACGTGCTCTCGCTCTCGACCTCGTCACCGTTCTGGATGGGGCGCAACACCGGCCTCAAGTCATATCGGAGCGTGGTGTTCCGCTCCTTCCCGCGGACCGGCATCCCGCGGACGATCGCCTCGTGGGCCGACTATCAGCAGACCGTCGACGTGATGGTGGCGACCGGGTCGATCCCCAACGCCTCGAAACTCTGGTGGGATGTCCGGCCGCACCACGCCTTCCCGACGCTGGAGTTCCGGATCTGTGATGTCTGTACCCGGGTGGACGAGGCCGTCTGCATCGGAGCAATCTTCCAGGCGATCATCGCCAAGCTCTGGAAGCTCCGCCGCGACAATATGTCCTTCCGGCAATACCTCCCGGCCCTGATCGAGGAAAACAAGTGGCGGGCGACCCGCTATGGCCTCGAGGGGCAGTTGATCGACTTCGGCCGCGAGAAGCAAATGCCGGCGCGAGAGCTGATCCGCGAATTGATCGAATGGTTCATCGGGGACGTCGTCGACGAGCTCGGTTCCCGCAAGGAGGTGGAGTACGCCTACCGGATCCTGAACGAAGGCACCTCGGCTGACCGCCAGCTGGCGACCTACCGGGAAACCGGCGATCTTCGCGCGGTAGTGGACCGGTTGGTGGCCGAGACGGCGGAGGGTGTTCGATAATGGTACGGAAGCGGCCCCTGATCGGGGTAACCACGCAGACGTTGCACGCCATCGAGGGAATTCCCAGCGAACTCCCCGTCTCCTGGGTGATGAATCAGCGCTACGTCCACGCGGTGATGGCCTCCGGTGGAGTGCCGGTGCTGGTGCCCCTCCTCGCCGAGGACCCCGCGACGTTGCGCGAGATCTACGAGCGACTCGACGGCGTGCTGGTGCCCGGTGGCGTCGATATCGATCCCGCGTATTACCGCAGCGCCCGGCACGACAAGCTCGGCCGGCTCGATCCGGCCCGTGATACCGCCGAACTGGTACTGGCGCGCTGGGCCGTCAAGGATTCGAAACCCTTCCTCGGCCTCTGCCGTGGCCTGCAAGTGCTCAACGTCGCGCTCGGCGGTTCGTTGTGGCAGGATATCGGCGAGGAGCGACCGGACTCCCTCAAGCACGACTACTTCCCCACCGCGGGCTACGAGCGCGACCACCTCGCGCACCCCGTCGAGGTCCGCGCCGATTCCCGCCTCGGTGATGCAATAGGGGGCGGCGCCGTTCCGGTGAACTCGATGCATCACCAGGGCATCAGGCAGCTCGGCTACGGACTGGTCACCACCGCGGTGGCACCCGATGGACTGATCGAGGCGGCCGAAGCCCAGGACGGTTTCGCGGTGGGGGTGCAGTGGCACCCCGAGATGTTTGCCACCGGCGAACGGTCGGTCGGTCGGCTCTTCGACGCCTTCGTCGACGCGGCGGGCGGGGCGAGCCGCCTGGCCTGAGCAGCGCGCCGAGGGGCGTGCCCCGAGTCACCGCGGCTATTGCCATTCTGGAACTGTGACGTAATGTGCAGGTATCGGTATGGGTCACCCGGACGTCCGGGTGGCCGACCGTCCCCCTCCCGTCACCCATCCGGAGATCCCATGAGCCAGCACCCTGTCCGCAGGCGGCGCCTCACCGCGCTGTCGCTGCTCGCCCTCCTCCCGATCGCGTCGCTCGCGGCCCAGGCCGGCCGTGGCACGCTCACCGGCAGGATTACCGATGTCCGCAACGGCGGTCCACTCGCCGGCGCGCGAGTCACCGTCGGGACATCCCAGATTGGCGCCACGACCAACGCCAGCGGGACCTACCGCCTCTTCCTCTCCTCGGGGCGCAGTGAAGTGCGCTTCGCCGCGATCGGGTATGGGGTGCACCGCGACACCGTGAATATTGCCGACGGGGCGACCGTCACCCGGGACGTGGCGCTTCAGCGCGAGGCGGTGACCCTCTCCGAAATCGCGACTATCGGCAGCCGGAACGCCGATCGAACCAGCGTCTCGTCACCAGTGCCCGTCGACGTGCTCACCAGCGAGGACATCAAGCTCTCGGGGCGCACCGAGACCGCGCAGATCCTCCAGATGCTGGCGCCTTCGTTCAACTTCCCGCGTCCGTCGCTCACCGACGGCACCGACAACTCGCGCCCGGCCACGCTGCGTGGCCTCGCTCCCGATCAGGTGCTGGTGCTGGTGAACGGGAAGCGGCGCCACACCTCGTCGTTGATCAACCTGAACGGCTCGATCGGCCGTGGCTCAGGGCTGGTGGACCTCAACGCCATTCCGGCCTCGGCCATCGACCATATCGAAATCCTCCGCGACGGTGCGGCCGCCCAGTACGGCTCCGACGCGATCGCCGGCGTCATCAATATTGTGCTCAAGGGCAATAGCGCCAATGAGTTCTCGGTGCAGGGCGGTGGCTACAGTACCACGTTCAAATCGATCCTCGACGCCGATCGCAAACTCACCGACGGCAGGAACGTCACCGCCAGCGGCAACTACTCGGTCGCTCTGGGACAGGACGGTTTCGCGACCCTGAGCCTGGAGTACCGCGATCGCAACTTCACGAATCGCTCGTCATCGGATCGCCGGACCCAGTACTTCGCCGGCGACCCGAAGAACAGCGACCCGAATTTCAGCGGCATCATCAACCACCGCTTTGGCGATCCCAACACTCGTGACGTCGTCGGCTTTCTCAACCTTGCGAAGCAGCTGGGAAACAACACCGAGTTCTATTCCACCATCGGCTACGCCGACCGCAATGGTGACGCTGCCGGATTCTGGCGACGCCCACTCGACGACCGCACGGTCCGCTCCATCTACCCGAATGGCTTCCTTCCGAAGATTGAATCGACGGTCCGTGATGCCTCCGCACTCGGTGGTGTCCGTGGCATCACCGGCAAGTTCAAGTACGACGCCTCGGTCACCTGGGGCCGGAACAGCTATCGCTACGACATCTTCAACACCGCCAACGTCTCCCTCGGCAACGCCTCGCCAACCCGCTTCTATGCCGGCACCACCGGCTTCAACCAGCTCACCACCAATCTCGACATCGTGCGGCAGTTCGAGATTGGCGCGTCGTCACCGCTCAATATCGCCTTCGGCGGGGAATACCGGCGCGACGCCTACAGCATCAAGCAAGGAGAGCCCGATTCCTGGCGCGATGGGGGCGTCCGGGTCCTCGATGGTCCGGGCACGGGCAACGTGGCAGCAGCTGGCGCCCAGGTCTTCCCCGGCTTCCGTCCCACCGATGCGACCAATGCCCACCGCAGTAACGTCGCCGGCTACGTCGATCTCGAAGTGAATCCGTTCCCATCGTTGCTGGTCGGCGTGGCGGGGCGCATCGAGAACTACAGTGACTTCGGTGGCAAGTCGACCGGCAAGGTGTCGGCCCGACTCGATGTGACCAAGGGTGTCGCACTGCGCGGTGCAGCCGCCACCGGCTTCCGTGCGCCGTCACTGGCGCAGTCGTTCTTCACCAGCACCGCCACCAACTTCATCAACGGCGTGCCATTCGAGATCAAGACCTTCCCGGTGGCCTCGGCCGCAGGGAAGCTGCTCGGTGCCACCGACCTCAAGCCGGAGAAATCAGTCAACCTCAGCGCAGGGATTGCGCTCTCGCCCTCGCGCAACCTTTCGCTCACGATCGACTACTATCACATCAAGATTGATGATCGCGTGGTCCTGTCGGGAAACTTCAACGACGTCACGGTGCGGAACTTCCTGGCGGCCAACGGCTTCCCGGGCGTCGGTGGCGGGCGCTACTTCACCAATGCGATCGACACCAAGACCAAGGGCGTCGATGTCATCGTGGGATACGGCGTGACACTCGGCTCGGCCTCGAACCTTCGGGTCACCGCCGGCTACAACGCCAACTCCACCAAGGTGACACGGATTTCGAGCACGCCACCGGTGCTCGCCGCCTTCCAGTCGACGTTGTTCGATCGATCGGAGCAGATTCGCATTGAGAAGGGTCAGCCGAAAAGCAACCTCAACCTGCAAGGGGTGCTCTCGGTCAGCAAAGCCACCGTCACCTTGCGCACGCACCGGTATGGCGAAGTCACGACCTACGCCACCACTCTCGCCAATGCGATCCAGGACCAGACGTTCGGGGCCAAGTGGATCACCGATGCAAGTGTCGGCTATCGTTTCTTCAATCAGCTGACACTCTCGGTCGGCGCCGACAACCTCGGCGATGTCTATCCCGACAAAAACTCTGTCGGCAGCGCAACGGTATCCGGAAACAGCAACTCGACCATTTTCCCCTATAACAGCGTCTCACCCTTCGGCTTCAGTGGGCGGTACATCTACGGGCGGGCGTCACTGGTCTTCTAGAGGAGGACCGAGAAGGGAGAAGCGACAGAACACTGTCGCCCTGAACGAAGTGAAGGGCCTTCGGACTCACCCGTGCGAGAGATTCAGCGTCTCTCGTTCGGAGGTCCCGAAGGCCCTTCACTTCGTTCAGGGCGACATAGCCGCTTGGCTTCTCCCTCCTCGTCCTTCGGTTATCCCTGCATCCGGAACAGATACGAAAGCTTCAGGAAGAAACCATCCTGCACCCGATCGAAATTGAGTCGGCCCCGCGACCCCGGTTCGTGGTAGCCACCCCCATAGCCGAGGTAGACCACGGTCCCGGGATTCGGGAAATAGGAGAAGAGGACGTCGGTGCGGAGATTGCCATCGCGATACGCCCCGAGCGGCGAATACGTCCCGTTGCTTCCGCGGATCATCAGCGGGAGGTTGCTGCGGCCGTCGTCGCGAAGGGCGGAGCGGGTATCGAGCGCGTACTGCGTCACCACTCGAACCTGAAACGCGCGCGACAACTGATACTCGAGGCGTGCCCGCGGGACGATTTGCAGCGAGACCCGGGAGCCATCGCTGGGCCGGTGCACGGACTGGTGGTTGTAGGAGAGATTGATGCGCAGCTGTTCGGTTGGCCGGATCGTGGCGCCAGCGTTCAGGAAGATGATGTCGCCCGATTGCCACTCGGCAAAATTCTCGTCCTTGCCCCAGAGGAAAAAGCCGTTGAGCTGGAAGTACTTGAGCGCTGGCGTGTTGCCCTGCACGAGGTAGTCACGATTGGGGACTCGCGCCTGCGCGGGGAACGGCGTCACACTGCCATCGAGCTGCTGGATGCCGTAATTGGAGTAGATCGCCGGGTCATAACCGAAGCTTTCGTCGAGCACCGAGAATCCTGCGCCCCATCCGCCCTTGAATCGCGCATTGAAGTTGAAGTGCAGCTTGCGATCCTGCATCGGGCCGCCACCCACCAGGTCCTGGTAGCGCCACGTGCCGTCGACCACCACCTCACTAGTGAGCGCCTCGAGCGTCCTGGCCGGTCGCAGGATCGTGTAGCTGTTGGCGATGTTGCCGCGGGCAACACCCGGCCGGGAGATGAAGCCCGTGCTGGTCCGGAAGTCCTGATGGATGCCGCTCAGCTGCCAGGTGGAGCGGAACGCCCGACCGCTGAAGCGATACGTGGTGCTCCAGAGCGGCGCCGTCTTCACCACCCCAGCCCGCTCATTGCGCGCCATCGCCCCCGAGAAGCTGAAGGAGTGCTGTTGCTTCACCACCATCCGCCCATCGAGGTCGAGCACCCGGTTCAGGTCGGCTCCGTCGTGCTGTTCGGTCCAGAGAAAGCCGAGTCGAGAGCCGGGGCCGAGGTCTCGTGACAGGCGCACGATCCCGAAGAGCGGATGCGAGCCGTTGCGCGAGG
>JANLPG010000164.1:0-3371 GCA_031367105.1 Gemmatimonadota bacterium | reverse complement strand
GTGAAGGAAGGTTGATCCGTGTAAATACGGATCAACCTTCCTCACGATGCTTAGGCGTCCTTCTTCGTTTCTCCTTGCGGCTCATGGGGGCCGGGTGCTTCACGCCGAGCGTCTTCGCGCGGTATTAGCGCCATGAGCAGGCGCTCCTCTGCACGCTCACCGAGATCCTCACCGAATGCTACCTGCAGGGGATCTCCACCAGGAAGGTGCGCCACGTCGTCGAGACGCTCCGTGGCGAGATCGTCCGTTGGGTGTTCACAGGTCCTCTGGCGGTTGCCGATTGAGTGTCTCGACAACGCCAGCATGTAGCCGCTACGACCTGTGAACAACCGCCTGATCAATTACACCCAGGCCGCCAAGTATTTCTCAAACACTTCCTAGGCTGAGTGCCGTTCGGTCTTCCGCCATTCGCCGGTGGACGGTAGCAGCAGCGTTCCTGCCGCGACCGAAGCACGCCAAGCCGCGTACATCGGAAGACGGAGCAAGGCAGCGAGCGTCGCGCGGGGCTGAGGATGGCGCGAGACGACGATTATCGTCGTGATCATCGGTGAAGCAAGCGACAAGAGCGCGAGGCCTGCAAGCAACCATCGCCATTCCGGCGCCAGCAGTAGCGCAACTGTGGATGCCAGCACCGCGGCGAGGAGGTGCAGCACGGGGCTCAACCCAGCGAGGTCGGCGAGCGCGACGAACTTGTTCAACGGAGTGGCACCCGTGCTACGAAGAATCGGCAGGCCGTACGTGCGAAGGACCCAGGTGCGGCCGGCGAGCCAGCGGACACGCTGTGTGTGCCCCTGACGCATCGAGCGTACCTGCTGCGTAAAGAGCCGAGCCGTCGCGGCGAAGCGAACAGGAACGCCCTCGGCCGTGTAGCGCGCATAGAGCTCCCAGTTTTCCGTCAGCGAGAAGGCCTGCCACCCAGCCAGCTCGAGCAGCTTACGGCCGATGCACATTCCGTTGCCCGTGAGCGGGCACTGCAGGCCAGCCGCATCACGCAGCGGATACGTGACCTCATAACGGCAGCGCGCGAGCACCCCGGCGAGGCGCGTCAGCCAATTGTCCCACTCGTTCATCGTGCCGACGTACGCCTGTACGGCGATGGCGTCCAGTGGTGCCAGCTCGGCAAGTCCGCGAGCAAAGCCGGGTGTCACCACCGTATCGGCATCCACGACGACGTAGGCATCGCCGTCGGAGAGGTCAAGCAGACGTACGGCCCACGCAAGCGCCTCGGGCTTGCCACGAAGGTGCCGGTCCGTGCGCTCCATGCACTCCGCCCCTGCGGCGCGGGCGAGACGGGCCGTGTCGTCGGTCGAATTGTCGGCGATCACTACCACGCGCCGAAGCGCGCGGGGATAGTCCATCGCCATCAAGGAGGCAACGCATGCCCGGATGAGCAGCGCCTCATCGTGCGCGGGAACCAAAAAGACGAGCCGCGGAAGAGACGAGCTGCCGGCGGACCGGAGCTGGCACACCGCGCCTTTCCCCGCGCCCCTGATGCAGAGTGCCGCCAGGTCTACCAGATTCTGGAGCCATAGCGCCAGAACGGCGAGCGTAAGCAGAATGCCGAGTACGGCCATGGAGACACTCGCGGAATGAGAGACGGCGCGGCAATCAGCGCGGGATCTTCGCAGCCCTACGTGGCAGCAGACAGGGCAAGAAGCGCCCAGACTCGCCCACTCGGCCGTCACAGCTCCAACAGCCGTGCGGCGAACAAGTTAGCGCGCCTTGGCCGATGAAGCATGACCAATCCGGGCCGCCTTGCTGTTGCGCACACGCAACACTTCACCCTCGAGCCGAGGCGACTTGAGGGCCCAAGCTCAGCGCTTTGTCACACAACCGCCGCAATGAGATAAGGGCCGCTCGCGATTTGCGCAATAGGGCTGATGCCATGGGCGTTACCGTGGAGCAAGCAGCGCGCGGTAATCCGAATGGGTGGAGTTGACCCGGTTCGGTGGAGCCTTACTCTCTGTGGAGAGAGGAGGAGTCCCCGATGCCCCGTCGTCCTGTCGCCTACCCGCCGGCCTATCGTGAGCAGATCATCGCCTTGGCCCGTGCGGGACGCACTCCGAAGGAACTGGCCGCCGAGTTCGAGCCGTCAGAACAGACCATCCGAAACTGGCTCTTCCAAGCGGCGGCGGATCGTGGCGAGCGCCCCGGCGCGCTGACGACCGAGGAGCGCGAGGAACTGAGCCGACTCCGACGCGAGAACCGGCAGCTGAAAGTCGAGCGCGATATCCTGGGAAAAGCCGCGGCCTGGTTTGCACGGGAGACGGGGACGATTCCGCCCGACTCTTCACGTTCGTGAGTGCGAATCAGGCCACCTTCCCGATTGCGACACTGTGTCGGGTGCTGGGCGTGTCGGAGAGCGGCTTCTACGCGTGGCGCTACCGGGCCCCGTCGGCGCGGCGGCAGCGGGATACCGAACTGCTCGTGGCGATCCGCGCGTCGCATGCCCGTTCGGCGGGCACATATGGCGCGCCGCGCGTCCTCGAGGACCTCCGCGAGGCGGGCTATCACGTGGGACGCAAGCGCGTCGCCCGGTTGCTCCGCCACGAGGGGCTGCAGGGTGTCTCGAAACGGCGGGGCGCGGTCCGCCCGGTGCACACGGCCCGGGAAACCTCGAACGCCCCGGATCTCGTACGTCGTGCGTTCACAGCCACCGCGCCCAACCAGCTCTGGGTGGCGGACATTACCTACGTGCCGACCGCCGCCGGCTTTCTGTACCTCGCCGTGGTACTGGATGTGTTCAGCCGGCGGGTGATCGGGTGGGCCATGCGCAACACGTTGCACAGCACCGTCGTCCTCGACGCGCTCGACATAGCCGCGATGCAGCGTCGCCCGCAGGACGTCATTCATCACTCGGACCAAGGCAGTCAATACAGTGCGTACGCGTTCGGGCAGCGCTGTCAGACGCTCGGCGTTCGCCCGTCCATGGGCTCGCGCGGCGATGCGTATGACAACGCGATGGCCGAGAGCTTCTTCTCGACACTCGAATGCGAATGCCTCGCGAAGTACCGGTTCCCGTCGCACACCGAGGCCCGGCTTATCCTCTTTCGCTACATCGAGGGATGGTACAATCCACACCGCCGTCACTCCGCGCTCGGCCACCGATCTCCGATGGCATTTGAAACCCAGCACGCGAAGTCGTTAATTGCGGCATGAACACCCAACCATTACCGCTCCACTGAATCGGGGCAACTCCAAGCAGCCACGCAACTACTGGCTTGCCATCTTTGGCGCGATCGCGATCCAAGTTGTCGCTGGCGTCCTGTTTTCCGGAGGAGGTACACTCAAAGATCCTACTGGAGACGGAATCGTCACCGCTCTCGTGCGTCGCGCTACCAATGACGGACCGATGGTGCTGCTCATGGCGC
>JANLPG010000161.1:0-51470 GCA_031367105.1 Gemmatimonadota bacterium | reverse complement strand
GCAGACGGAGCGCATCCTCGCGCTGCGCCAGCAGCCGCTCGGTGAAGTCGACCCGTTCCTCGAGTTCCTGCATCCGGGCCACTTGTCCTTCGAGGTCTCCCACGCGTTCGCGGAGAAGCGCCACTTCGTCGAGGAGTCCGGTATCCACGATCACCCGGCTCAGGTCGGGCGGGAGCGGCGCTTGAGGCACGGGCGTCTGCATCACGAGACCCCTTCCTTCGCCGAGACGTCCGGGGACTCAGCCGACCCTTTCGAGAGCAGGCGTTCGGCAAAATCGAGTCGCTCCTGCAACTCCGATACATCGGTGCGCAGCCGGTCAAGTTCGTCGTAAACGCCGGGATCGATCTCTGCTTGGGGGAGCGGTTGTGCCCCGTGACGGAGACGATCGGCGACGGCCCGACCCACCGGCGAAAAGGAGAGCGCGGTGAGCGTTCCTCCGCCGAAGATCAGGATGATTGCCAGGATGTCTTCCACGGGACCGCCTCCGTAATAGATGGAACGCCCCCAATTACGGGGGCGCCTTCCAGAATGTTTCAGCAAGAAACGACGGTGTCATTCCCCCTTGCGCGGCTTCAGCTGGACCAGCCGCTCTCGGGCGAGGCGACGCCCCGTGGGAGTCGCGGCTAGCCCTCCCCCGGCAGTCTCCCGGTAGCGCACGTCCATCTCCCGGCCGATCTGCCCCATCGTGTCGACCACTTCATCCACCGGGATTGGAAACTCGACGCCGGCCAGCGCCATCTCGATCCCGGCGAGGGCCATTGCCGCTCCGGTCGCGTTGCGGTAGACGCAGGGCACCTCGACCAGGCCGCCGAGTGGGTCGCAGACCAGTCCAAGGGTCCCCTGCATTGTCACCGAGACGGCGTGCACCGCCTGCCACGGGGTGCCACCCAGCAATTCGACGCCAGCCGCTGCGGCCATTCCGGCGGCGGCGCCAGTCTCGGCCTGACAGCCACCCTCCGCCCCGGAGAGGGAGGCGCGGACCGCGACGACTGCCCCGACGAGCCCTGCTGTGGCGAGCGCCCTCACCAGATCGGCATCGCTGAAGTTGTGATGCTTCGCGAGGGAGAGCAACACGCCCGGAAGCACCCCGGCACCGCCGGCGGTAGGAGCGGCCACGATCACTCCCATTGCGGCATTCACCTCCTGCACTGCCAGCGCGGCTGCGAGCGCGTCGGTGAAGACCGTGCCGGCGAGAGGCCCCTTGGCATTGGCGAGTCTCGCGGCGTCGCCGCCAACCAGCCCCGAGACGGAGTAGAGGTCGCCCACCAGCCCGCGCTCGACGGCACCACGCATCACCTGCAGCGCCCGGCCGAGCGAGTGTTCCACCTCCTCGCGGGTCCGGAGCCCTTCGGCGACTTCGGACTGCAGCGCCAGTTCGCCGAGGGAGATCCCCTGACTAGTGGCGTCGGTTGCCGCTTCGATGAGCGAGTCGTACATCAGGCTACCCGATCCACGACCCGAATGGTCTTCACTGCGCGGAGGGCACCAATCCGCTCCACCGCGGCGGCGCTCGGCGGAGAGTCGAGTTCGTAGACGTGAATCGCATCACCGCCTTTCTGGCGACGTGACACCCGCATTGTCGCGAGATTGACGCTCTGTTCGGAGAGTGCGGTCGCGACATTGGCCACGATCCCTGGCTCGTCGTGGGCCACCACCACCATCGTGGGGTAGGCGCCGGTCACTTCCACCGGGAAACCGTCGATGGCGGTGACGAGTATGCGCCCGGCGCCGAGCGACGAGCCGACCATCGTCGCGGCGCGGCCCTCGCGGGTGACGGTGATCCGGGTGGTATTCGGATGGTGGTCGCCGCGCAGCTTCACATTGCCGAAGGTGATCTGCATTCCCGCCGCCGCCGCCGCCTCAAGCGACTCCCGCAGCCGCTCGTCATCGGGCTGATAGCCGAGCAGCCCTCCGGCGATGGCGCGGTCGGTCCCGTGCCCCGCACCAGTGCGTGCGAAGGAGCCGTGTAACTCGACCTTCGCCACATCGGGGGTGCCGCCGACCAGGGCACGCGCAATCAGGCCGAGGCGGCACGCCCCCGCCGTGTGGGAGGAGGAGGGGCCCACCATGACCGGGCCGATGATGTCGAGCAGTGAGACCATAGGGATATCAGACCAGTTCAGCCGATCGGATGGATTCGAGGGAGACACCGATTTCGGTGTCGTCGTCGTGCACCGGTCGCAGGAAGACTTCGTGGGCGGTGATGTGAAGGTCGACCACCGTCGGGATTCCGTGCACTTCTACGCCGTCTCCCAACACCAGCCGGACCGGAAGCTCCTGCCCATTGGCATAGCGCAGGGTGTCGATGATCGCGTCGAGCGTCATAACAAACTCCTGACGGGGATGCTGGTAATCTAGCGGGAGAACTCCCGGTCGGGGGTCAGCCGGAGCCGCTGGCGAGGGCCCGCTTCAGAAAGCGGCCAGTATGGCTCGCCTCCATCCGGGCCACCTCCTCGGGCGTCCCCTGGGCGACGATGTTTCCCCCGCGGACGCCCCCTTCGGGGCCCAGATCGATGACCCAGTCGGCGGTCTTGATCACGTCGAGATTGTGCTCGATCACCACCACGCTATTTCCCTTCTCGACCAGCCGGTGGAGGACGTCGAGCAGCAGCCGCACGTCCTCGAAATGCAAGCCGGTGGTCGGTTCATCCAGGATGTACAGCGTTCGCCCGGTGTCGCGCTTCGCCAACTCGGTGGCGAGTTTGACGCGCTGCGCCTCGCCGCCGGACAGCGTCGTCGCCGGCTGCCCCAGGTGGAGGTATCCCAGCCCGACGTCGTTGAGCAGTTCGAGTCGTTCGGCGATGCGACCCTGCGCCGAGAAGAAGTCGAGCGCATCCTCCACGGTGAGCTCGAGCACATCGGCAATATTTCTTCCCTTGTAGCGCACTTCAAGCGTTTCACGATTGTAGCGCTTTCCCTTGCACACCTCACACGGCACGTAGACGTCGGGGAGGAAATGCATCTCGATCTTGACGAGGCCGTCGCCCTGGCACGCTTCGCAGCGCCCTCCCTTGACGTTGAAGGAGAAGCGACCCGGACCGTAGCCACGGATCTTTGCCTCCGGAAGCTGAGTGAAGAGCTCCCGGATCGGTGTGAACAAGCCGGAATAGGTCGCCGGATTGGAGCGCGGTGTCCGGCCGATCGGCGACTGATCGATATCGATCACCTTGTCGATCAGGTCGAGCCCCTCGATGCGGGTGTGCGCACCGGGCAGCACCTTGGCGCGATAGAAGTGACGCGCCAGGGATTGATAGAGGATGTCGGTCACCAGCGTCGACTTTCCCGAGCCGGAGACTCCGGTCACTGCCACGAAGAGCCCGAGCGGTACGTCGACATCGAGCTTGCGAAGATTGTTCTCGCGGGCACCGACCACGCGGAGGCGCTTGGCCGGATCGCGATGCCGCCGCCGAGCGGGCACCGGGATGCGCAGCTCGCCGCGCAGGTAGCGCGCGGTGAGTGAATCGGGGTGGGCAAGGATCTCCGCGACGGTTCCCTGGGCCACGATCTCGCCGCCAAAGCGGCCGGCGCGGGGGCCCAGATCGACGACGTAATCGGCGGCCCGAATGGTGTCCTCGTCGTGCTCCACGACGATCACGGTGTTGCCAAGATCGCGCAGCCCCATCAGCGTCTCAAGCAGACGCTCGTTGTCGCGCTGGTGCAGCCCGATGCTGGGTTCATCGAGGATGTAGAGCACTCCGACAAGGCGCGAGCCGATCTGCGTTGCCAATCGGATCCGCTGCGCTTCACCACCTGAGAGCGATCCTGCAGCACGCCCGAGGGTGAGGTATTCGAGCCCCACGTCTCGCAGGAAGCGGAGGCGCTCAACCACTTCCTTGAGAATCGGTCCGGCGATATCGGGATCGACTGCGCCAGCCTTGCCGCGACCCACAGGAATCTGCTGGAAAAAAGCCACGGCATCGTCCACCGAGAGCTCGACGATGTCGCCGATGCCGCGCTTCGCGATCAGCACCGAAAGCGACTCGGCCTTCAGCCGCTTGCCGTGGCAGACCGGGCACGGCATCTCGATCATATAGCCCTCGAGATCGTGGCGGACCGCGTCGCTGGAGGATTCCTTCCACCGCCGCTGCACATTGGTGAGGATCCCTTCCCACTCTCCTTCGACCTCGCGGCCCTTTCCTCCATCCGCGACGTAGGTGAGCTTCTTGCCCGCGGCGCCGTGCAGCAGAATCTTCTGGACCGCGGCCGGGAGCTTCTTCCAGGGAGCGGCGAGATCGAACTTGTACAGCCGGGCGAGGGTTGGCAGCACCACCTTACGCAGGTAGCCGCTCGGTTCACCCCACGGCAGGACGACCCCTTCAAGGATCGAGATTCCCGGGTCACCCAGCACCAGATCGGCATTGGGCACCCGCGAGGTACCGACGCCGTGGCATTCGGCGCAGGCACCAAAGGGCGAGTTGAAGGAGAACTGGCGCGGCTCGAGTTCCGGCAGCGAGAGGCCGCAGGTCGGGCAGGCGAAGCGCTCCGAGAACATCGTGCTCTTGCCGCCCGGATGTCGCACGACTTCGGCCACCCCTTCGGCAACCCGTAGTGCGGTCTCCAGGGAATCGACCAGCCGGGCGCGATCCTCGGCACGCACGACCAGCCGATCCACCACGACGGCGATATCGTGATTGCTCCGTCGTGCCAGGGCGGGCACATCGGCGAGGTCCCTCGTCTCGCCGTCGACTCGGACGCGCACGAAGCCTTGCTTGCGCAGGTCGTCGAAGAGTTCGCGGAACTCCCCCTTGCGGCCGCGCACCATCGGGCCGAGCACTTCGATCTTGGTTCCTTCGGGCCAACCGAGCACCGTGTCGGCAATCTGCCCGGCACTGGATCGGGTGATCGGGGTTCCGTCGTTGGGGCAATGCGGGACGCCGGCGCGCGCCCAGAGCAGGCGCATATAGTCGTACACTTCCGTCACGGTCCCGACGGTGGAGCGAGGATTCTGCCCGGTCGTCTTCTGTTCGATCGAGATCGCGGGGGAGAGCCCTTCAATCGCGTCGACATCCGGCTTTTCCATCAGCCCGAGGAATTGTCTGGCATACGCCGAGAGCGATTCGACATAGCGGCGCTGCCCTTCGGCGTAGATGGTATCGAAGGCGAGCGACGATTTCCCCGACCCCGACAGACCGGTGAAGACCGTCAGGGCGTTCCGCGGGATGCGGACGCTGACATTCTTGAGGTTGTGCTCCCGGGCACCGCGGACGACCAGAAACTCTTCTGCCATAGCCCGGAATGGTAAGGTGGTTGGGGAAACGCGAGCAACGCGGCCCCTCCGGCAGAGGCCCGGGCCTTGCTACAGGATCCCCGTATGCGCCACCGCCGCCCCTCCGTCCGAGCCCTCGCTGCCGTCGCCGTCCTGACCGCCTGGGCCGGTACCCTCACCTGGCTGGGGATCCGGTCGGTCGGGCAGAGTGAGGCCACTTTTCTCTCGAATGAGGCGTCCTTGCGGCTCTCGCCGACGGCAGGATGGTTCGCGGTCTATTCCGGAGACGAGCAAGTCGGCAGCGCCGGGATCACCCTCGACACCCTCTCCCCGGGCTACCGGGTCCGGGAAACGGTGACCCTCGAAGCCCCCAGCGGTGGCAGTTCTCTCCGGGCATCCCGCGTCACCGAAAGCCATCTTGGCGCGACCCTCGCCGTCCAGGATGTCCGCTCCCGCTATTCGCTCGGCACCCGACAGATCGAGTGGACCATCCATCCGCGTGGCGACAGCGCCACCATCGGCTACGGTGACGGGACGTTGCAGCTGACGACGAAGATTTCCACCCCCAGCCCCGGCGTGACGCTGGCCGTGATGCCGTACCGACTGGCGCTGACTGGTGGACTGGCGCAGGGGCGCAGTCGTCGACTGCTGCTCTATGGGGGGTGGCCCCCCGGTGCGCGTAGCGCACAGATCCAGGTGGGGCGCGATTCAATGGTGGTCTTCGCCGACAGCACCGAGATCGATTCCGTGACCGGGCTCCGCACGGTCGCGCATCGCGATTCGATCCGCGCGATGGAGGTGCGCATTGACTCGCCGATCGGGCCATACCGCGTCTGGGTGGACCGCCGTGGCGGCGTCGCCGGCCTGGCGTGGCCACTGGGAGTGACCTGGATGCGCTCCGATTTCGACATCGCGGTGCAGGATTTCCGTCGCCGGGCCCGGACGCACACGCCAGCGATCGACAATGCCCTCGGTTCGCTCCAGCCGCTCGCCGTCCCGGGAGCAAGTCCCGATACCTCCAGTTCGGAGCGAAGCTACCGGATCGAACGACGCGACCGGCGCGCGGTCAACGGCGCGATGCTGAGCTTCCTCACCGGCGGCCGTCAGACGATGCAGGGCGGGGTGCTGCGGGTTCGTCAGCTGCCGCAGCGCGGCTCGCGCCCGACCGCAGCCGATCGATCGTACGACCCGTTGGCGCAGGAGGCGGCGCCGGAGATTCGTGCCCTGGCCCAGCGGCTACTCGAGGGCGCCACCAGTGGTGCCGCGCTCGACCGCCTCGCGGCGGCCATTCCCCGACTCGCGTCGGTCGACACCTCCGCGAAGGCGTCGCAGGACGCACTCGGAACGTTGCAGGCGCACCGGGGGCGTCCCGACGGGCTCGCACGGCTGTACGTTGCGATCGCCCGCGCCGGCGGTGTGCAGGCGCGGTACGTGGTAGGGGTGCTCCCCCGCGGGGATCGCATCCTGACCCACGCGTGGGCGGAAGTGTTCGATGCCGCTGCCACCAACTGGGTGGCGGTGGATCCAGTATTCGGACGCGCGGTGGCAGGAGCAGGATTGATCCGGATGGGGTATGCTGGATCGAGTCACCCCGACGACCTGCGATCGATCCTGGCGCAGGCGAAGTTCGTTTCCCTTGAAGCAGTGGAGGCGCCGTGATCCGATTGCGCGGCGTGGTCAAGAAGTACGGCAACTTTCCGGCGGTGAACGGAATCGATCTCGAAATCAGGCGCGGGGAGCTGTTCGGCTTCCTGGGACCCAACGGTGCCGGCAAGACCACGACGATGCGGATGATCGCCGGAATTCTTGCACCCACGGCAGGTACGATCGAGATCGGCGGCATCGACCTGCTCCGCGATCCGATGGGAGCGAAGGCCAGGATGGGGTTCATCCCCGATCGCCCCTTCGTCTACGAGAAGCTGACCGGTGCCGAATTCCTCCGTTTCACGGCAGCACTCTATGGCCAGGAAGGCGCCGAACTGGAACAGCGGATCGATGAACTGCTCACGCTCTTCGAGCTCGATCGCTGGAAGCACGAGCTGACCGAGTCGTACAGCCACGGGATGCGCCAGAAGCTGATCATTTCGAGCGCGCTGGTGCATCGCCCCGAGGTAATTGTCGTCGATGAGCCGATGATCGGCCTCGATCCGAAGAGTGCCCGGCTGTTGAAAGCACTCTTCCGGCGCTTTGTCGATCGCGGCGGCACGGTGTTGATGAGCACCCACACCCTCGAAATTGTCGAAGGGTGGTGCGACCGGATCGGGATCATTCGCCAGGGCGCGCTCGTCGCGTGCGGGACCCTCGACGACCTCCGGCGCGACGCCGCCGCCGAAGGAGCCGGACTGGAGGAACTTTTCCTCCGACTGACCGGCGAGCACGTGGACCACGACCTCGACGCCATCCTTGGCTGACTCCCTTCAGGGCCGGCAACCCGGCTTGGCGACCCTGACCTCACCGAAATGGCGCAGCGCACTGGCGCGCCTGCGCCGCGGTACCCGCAACGCGCCGCGCGGGCGTGGCGTGCTGCTGCTCATTGCCGGGGCACTCTTCTTCGCGGCAGCGTTCGGCATCGCCTGGCGCACCGTCAGCTACTTCAAGGCCGTCCCCGAGATCGGAACGCTGCTCGCCGGCAAGCTGCTCGGGATGGCATTCCTTTCGTTCATCTCCATCCTGTTGCTGTCGAACCTGGTCTCGTCGCTCTCGACATTCTTCCTGGCGAAGGACCTCGATATGCTGGTCGCCGCCCCGCTCGACTGGGGTCGCTTCTATCTCGCGAAACTGGGCGAGACCGTGATCCACTCGTCGTGGATGGTGGCGCTCCTCGCGGTCCCGCTGCTCGCGGCGTACAGCGTCGTCTGGGGCGGCGGCTGGTTCTTCCCCGTGGTCGCGATCGGTGCGCTCCTCCCACTCTTCATCATTCCGGGGGTGATCGGCTCCGCGGTCACCCTGCTGCTGGTCAATATCTTCCCGGCCCGCCGCACCAGGGAGCTGCTCGGTCTGGTCACGATCGCCACCGCCGGAGTGCTGGTGGTCATCCTGCGGATGCTCCGGCCCGAGCAGCTGGCGCGCCCGGAAGGATTCCAGTCACTGCTCGACTTCATTGCGGTCCTGCGGACGCCGAGCTCTGCGCTGCTGCCGAGTGAGTGGGCCAGCAGTATGCTGATGAACTGGCTCACGCGGGTCGGCGACTCACTGCCGATCGCGCTGCTCTGGACGACCGCTGGCGCGTTCATCGTGATCGGCGCCTCCCTCCACCGCCGCCTCTACGTCGCAGGGTTCGCGCGGGCCCAGGAAGGGGCTGAGGAATTCGTCCGGGGTGCGCGCTGGGATGGCATCGCCCGCAGGCTGCTGCGCGGGATGTCGCCAATGCGGCGGGAGTTCATTCTCAAGGATCTCCGGCTCTTCTTCCGCGACAGCACCCAATGGAGTCAGCTGATCCTGCTGGCGGTGCTGGTGATGGTCTACCTCTTCAACATCCGGGCGCTCCCGCTCTTCACCGGTGAGCAGGTCCCGATCTTCCTGGTCACGCTGATCGTCTTTCTCAACCAGGGGCTGGCCGGTTTCGTGATCGCGGCGGTGGCGGCACGGTTCATTTTCCCGTCGGTGTCCCTCGAAGGGCGACTGCTCTGGCTGCTGCGTTCTTCGCCACTGGACCCGGCGGCAATGTTGCGCAGCAAGTATTTCGTCGGTGTACTGCCGCTGCTTGTGCTCGCCCTCGGCCTCACGATCACGACCAACACACTGCTCCGCGCCAGCACGTTCATGATGTTTGTGAGTGTCGGCACCGTGCTCGGCTATACCCTCGCCATCGGCGGACTCGCGCTCGGTATCGGCACACTCTATCCCCAATTCGACAGCGAGAACGCCGCCCAGATCCCGACCTCGTTCGGGGGGCTGGTTTTCATGCTGCTCGCCGTGGCGCTGCTCGCCGCAGTGATCGTGATCGAGGCGCTCCCCGTGACCCAGCATCTGCGGGCGGTCCAGCGCGGCGCGGCCGGCGCGCCTGACGCTGCGGGGTGGATCGCCCTCGGCGTGGTGGCGCTGGTCTGCGCTGCGACTGGCGTGATCCCGCTCCGGCTCGCGCGCCAACGGCTGCTGCAGCTCGAGGCCTGACGCGCGTTCCTGTCCCGGACCGCGCTCCGGGGCCCCTCGGCTCCCAGGCGTCCCCCCCGACTATGCAGACCGCGACCCGGCACCCCGCCGCGTCGCGGTTCGCAGTTTCACCCGGGAGGACCCGATGTTCCGCCGCCTGTCCTGTTTCACCGCCCTCGTCGTGCTTGGCGCTTGTGCCGACCACGACAGCACCACCCTCCCTGCCGCGCCGATCAATCGGGCGATGCCCGCCAGCGCCGCGACCACCGCGCGTGAACGGCTGGCCCAGCGGCTGGCCGTCGCACTCGCCGATCCGGCCACTCGGACAGCATTGAGTCAACGACTCGCGCGCTCACGTGCACCCGAGGGAAAGCTTCAGTTTCAGGCACTGGTTCGGGCGGACCAGGGCGTGCTGCTGGCCGCCCTCGCACGCCACGGCGCCACCAACATCCCCGAGCTCCTCGCCGATCTGGATGCCGCCCGCGGCCTCGAGCTCTACCTCCCGGTCGAGGCGCAGCGAGCCGCGTGGCAGGGGAGCGCAACGTATCTCGTCGCCACGCAGGAACGGGATGGCGATGCTCCGGTCGCGTTCGATCCAGCGGGGCGCCGGCTCAGGCTCAGTCCCGTGACGCCGCCCGCCACCCCGGTGATCGCCCTGGTCCCGCAGGAAACCGACTTCACCGGCGGCCACCCGGAGCTCGCGACCAGCTGCTACGATCTCTGCTCTCCGACCGATGGCGGAAGCAGCGGGAGCAGCGGGAGCGGCGGGACGACCAGCGCCCCAGTCGGCGCGCCGGGGCTGCTCCTCACGCAGAGCCACTTTGATGAGTACTACGAGAGCTGGATCAAGGGGAAGCCGGAGTTCGAATACCACGTCTACGGCGTCGGAGATAGCGGGGAAGCCGTGCAGCTGGCGTGCACCGGCGAACACGCCGGCGGGGCCTACGCCTGGGATCAAAACGACCTCGACTGGGGTGGCTCGACGATGTTGCTGGCCGAAGGCGATCGGGCCGCCTACGAAACCAGGCACCCTGGGGCACCGGTCCGGATCGTCGCTTACGAAGACGACGATGAGGCCTGCGTCCCGCGCGTGGACGCCAACCGGGTCGGCACCCTGCTCTCGTCGGTGGACGCCGCCTACAAGTCGGTGACAAGCGGGAAGGTGGAGCCGTGGCTGTTCCGCGGAATCAAGGCAGCCCCGTCAGTCTTCGCCTTGTTTCGCGCGATCCGCAACGTGATCACTACCGCCGACGATCTCATCGGTACTGCGGTCGAGAGCTCGGTCGCGGGAAGCTCACCGAGCGGGGCCAACTGGGTCGTGAAGACCGATGGGACGCGGACCACGGGGTGGTTTACGACGGCGTACCGCAACTGAAGCAGGATCGATGATGGTTGGCGGCTCCCACCGACCGGGCCGGCCTTGGCCCTCCGGTGATACTACCGGATCACACTGCCGCACTGCGCGCAGAACTTCGCTCCGTCGGTCGAGCGGGCACCGCACTGACTGCAGAAGCGCACCTCGGTGCGCGATCCGGTCCGTTCGGCGATGAGTGCCTCAACGCGAGCGCTGGCGGACGGTTCGTTCGCCAGCGTCGCCAGGGCAGCGGTGGTGTAACGGGCGTGCAAGGCGGCGTAATCGTCATCGGAGAGCTTGCCCGTCGCGCGATCAAACTCGATTTCCTTCAACGCAAGCAAGGCCTGCCCGCGTGGCGTCTCTTCCGGATCCGGGATGTCGCGCAACTCATCAGGTTCCGGTCCCGGAAGCAACATTGGCTGGAGTACCAGCCAGAGCAGCGCGACGCCGACGACTCCCGAGGCGATCGCCTCGACCAGCATCACGAATCCACCTCATCGAGGGCGCGCTTCAGCCGGGCCAGCGCCTCGTCATCCACCGGTGCCGGGATCACGGTCGCGGCGGCGGATGCTTCGGCGGCGACCGCGGTGCGGCGGCGGGAGAGATACGCAGCGAGCGCGAGCCCTGCCGAGAGCACGGTCAGCCCTGGCACAAGGTATCCCGCCAGATTGAAGCCGCTGGCCACTGGCGCCATCAGCATCTTCTCGCCCTCGCGCGCCACGAACGCCTCGACGATCTGCTCCGGTGTCTGCTTCGCCAGCACCATCGCCACGATCTCCTTGTGGAGCGCCGGGGAGTAGGTACAGGTGAAGTCGGTCGTGCGGCAGGTGTAGATGTCGAGGGTACAGCCACAGGTGCAGTGGAGTCGCCGCTCGATCCCGATCACTGTGCCGTCGTTGTCCATCGCGGTGATTTCGGCCTGAGGCCGGCCGACCAGCCACGGCTCCGCCAGGCGGTCGGCAGCGGCGGCAGAATCCTTCGGCAACACCTTCATCAGATCCTGCGCCGTCAGCCGAAGTGCCGCGACCGGCGTGACCACGATGGCCGCACCACGCAGCAGCTGGCGACGCGAGAGCGTCCTCACTCGGCCACTCCAGCGAGCGGCACCGCGTAGCCAGCCTGCGCCACCGCTCGGCGGCGGACGGTCCGAACCTGCGCCCCGCCCGGCCACATCGTGATGAGTCCCCCGAAGGTGAGAATGGCGCCACCGATCCAGAACCAGATCACCAGCGGATTGATCAGGATCGTGAAATTGGCGCGCTCGGTGCCGTCGGGTGACCCGGCGTACACGACATAGAGATCCTCACGCAGGTCGCTGCGAATGCCGACCTCGGTCGACGGTTCGAAAGTGGGGTTCCCGAATGAATCGATGTGCTGTCGCTTCTCGGAGGTGATGGTGCCCAGCCGCGTGCCATCGCGTGTCACTTCGAGGGTTGCCGCCGAAACCCGGCGATTGAGCGCCGCATACTGGGAGACGCCAAGGTGGGTCAGCTTGTAGCTGTGGCCGTAGGGCGACCGCACCGTGGTGCTCTGGCCGGGCTGCAGCTCCACACTGGTCTTCACCTTGAAGGCGAGTCCGGTAAATGCGACGAAATAGACCACGACCCCGATGTGCACGATGTAGCCGCCGTAGCGGCGACGATTGCGCGCGACCAGGCGCCCCAGCGCCAGGAGCGGCGACTCGCTGTGCATCGTCATCCGCGCACGGATGCCGCGATAGAACTCCTGGAGTACGGTTCCGGTCACGAATCCGGCGAGCGCGAGCGCCATCATCGCGTAGAAGTCGCGCATCCCCATCGCAATCAGCACCGTCGCAACCAGCACGAAGCCGGCGGTGGGAATGATGAATTGTCGTCGCAGATTCGACGCTGAGGCCTTCCGCCAGGCGATCAGCGGGCCGACGCCGGTGAGGAAGAGCAGGAAGAGCCCCAGCGGGACATTGATGCGATTAAAGAACGGGGGTCCCACGGTGATCTTGGTGCCGCGCACGGCCTCGGAGATGATCGGGAAGAGGGTGCCCCAGAGCACCGAGAAGGCGATCCCGACGAGGGCGAGGTTATTGAAGAGGAACGCCGCCTCGCGGCTCACCAGGGACTCGAGCTCTACGTCGGCCTTCAGGGACGGCCAGCGGGTGTACAGCAGCGTAAACGAGACGATCGCCGTCACGATCAGGAAGGCGAGGAAGAATGACCCGATGTCGGACTGCGTGAAGGAGTGCACCGAGGCGATCACGCCGGAGCGGGTAATGAACGTCCCGAAGATGGAGAGGAGGTAGGTGCCCACCATCAGCGAGATGTTCCAGCGCTTCAGCATTCCCCGCTTTTCCTGGATCATCACGGAATGCAGGAAGGCGGTGAGCGTCAGCCAGGGATGGAACGAGGCGTTCTCGACCGGATCCCAGGCCCAGACGCCGCCCCAGCCCAGCTCCACGTAAGCCCACCACATCCCGATGGTGATGCCGATGGAGAGGAAGAGCCACGACGCGAGCGCCCACTTCCGCATCGCGATGATCCAGCCGGCATCGAGCGTGCGAGCGAGCAGCGCCGCGATCGCAAAGGCGAACGGCACGGTGAGGGAGATGTAGCCGAGATAGAGCATCGGCGGATGCATCACCATCCCGGGGTTCTGCAACTGCGGGTTCAATCCGCGGCCGTCGGGCGGTGTGAAGGCCATCCGTTCGAACGGGTTGGCGTGTTCCCCGAACAGCATCACCGCCACGAAGAACGCCACCACCACGGAGGTGACACCGGCGACGTAGGGCAGCAGGTGCTTGTGTCGCGAGGAGGTCAGGGCCTGGGCCAGCGCGCCGAAGATTCCCAGGACCACGGCCCAGAAGAGCAGCGAACCCTTCTGGCCGGCCCAGAACGCCGAGATCAGGTAGTACTCGGGGAGATTCCGCGAAGTGTAGGCGGCGACGTATTCGATGTTGAAGTCGTGTGTGAAGATGCCCTTCCACAGCGCGACGGCGGCCACCAGCAGGGCCGCACAGATGGCATAACTGCCGCGAATGATCGAGCGCGCAAGGGCCGGGCGGTCCTGCCAGCGGCCGAAAAAAGCCAGCGCCGCACTCCAGAGCCCGAGCAGGAAGGCGGCCCAGAGGGCGAAGGAGCCGAGCAGTGTCATCGCGCGCTCAGGCCTTCTTCCCTTGTGCGTCCCAGACCGCTTCGTAGCGCGATCCGCACTTGGCGATAACGTCGGTCGCGTGGAAGACACCATCGCGACCGAGCTTCCCTTCAACCACGACGTCGATGTCGTTCGCGTCGGTGAACGTGTCGGGAACGTCGCCCACGTACGTGACGGGGAAGGTCTGTGCACCATCGCTGATCTTGAAGTCGACCCGGCGCGCGCCGACATCTCGCGAGATGGAGCCGCGCACCACTTTCGCACTCACCTTCAATCCGACTTCGTGGAAGGAGGGATCGGCCTTGGTGCGTGCGACCAGTTGGGTGGGAGTGAGGAAATACGTCCCGGTGGCTTTGATCCCTTCAGAGATCAGGAGTATGACACTCCCGATAATGACGATGGCACCCAGTGTGAATCGGGTTCCTGGCTTCATACGGCACCCCAGTTGAACTGCATCTCGGAAGATACCTACGCCGCGGTCCCGGGGGATTGCGGCTGCTCTGCCCAGGCCAACGCGGCGACGACCGCACGACGCCATTCCTGCCGCCTGGCCGCCCGCCACGCGGCGTCGGCCCGCGGAGAGAAGACCGTCATTCCGCCCAATTCCGCCGCGGGCGGGAGCGCGCCCCCGATACCGAGCGCGGCGAGGCGGGCCGCCCCGTAGGCAGTGAGTTCCACCGCGAAGGGCCGCTCCACCGGCAGGTCGAGCAGATCGGCCTGAAACTGCATCAGCCAGTCGTTGCCAGCGGCTCCCCCATCCACCCGCAGAGCGGTGACACCGCCCATCGCTTCGACCAGATCAGCGGTGCCGTGGGCGATCGCCTCGAGGGTGGCACGCACCAGGTGGGCACGGGTGGTGCCGCGGGTCAGGCCGGTGATGGTTCCGCGCGCGTCGGCGTTCCAATAGGGCGCACCGAGTCCAGTGAACGCCGGGACCATCACGACACCCCCGCTGTCGGGAACGCTGGCTGCGAGCGCGGCGGTCTCGGTCGCGTCGGCGATCA
Source organism: Gemmatimonadota bacterium (assembly GCA_031367105.1). GTDB lineage: Bacteria > Gemmatimonadota > Gemmatimonadetes > Gemmatimonadales > GWC2-71-9 > Palsa-1233. The sequence continues at coordinate 36,691 of JANLPG010000161.1, read as the reverse complement.
GCCCCAGTCCGTCCCGAAGCCACTGCACCGCAGCTCCGGCAATGAACACGCTTCCCTCGAGAGCCCAGGCGACCCCGCCATTCGGCCCCGCTGCGATCGTCGCCAGAATGCCATCGCCCGGGACCGGTGGCGCGACACTGCCGGTATACCGGAGCAGGAAGGCGCCGGTACCGTAGGTGATCTTCGCCGCACCGGGCGTGACGCAGCCCTGACCAAAGAGTGCCGCCTGCTGGTCGCCCGCGAGTCCAGCGATCGGGATCTCGCGCCCGAACCAGTGCGACTGCGTGACACCGACCACACCCGCGCTGGGGACCAGCACCGGCAGCACACTCTCGGGGACGCCGAAGAGGGCGAGCAGCTCGGCGTTCCAGCTGCCGGTTCGGAGCTCGGCCAACAGGGTCCGCGAGGCATTGGTCGGATCGGTGACGTGAACGCCGCCGGTGAGCTTTGCCACCAACCAGCTTTCGACCGTACCGACCGCGAGGGAACCCTCGTCAGCACGACGGCGCAGCTCCGGATCGAGGAGCAGCCGCTCAAGTTTGGTCGCCGAAAAGTACGGGTCGAGGAGCAGCCCGGTCAGCTCTCGCAGCCGTGGTTCGTGCCCTGCTGCCCGGAGTTCGGCACAGCGCCCGGAGGTGCGCCGATCCTGCCAGACGATCGCCCGGCCGATGGGCGCGAGCGTTTCCCGATCCCAGAGGACGAGCGTCTCGCGCTGGTTGGTGATTCCGATGGCATCGACCAGCCGGCCGGCGGCACTGAGCGCGTCGCGGGCGGCTGCAACGGTCGCGTCGATCAGGGTGTCAGGGTCGTGCTCCACCTGCCCAGGCGCTGGAAAGTACTGGGGGATTTCCCGGTAGCCACGGCCGACCACCTGCCCGTCGGGAGCGATCACCAGCGCAGTGGAACCGGTGGTGCCTTGGTCGAGGGCGAGGATGGTCGGCATCCGAGCAAGCTACTGTCGCCGGCGGCTCCTTGCAGGGCGCACGAGGAGGGCAATTCGGCTATTTTACAGGGATGACCTACGCCACCCTCCTGTACGCCGTCGCCGAGGACGGGATCGCCACCGTCACGGTCAATCGCCCCGACAAGTTGAATGCCCTGAACGCCATCGTGATCAGCGAGCTGGCCCAGGTTGTTGCGCGGATTGCTGTCGACCGGGATGTCCGCGGCGTGGTGCTCACCGGCGCGGGGCCGAAGGCATTCGTCGCGGGGGCAGACATCAACGAACTTGCCGCGGTCGACGGCAATACCGGAGCCGACGTCGCGGCGAAGGGTCAGGCGGCGTTCCGCGCGATCGAGCAGTTGAACAAGCCGGTCGTCGCAGCGGTCAACGGCTTCGCCCTCGGTGGTGGCTGCGAACTCGCGATGGCGTGCCACATACGGCTCGCCGCACCCAACGCCCGGTTTGGCCAGCCCGAGGTCAAGCTCGGCCTGATCCCCGGCTATGGCGGCACGGTCCGGCTGCCGCGACTCGTGGGGCGGGGCCGCGCACTCGAGTTGCTGCTCTCGGCCAGCGTGATTGACGCCGACGAGGCCGCGCGGATCGGTTTGGTGAATCGCGTGGTACCTGCCGACCAGCTGCTCGAGGCGGCGAGAGCCCTGTTGCGGACGATTCTCGCGCAGGGACCACTTGCGGTCGCGCTCTGCCTCGAAACCGTTGATCGGGTGCTCGATACGACCATTGATGACGGCCTCGCGATCGAGGCAACGATGTTCGGCCGCGCCTGTGCCAGCGACGATAAGGGCGAAGGGACCCGCGCATTTCTGGAGAAGCGTCCCCCGGTCTTCAGCGGGAAGTAAGGATGATGCAGGCGGCGACGCTGCTGGTGCGGAGCTTCCGCAACCTCGGCGACGCCGTGCTCGAGCTGCCGCCGGAGGGGGTCGCGCTGGTCGGGCCGAACGGACACGGAAAGACCAACTTGCTCGAGGCACTCGCCTACCCGGTGTTGTTTCGCTCGGTACGGGGCGCCGCCGATCGCGAGGTGGCGCGGTTTGGCGGCCCCGGTTTCCACGTCTCGGTGACCCTCGCCGACGGCTGCGAGATCGCGACCACCTGGAGTAGTGCGACACGCCGGAAACGCATCGTGCTCGATGGGGTGGAACAGACGACGATCACGGCTGCATTGGGTCGCTGGCTGGCGGTCGCCTTCTTGCCGACCGATCTGGCGCTGGTGCAGGGAGGTGCCGCCGAACGGCGGCGGTGGCTCGACCGAATGCTCTCGCTCGCCGACCGAGCGTATCTTGAGGCCCTGCTGCGCTACCGGGCCGCACTGGCCCAGCGCAATGCCGCGCTCCGCTCCGGAGACGGCCGCTCCACCGAGGCCTTCGACGGGCCCTTGGCGAAGAGCGGAGCCGAGGTGATCCAGCGTCGGCTGATCTGGGCCGAAGCCGCGGTGACGCCGTGGCAGGACGAGTTGACCGCCCTCGGTGAGCACGCGGCGGTCGGGATGCGCTATCGTGGCGACGAGACACTGGTTGATCCGCCGGCCTGGGGTCCGAAGCTCGCGGCCGCACGCATTCGCGATCTGGCGCGTGGCCAGACCCACGTGGGGCCGCATCGCGACGACCTGGTGCTGCAACTCGGCGGCCACACGCTGCGGGACTACGGCAGTACCGGCCAGCAGCGCTCGGCGGCGATCGCGTTGCGATTGCTGGAGCTGGAAACGCTCGCGCAGGCGCGCGGAATCCGCCCCGCCCTGCTGGTCGACGATGTGTTCGCCGCGCTCGATGCGACACGGCAGGCTCGGCTCGCGGCGCGCCTGGTGGCGCGGCCGGGCCAACGGATCGTGACGGCGCCGCGCCCTGACGACCTGCCGCACGAACTGCGCTTGCCGCGATGGCAGTTGCTGGACGGGACGGTGATGAGCGTGGCAACGTGAGGCGTCGTACGGGATCACCCGATGTGAACGTTCCCGCGCGCCCGGTCCCATTTGCCGACGCGCTGGCCTCGTGGGTGAAGCGGACGGGGTACGCCAAGCGACTCGATCTGGCGGTCGCGGTGGAAGCGTGGCCCGAGGTCGTGGGACCGCAGATCGCCGCTGTGACGAAGGCGCTGTCGGTTACCCCGGACGGCACCTTGATGGTTCGGGTGGCAACCCACGCCTGGGCGACGGAGCTCGGCCTGATGACACCGCGGATCCTGGCGCGTGTGAACGGGGCGCGCAAAGGCCGGGTACTGCATATCCGCTGGACGGTTGGTCCGTTGGACCAGCCCTGAACGTTTCGTAAGCGAGGACGCATGGCGAAGGACGACAACGACGCAAACGGGAACCAGGACTACGGCGCCGACAGCATCACTGTCCTCAAAGGACTCGAGGCGGTTCGCAAACGGCCGGGGATGTACATCGGCTCGACCGGCGAAAACGGCCTCCACCACCTGGTGTACGAGGTGGTCGACAACTCCATCGACGAGGCCCTTGCCGGCTACGCCACCCATATCGACGTCACGATTCATCGCGACAACTCGATCACGGTGGCGGACGATGGTCGCGGCATCCCGGTGGATCTCCATCCCACCGAAGGGATCCCGGGCGTCGAACTGGCGCTCACGGTGCTCCACGCCGGCGGCAAGTTCGACAAGAACTCCTACAAGGTCTCTGGCGGCCTGCACGGCGTCGGAGTCTCGGTGGTCAATGCACTGTCGGAGAAGCTCACGGTGACCGTCGACCGTGCCGGTGCCCGGCACCAGATGTCGTTCGTCCGCGGCCACACCTTGCAAAAGCTCACCGTCATCGGGATGGCCGCCGGCACCGGCACGACCGTCCACTTCAAGCCCGATCCCGAGATTTTCAATGTCCTGGAGTTCTCGTGGAGTACGCTCGCCGACCGGTTGCGCCAGCTGGCGTTCCTGAATGGCGGCATCAACATCAACCTGACCGATGAGCGCGACGAGACGCCCCGGACCGAGACCTTTCACTACAAGGGTGGTCTGGTCGAGTTCGTCACCTGGCTGAATCGCAACAAGAAGACGCTGCACCCGAAGCCGGTGCATTTCTCGGCGACGCGCGACGATGTGGATGTCGACATCGCGCTGCAATACGAGGAAGGCTACAACGAGAACACCTTCACCTTCGTGAACAACATCAACACGCACGAGGGCGGCACACACCTCACCGGCTTCCGCTCGGCGCTGACGCGCACCATCAATGAAGTCGCGAAGAAGTCGACGGCGATGAAGAAGGAGAGCTTCACGCTCAGCGGCGATGATGCCCGGGAAGGACTGACCTGCGTCCTGCACGTCAAGGTGCGCGAGCCACAGTTCGAGGGGCAGACCAAGACCAAGCTGGGCAACGGCGAGGTCGAGGGGATCGTCCGCGCCGTCGTCAACGAACACCTGGGGCAGTTCCTCGAGGAAAACCCCGCCGTGGGCCGCGCCATCGTCGAGAAGGCGATCAGTTCGGCGCGGGCGCGCGAGGCGGCCCGCAAGGCACGCGACCTGGTCCGCAAGAAGTCCGGGCTGGAGAACGCGGTGCTTCCTGGCAAGCTCGCCGACTGTTCCCTCGACGACCCGTCGCTGTGCGAGATCTACCTGGTCGAGGGCGACTCTGCCGGTGGCTCCGCCAAACAGGGGCGGAACCGTTCCTTCCAGGCGATCCTGCCGCTGCGTGGCAAGATCCTGAACGTCGAGCGGGCGCGGATCGACAAGATCCTCGGCAATGAGGAAATTCGCGCGATGATCACTGCAATCGGCTGCGGGGTACGCGAGGATTTCAAGATCGAGGAGGCGCGGTACCACAAGATCATCCTGATGACCGACGCCGATGTCGACGGCGCCCATATCCGGACGCTGCTGCTGACGTTCTTCTTCCGGCAGATGCCGGAGCTGATCGAGGCAGGCTACATCTACATCGCGCAGCCTCCCCTCTACCGCGTGGCCAAGGGGCGTGAGGAGTACTACGCCTACACCGAGGAGGAGCGCGACGCCTTCACCAAGCGGCTCGAAGGCTCCAAGGGAAACGTGATGAGCCAGCGCTACAAGGGACTGGGCGAGATGAACCCCGAGCAACTCTGGAAGACGACGATGGACCCCGACACCCGCACCATCCTGCGAGTGACGCTGCAGGACGCGGTCGAGGCGTCCAAGTTGTTCGACGAACTGATGGGAGATGACGTTGAGCCGCGCCGGCTCTTCATCGAGGCAAATGCGAAGTTCGTGAGTGTGCTGGACGTCTAGCGACGAGGGATGACGGATAATGGATCGGGGATGGTGGATAGTGACATCAAGCCCCTCAGCTCCATCCTCCATCATCCATTATCCATCATCCCTGAGCTACCCTCCAGCATCCTTTCACAGAATCCCCGGCAACGACGATCGGCCGCTCCCCGGACCCCAGTCATCGTCGTCGCCCCCTTCCTCATCAGCCATTGCCTCGCCGATCGGACGCGCGGTGCCATCATTCCGCACCTCGCGCTCAGCCGCCTCCAGTTCGTTCTCGTCGAGGGGAGTCACGACGTCGTCTTCCGCTGCCACGACGCGTCGGCCCCTCCCCAGGCCGAGGAGCCAGACGAGGAAGGCGGCCACCAGGGCAATGACGATGAGGGTGCTCACAGGCTTGCTCCATAGGGTTGCTGGCCAGCGGCGCTGACGCGCCAGGCGACGAGTGGCAATGGCGGTACCGCCTGCTCCCCGATCGTGATCGCGGCGAGTACCGCGGGACTCACCGCGCTGGCAGCGTCCGGAGTGCGGGCGTGAATGACGGCCAGGCGATCACCGCAGCGAACCGGGTTCCCCGGTTTCGCGAAGACCTCCAGGCCGACATCGGGCAAAACCGAATCGGTCGCCACCCGCCTGCCGCCGCCGAGTTCGATGATGGCGCGCCCGAGCGCACGCGGCTCGACCTGGACGACCACACCGTCCCGGTCCGCGCGCACGTCCTGCTGCACGGGAGCACGCGGAAGTCGTTCGGGGTGATCCACCACCGCCGGATCCCCTCCTTGAGCCGCGATCATCCGGCGCAGCACCTCGAGTGCCGTGCCCGACGTGATGGTCCGCACCAGCCGCGTGCGGGCCGAGAGCGGGTCGGCGTCGATCTTGGCGAGCAGGAGCATTTCGATGCCGAGCGCGAAGGTGACCTCCATCAGGTCGTCGGGGCCGTGGCCGCGGAGTCCGGCGATCGATTCCACCACCTCGAGGGCGTTGCCGCACGCCACGCCGAGCGGCCGGTCCATCGCCGTCACCAACGCGACGGTGGGACAGCCACGCGCCTCGCCCAACGCGATCATTGTTCGCGCCAGCTCGAGTGCGCGCGCCTCCTCCGGCAGAAACGCACCGGAGCCGATCTTCACATCGAGCACGAGGCCGGTGAGCCCCTCGGCGAGCTTCTTGGACATAATGCTGGCACTGATCAGCGGGATTGACTCCACCGTGGCGGTGACGTCCCGCAGCGCGTAGAGTTTGCCGTCGGCCGGGGCGATCTCGGCGGTTTGTCCCAGCATCGCCGCGCCGATGTCACGCACCTGTGCCTCCGCCTCGCGAAGGGAGAGAGCGGTCCGAAAGCCGGGGATCGACTCGAGCTTGTCGAGAGTCCCACCCGTGTGCCCGAGTCCGCGACCTGACATCATCGGGACCAGCACGCCGGAGGCTGCAAGCATCGGGGCAAGCAGCAGCGAGGTCTTGTCGCCAACGCCACCGGTGGAGTGCTTGTCGACGCGAGGCCGCGCCTCACCCTCGAAATGCAGCCGCTCGCCTGAGGTGAGCATCGCGTCGGTCAGTGCAGAAAGTTCGTCGGGCGCGAGGCCCCGGTAGAAAATCGCCATCGCGAGTGCGGCCATCTGGTAATCGGGCACGCCACCGTCCGTGTAGTGCCGGATCAGGCTCCGCCACTCGTCCCCGGTGAGCACACCGCCGTCTCGCTTGCGTTCGATCAGGCGTGGAACGACCATTCAGCCCCGGGCCGTGTGGCCCTGCATCTTCAGGAAAAGTGATGACCAGAATCGACCGGATTGCCTCGTGGGCCACCATTGTGACGTTGACACTTGCAGCTCCGCAGCTGGCCCGTGGCCAGGGTGGCGCGCTGGGGCGCGGCAGTTCGGCAATGCACGATCACGACTACCTGACCGCCCGACGGGAGCTGGAACAGGCGGTGCGCGAGCAGCCCGACAGTTATGAGGCCAACTGGCGGCTGGCGATGGTGCTGGTCAACATCGGACTCCAGACACCGGACGAACAGAAGAGCCCGACCCGTGACTCCCTCTACGCCCAGGCCGAAAGCTACGCTCGTCGGGCCGTGGCGGCGAAGCCCTCGGGCGCCGACGGCCACTTTGCCCTCGGCACGGCCGAGGGCCGGGCCTCGCTCACAGTCGGCCCCAGACAACGAATCAAACGTGCCGCCGAGATCTACAACGAGGCCCGGAACGCCATTGAGCTCGACCCGCGGCACGACGGCGCCTACCACCTGCTCGGCCGCTGGCACGCGGAAATCATGCGGCTCTCGGCCCTCCAGAAGTTTTTCGCCAAGACCTTCCTGGGAGCAGCGATCTTCGACCAGGCCTCGTGGGACGAGGCGGAACACAACCTGCGGACCGCGGTGACGCTCGACCCGACGAGGATCTTTCACCGGCTCGATCTGGCGACCGTTCTCGTGGATCGCGAGCGGTGGCGAGAGGCGAAGGCGCAGATCGACACCCTCGTGACCTTGCCGCCGATCGAGCCGATGGACCTCAACTACCGCCGCCAGGCGATGGCGCTCGGTGGCCGGATCGCCACGAAACTCAAACCATGAGTTCCCGCAGCGTCGCGGCGGAAGCAGAGGAGCTCCGGAGCCAACTCCTCCGGGCGAATCGCGCCTACTACGAACTCGACACGCCGGAAATCAGTGACGCCGAGTACGACCAGCTCTTCCGACGGCTGCAGGCGATCGAGGCGGAGCACCTCGAGCTGGCGGCGGCTGATTCTCCCACCCGCAGGGTCGGCGGCGCACCCGCTGCACACCTCCCGAAGCACACGCACCTTCGCCCGATGCTCTCACTGGCCAACGCCTTCTCCGACGAGGAACTGGTGGCGTGGGAGGAGCGCAACGCCCGGCTGGCACCGGCAGTACGGAGCGCGGGATATGCCGTCGAAGTGAAGATCGATGGCACCGCAGTCTGCCTGACCTACCGGGATGGCCGATTGGTCACCGGCGCGACTCGTGGCAATGGCCGTGTCGGGGAAAATGTCACCGCAAACTTGCGTACCATCGACGACATCCCGCTGGAGCTCGCGGATGGAGACTGGCCTTCACTGATGGAAGTCCGCGGCGAGGTCTACTTCGCCCACCGTGCTTTCGCCAGGCTGAATGCGCAACGCGCGCGCGCTGGAGAAGCCGGATTCGCGAATCCGCGCAACGCAGCGGCCGGGGCGCTCCGCCAGCTCGATCCGGCGATCACCCGGAGCCGCCGTCTGCGTTGCTTCGCCTTTCACGTCGAGGCAATCGAGGGACCGGCACCCTCGCCCACCCATCAGGGAATGTTGGCGGCCCTCTCGCGCTGGGGCTTCCAGGTCGAGCCGCATCACGCGCGCTGCGCGACGATGGCGGAGGTCTATCGTCAGGTGCAGACGCTCGAAGCGGCACTCCCTGCGCTGCCGTTCGATGCCGACGGAGTGGTGGTGAAGGTCGACCGAAGGGACCTGCAGGATGAGCTGGGTACCATCTCCGACCGGGAGCCGCGCTGGGCCATCGCACGCAAGTTCGCACCTGAGGTGGCGGTGACCCGCCTGCTGGACATCAAGGTCAATGTCGGCCGAACGGGCGCACTGGCGCCGTGGGCAGTGCTCGAGCCGATCGAACTCGGCGGCGTGACCATCGGCAGCGCCACGCTTCACAATGAAGACCAGATTGCCCAGAAGGACATCCGCATCGGCGATTGGGTCGAGGTCATTCGGGCCGGCGAGGTCATTCCGCAGGTCGTCGGGCCGCTGCGGGAGCGACGCGACGGTACCGAGCGGCCGTTCGCCCCGCTGACCCACTGCCCGATCTGTGGCACCCCGGCAGTGCGCGACCCCGACGAAGTGGCGCGTTACTGCCCCAACGTCCTCTGTCCCGGACGCTTGCTCGAGGGGATCATTCACTTTGCTTCCCGCGACGCGATGGACATTCGCGGCCTTGGTGCCGAACGGGTCCGGCAGCTGCTCGATGCCGACCTGATCCACGATGTCTCGGATCTCTACCGCCTGACTGTCGAACAGCTCGTGGCGCTGGATCGCTTCGCCGAACAGTCAGCGACTCAACTGATCGAGGCCATCGCTGCGTCCCGGAAACGGTCGTTCTCGCTCCTCCTCTTCGGACTCGGCATCCGCCACGTCGGGAAGACGGTGGCGCTCGCACTCGCCCGCGCGTTCGGGGCGCTGCTCGCCCTGCGCGCCGCCGACGAGGTCGCGATCGCAGCGGTTCCGGGCGTTGGACCGACCATCGCTGCCGCGGTCCGGCGTTACTGCGAGGATCCGGCCTCCGCTGGACTGCTCGACCGGCTGGTCGCCCACGGCCTCACCAGCAGCGAACCCGGGGCCGAGCGTGTCGTGGGGCCGCTCACAGGGGAGGTCGTCGTGCTGACGGGTTCGCTCCCGACCCTGGCGCGATCTGAGGCGGCGGCTCGTGTCGTGGCGGCTGGTGGCACCGTCGGCGGTAGCGTGACAAAAAAGACCACGCTGCTGGTGGCTGGTGTCGACCCCGGGGAGAAACTCGAGAAGGCCGAAAAGCTCGGGATTGCGGTGATCGACGAGGCCGAGCTCTTGCGGCGCCTCGGCCCCGGGACCTAGCTTCGCGAACCTCGTCACCCTGGTCGTCGATGCCAAGCTTCACCATTGCACCCGCATCATTGCATCGCCTGCGCCATCGGCTCCAGGCCACCAGCGCCAATACCGCGGCAGAGATCCTCCAGGAGGCAGGGTTCGCGACGGGAGAGGCGCTCTTCGATCTCTGGCGCAATCAGATCGCCGCCCACACCGGCCTGGATGATGCCGGGCAGCTCGATATGCGCTGGTTCGGACCGCTGCTGGACGAAGTCTGTGTCGAACTCGGGTGGGGATCAGTCACCGTGACGCCGATTGGGGCGCGCGCGGTGCTGCTGGAGGGGGGCGAGTGGGCCGAGGCGGAGCCGGGGAGCAGCGAACAGCCCTCCTGCCATTTCTCCTGCGGGATGTTTGCGGCGTTTCTGACCGCGCAGGCCGGCGCACCGATGTCGGTGCTGGAGGTCGAGTGCCGCTCAAGGGGTGATTCCGCCTGCCGCTTTCTCGCCGGATCGACCGCAACGCTGGCGACGGTCCACGACGTACTCGCTGCCGGGCGAGCGTGGCGGGACGCCTTCCACTCCAGCGACTTCCCCGGCTGAATCAGCCGGCGAGCCATCCCCGCAGGTCGGGCCGCGTGACCAGTTCACCGCCCTCTACGACCTCGCGATCCCACGGCAGGACGATCGCTTTCTCGGTCTCAAAGGCGTGAAAATCAGGATCCCAGCGACCGGTCTTGAAGGAGACCGCCGTGCGAACGTCGGCAGGACGGGTCCCTTTCACGGCGTGGAGCGCCAGCTTCAGCGTATCGCCGGTGTCGCAGGTCTCATCGACCAGCAGCACCCGTCGGCCAGCGAGTGAGGCCGGAGGGCCGGTCACCAGCTTCGGTTCTGCATCCGCTGTGGGGCGCGCGATTCCGATCGCGACGAAGTCTCGCTGGAGGATCGTCGCGATGATCGCTGCGGGAATCACTCCCGCCTTGGCAACGCCGACGATGACCTCGGGGTCGTAGTCGCGGGCGACCCGGAGCGCGAGCGCCCGGCAAAGTTCGCCGAAGAACGCCCAATCAACCTCCAGCGCGTCACGGGATGGTTCCGGACGGAGACGCGGCACGGGAACCTCGGGCGTGGGTGGAGCGGTCAGGACGAACCGCCCAAGCGAAGCTACCTCGCCAGCAGCGCCCCCGCCAATCGCGTTGCCCCACCACCCGGCGCGGCCTAAGTTTCGCACGATGCCCCAACCCTTTGGCCTGACGCCTCGATGAGCTGGTGGAAGCGGATCCTCGCAGGCGAGGATGCCTCCGTCAAGCCACAACGGCTCGACTACCTCAATGAGGGACTCGCGTTGGAGCGGCAGGGCGATTTCGAGGGGGCGGTCACGTCGTACCAACTTGCCCTGCGCGACGAGCCGAGCAGCGTGAAAGTGTTGCAGTACATCGCCATTGCACTCTCCAAGACAGCACGGCACGAAGAGGCGATCCGGCATTACCGCCGCGCCCTCGAACTGTCCCCCGAGCTTCCCGGGGCACATTACGGCCTTGCGTTCCTGCTGCTGCGCCGCGGCGACGCCGCCCGCGCCGCCGACCATCTGCGCGCCTTCCTCGCCAAGCCACCCCGGGACCCCGAGATGGCCCGCTGGGTGGGGCACGCGCGCGAAGCACTTGAGCGCCTGACCGCGCCAGCGGGCGGGCTCGCGGAATGAGGTGCTGCGTCGCCGTCCTGCTCCTTGGCCTCGCCGCTGCCTGCAGCAAGCTCCCTTCCACCGGCGACGGAATCGTGGCACTCGAGCTTCGCACTCCCGCCTCGCTGACACTCAAGCTTGGTGATTCCCTCACGCTGCGTGCGCGCGCCTTGAATCAGCAGGGAGATTCGGTGGCGGCCGACATCCTCTGGCAGACGGCCGATACCGCGGCAATCACGGTCGATCCTGTGCGCGGAGTGGTCCGTGCGCGCCTTGGCACCGGCGTCGGCCGAGTGCAGGCGAGCGTCGGTACGCTGCGCTCCGACCTGATCCGCATCACGCTGCTGCCGTGACGCCCACCACGCTGAACGCGCTGTTCTTCGGGGCGATCGCCCGCTTCGCCGATCGGCCGGTGGCGATGCGCTTCAAGCACGACGGCAGCTGGGAGAGTCTGTCCTACCGCACCCTGCATCAGCGAGTCCACCACCTCCACTGCGGCCTGCGTGAACTCGGCCTCGCGGCCGGCGACCGGATGGCGATCCTGTCGGAGAACCGCCCGGAATGGGCGATCGCCGACTATGCCTGCCTGACGGCGCGGCTTACCGATGTACCGATCTACCCCACACTGCCCCCGCACCAGGTGGACTACATCCTGCGCGATTCCGGGGCGAAGGGGGTGTTCGTCTCGACCCGTGTGCAGCTGGCCAAGCTGTTGGAGCATCGGAGTGAGACGCCCGAGCTGCGGCAGATCGTGATGTTCGACGACGGGCCGTATCCCGAAGGGGTCATCGGTCTGCGTGAGTTGGAGCAGCGCGGTGAAAAGGCGGCCGGGAAATACGCCGAATGGGAAGCCGAGGCAGCGCGGGTGGCACCCGATGATCTCGCGACGCTGATTTATACGTCAGGCACCACGGGGGACCCGAAAGGGGTGATGCTCAGTCACGGGAACATCACCAGCAATGTGGTCGCCTCCCTGCAAGTGCTGTCGATCACCGCCGAGGATGAGTGCCTCTCCTTTCTGCCACTCTCGCACATCTTCGAGCGGATGGTCGGGCATTTCACGATGCTGCAGGCGGGCGCAGTGATCAACTACGCCACCAGTATGGACGCGCTGACCGCGGAGATGGGGGAGGTCCACCCCACCGTGATGGCCGCCGTGCCGCGCCTCTACGAGAAGATCTACAGCCGCACACTCGAGCGTGCGATGTCGGGTGGGGGGCTGAAGCGGGCGATCTTCGAATGGGCCAAGGCAACCGGAGAGAAGCGGCTCGAATACACCCTGGCGCATCGTACCGTGCCCGCCGGCCTCGCCTTCGGTCAGCGGATCGCCGACCTGCTGGTGTTTGCCAGGCTGCGGGCACGGCTCGGCGGAAGGCTCCGCTTCTTCGTCTCCGGCGGTGCCCCGCTCAACCCCGACATCTGCCGATTCTTCATCGCTGCCGGCCTGCCGATCCTCGAAGGCTACGGCCTCACCGAGACCTCTCCGGTGATGACCGCCAACACCTTCGCCTTGCTCAAGCCCGGGACCGTTGGCCGACCGATCCCGGGCGTGGAAATTCGCATCGCATCGGATGGTGAGATCCTCACGCGCGGGCCGAACGTGATGCAGGGCTATTACCACAAGCCGGAAGCGACGGCCGAGGCGATCGACTCGGAGGGATGGTTCCATACCGGTGACGTCGGCGAGATCGACGCCGACGGCTGCCTGCGGATCACCGATCGGAAGAAGGACCTGATCGTCACGGCCGGCGGGAAGAAGGTTGCGCCCCAGCCGATCGAGGCGTTGTTGAAGACCAACAAGTATTTTCTCAACGCCGTGATGCTGGGCGACAAGCGCAAGTTCCCCATCATGCTGCTGGTACCGAACCCCACCACCGTGGCGCACTGGCTCGCCATCAAGGGCCGGCCGATCCGCTCCGGCGCAGAGATTTCGAAGATGCCGGATGTGCAGGAGAAACTTGAGCGAGAGGCGCGCAAGAGCCTGCGCGACCTGGCGCGCTTCGAGATGCCGAAGAAGTTCCTGATCCTGCCGCACGACTTTACGATCGAAGCGGGCGAGTTGACACCCAAGATGTCGGTGCGCCGCAAAGTGGTCGAGGAGCACTACCGGGATCAGATCGAGGCGCTTTTCGTCGAGGAGTGATTGGCTAGCGCCGCCGCACCACCCAGACATCGTCGGCCGAGGCGAGTAGTTCCACGCCCGGAAGTGGTGGTGGCTCAGAGCCCGCTCCGACCGCGCGCAGCCCCGGCAACACGCTCGCCAGCGCCGCATCACGCCACGGCACCACGTCCGCACCGAGAATCAGGCCGCGCATCGACTGCGCCTTGAGAGGCCAGGCGCCGCTGACGATCATGCTGACCGGATCGACCGATGCGACGCCGGCAGGCGGATTGATCGCCACGATACTGACACCCGGCAGCAACGCCGCCAACGCCGGGGCAATCCCACCGGCGCTGCCTGCCAGTGCCAGCCAACCGCCCGGCCCGGAAAGCCCCAGCATCGCAATCGCTGCCGCGGCATCACAGGGAGCCGGCCCAACGGCCCGAGTGCCGCCGCCGAAATCCGGAATACTCTCGCGCCACGCCGTACTCCAACCACACACCGGACACCCCAGATGACCGGCGACGACCCGGCGCCCTTCCATCAATTCGGGCACCAGGACCAGGAATGCCTCGGCGTGAGCCTCGGGGCATCGCAAATGATCGGTGAGTTCGATATGCACCGTGACTAGGGCCGGAACTCCACCCAGCTGAGTGCACCCGGCCGGACCACGACGCGACGCGTGATCCGGCGGCCGTTGATGACCACAAAGAGCGTGTGACTTCCCGCGGGCACATCCGTCAGCGCGAACTGTTCGCCGTACAGCGGGTGCGGGCGATTACGTGGGCCGTACGTCTCGGCGAATACGAACGGCGTCTCGGCGGGCAACGGCTTGCGTACGCCGTAGATGTGCGCCTGCGGGATCGGGAGGCCGGCGGAATCGACCACCGTGCCCGCGATCGCCCCGGTACCCGGCAGCGGAGTGAGCCACAGTTCCGGATTGGTGGTATAGGGCGGGAAGCGATTGAGCGAGTCGACGATCGGCTTCACCGAATCGGTGGGCGCCACGTGAACCTCGAGATGCATATGGTCGTTGGTGGCACGGCCGGTGTGACCGACCTCCGAAATCACGTCGCCACGCGCGACTCGCAATCCCACGGAAGTCCGTAGCTTTGCATTGTGGTAGTAGACCGAGAAGACGAAGTAGCGCTTGTCGGCGATGGTGATCATCGAGTCGTGGCGGATCGAAACGGTGAGCGCTCCCCGCTCGGCGCGACCGGCATAGACGACGGTACCGGCGCCAATGGCGTGCACCAGCGTGCCGTCGGGGTTGTTGAACTCGATCCCCTGGTGCGGCTGAAAGAAGCCCCCCATCGTCGAGCCCCAGCGATAGGTCTGATCGGGCCGATCGTTATCGCCGTGGCCGATCGGCCTGGCGAACCAGGGAGCCCATCCCCTGGCGCTGCCCTTCACCGCTCCGCGACCGGGGTGGAGCCCGATCGGTTCCAGACGGATCGGCGCACCGTGCGTCTGTTCGGCGACGACGCAGCGGGCTGTCGCGTCACCCCGTGCCGCCCGGAGGCAGGCAGCGAGCGGCAGCGCAGCAGTGCGATTTCCGAGCAGTTTGAGCACCAGTGCTCCGGAGCGAGCGCGAGGCGCGGGCGCATAGCCGAGGAGATACTCGCTCGGCAGGACCGCGAGCATCGTGTCGGCCGGCCCCTTGGCTGGTGGTCCGACGGCGTCGCCGAAGGCGGTCCAGTGCGCGCCGTCGTCGGTGGTGACTTGCAGCCCATCGGCAGTCGCGATCGTCACGGTATCGCCGCGCACGGCGATGCCGTCTGGTGCGACGTACTGCCACTCGGGGCCGAGTTGCGAGAAGGTCCAGTTCTTCCAGCGCTTGCCGCCATCGAGCGACACTCCCCAGCCATTCCCGATCGTGCCATACCAGACCTGGCCCCGGCTGCCGAAGGCCACGGCGTTGATGAAGTTCATCGAAATCGCCGTCTTGCTGGTGTCGCTCACGAGCCGGCGTAACGGTGCCTGCCCCGAGGCGATGAAAATGCCGCGACCGTAGGTGCCGATCCAGAGGTCGCTGTTGGGTGCGCGACGCGATGTCAGCGCGATGGTGGGGATCCCGGCCGAGTCGGGGAGGGTCGGCCCTCCAGCACGTACCCGGTGATCCTGGGCTGGCGTGGCACCAGCCACGAAGAATGCTGCGAGGAACGCAACGAGCAGCGCGCGAGTCGGCATCACGGCGTGGCTCCCATCCGTATCACCTCGATCTGAACGTGGGGCGGCTGACTCGCGGCGAACTGGATGGCAGCAGCGACATCATCGGGCGAGAGCATTTCCGAGCGGTTCGGGAGGTCGGCGCGGGCATCGGGGTCGAGTGGATCCCACACCGCCGTATCGGTCGCGCCCGGCGAGATCAGGGTACAGCGCACCCCGCTCCCTCGACACTCCTCCAGCAGCACTTCGTGCAGTCCGCGCGCGCCGAACTTGCTTGCGGCGTAGGCCGCATTGCCCGGAAACGCGTGCCAGTCGGCGACACTCCCGATCAGGATGTGACTCCCGGACCTGCGTCCCTTCATCGCCGGGAAGAAGTGCCGAGCCACCGCCAGCGGGGCTTCGAGGTTGATGGCGAGTTGTTCGCGAAACAATTCATCGCTGGTGTCCTCGAGCGGCGCCAGCAAGAACGCCCCCGCGTTGTTGATCAGCACATCGGGGATTCCAACCTCCCGGCTGACCAGTTCCAGCGCCCGGCGGCGGTCGAGCGCGTCTGCCAGATCCACCCTGACGTCCACGGCACGAGCAAGGGCGGACATTTCGCTCCGCGCCATCCGGACCACCGTCGCCCCCGCGGCGGCGAATCGCCGCGCCGCAGCAGCGCCGATGCCGCGCGACGCGCCGGTGATGACCACAATGGCGGCATTCACATCACGCTCCAGTGTATTCAACGAAGTTGCGCGGCGTTTCCCACAACCGGACGCAGGTGAGCTGTCCGGACGGAATCCGCGCGGCGAGCTGTTCCCAGATGAAGATGGCGATGTTCTCGGCGGAGGGGAGCTGGCTGGCGAACCAGGGAACGTCGAGGTTCAGGTTGCGGTGGTCCAGCAGGCCGTGCACGTGGGCATCGAAGAGGGCGTTGAGGATGCCGACATCGACCACGTACCCCGTCTCGGGATCAACCTCTCCCTCGACACAGAGCTCGACCTCGTAGTTGTGGCCGTGGTAGTTCGGATTGTTGCACGGTCCGAAGGTCGCGCGGTTCCATTCGTCGGAATGCGCTGGGTTGTGGAGCCGGTGCGCCGCATTGAAGTGCACGCGACGGGCAACGAGGGCGCGGGGCATATGCGGTTTCCCGGGTGAACGGGCGGTGGCAGGGAGGTGTATTTCGAAGCCCGTGGAGAAACGCTTTGGCACCCTCTCCCTGTCGTCCGTCTTCCCCCGAGGGGCGTGGCGTCGGACCTGGAATGTGGGCCCATCCTCGGACCTGTTGGCTCGAAACGTTGGTTCCCCACCACCGTCCGCCCACCGCTATTATATGGGTTCGTATCGTAGCGGTCAACGCGACTGAATTCCTTACACCGCAGGGGTCGTGATGTTCGAACTCCCGCTTGGCATCCTCTGCATCCTCGGCTGGGCGCTATTGCAGTTCAAGGTGCAACCCGCCACTGGCCTCTATCACATCCTGTTGGCTGCCGGCGTCATCCTGATCGTGCGAGGCATCGCCGTCTCACGCTGGGGCACCCCCGAACCGCGCTGAGGATCCTCCCCGGCGAGGCGGCGCGGTCATCCGCGAGGGTGCCCGGGGAAGGGTGCCGGTCAGGGCAGCAAATTCCCCGGCGCCATCAGTCCCTGCGGATCGAGCGCGTGCTTCAGTGCCACCATCGCATCGACCTGGATCCGGCTGAGCTGCAGCGGCAGCCAGCGCTGCTTGATCTTCCCGATACCGTGCTCGGCCGCCACCGTACCCCCCATCGCGATCACCCGCGTGAGCGTCTCCAGCAATACTCGGTCGACCGCCTCGATTTCTTCCGGATTCCTGCAAATGAAGTTGAAGTGCGGATGGCCATTGCCGGCGTGCCCGAAGATGGTTGGGTTCGCTACGCCGTGGCGCGCCGCCACGCCGCGGGCCATCACGATCGCTTCAGGCAGCCGCGGGAACGGGACCGCCCAGTCGGTCCCGACCCGGATCCCGCCGGTGGCGCGGTGCCGTGCGCCATATTCGCCGAGCACCGCCGGCACCGCGTGTCGCAATCGGCGGGCGGTCCGGATGGTCCCGTCGCTGTCGAACACCAGCACGTCGTCCGTCTGCGCAAAATGCGCCTCGGCCAGAGCCAACCAGGCGTCGAAGTCGGCCTCCTGATCACCGCGTGATTCCTGCTCGGTATACACGAACGCCTTGCCGCTCCATTGTGCCCCGTCCGGTTCGGCGCGGACGACCTCGAGGGCTCCGGAGTCAAGGAACTCCAGGCAGCGGGGATGCATGGTGCCGGTGTCCATCGCCTGGCGCGCCGCGACCACGAAGGCGAGCGCATCGCGCTCGTTCGAAAACGGGATTCCCAGTCCGGTCACCTTTTCGGGGAGTGGCAACAATGCCAACTCGGCTGAGACGACCACCCCCAGGGTCCCTTCGCTGCCGATGAACCAGTCGATCGGATCCTGCATCGGCGCGTAACCCACGGTGTTTTTCTCGAGTCGACTCCGACGGAATTCCACTTGCTCGCCAGTGGCAAGCACCACGGTGAGCGCGCGCACGTGGGGGCGAGTGGCGCCGTAGCGCAGCGAGCGCGCACCGGAGGCGTTGCAGGCAATCGCACCGCCGAGGGTGGCCTCCTCCTCGCTGGTCGGGTCTGGCGCAAAGAGCAGCCCGTGCTCGGCCAGCTGCCGCTTCAGCTCCGCGACACCGATTCCGGGACCGACCCGCACCGTGCCCGCCGCCACATCAAGATCGGTGACGCTATCGAGCCCGCGCAGCGAGAGCAGGATGCCGCGATCGGTGATCGCCGCCGCGGTCATGCTGCTCTGCCCTCCAGCAGCGGTCACCGGCGTGCCATCGGCACTCGTCTGCGTTAGCAGGTCGACCACTTCGGGAGCCGTGGTGGGGCGGGCCACCGCATCGGGGACCAGCTCCAGCCCCGAGGCATCGGCGCTGAACGCTTGACGCACGGCGGGGTCGCGCGAGAGGATGGCATCGGCCAGTGACATCAGGTCAGATCTCCCAGTTCGACAACAGTACCCCGCGCGGCTCGCGCTCCGGCTTCCCTGCGAGTGTCAGTCGGAGGTCAGTCCACTGCACCCGGAAGCCGTCGGCCACGAGCGCGCTGTAGAGGTCGCCGTAGCGCGTCTGGCAGCGGAGCGAAAGCCGCGGCAGCGCCAGCGCGGCCGACTCGTGCTCCACTGCGGCAATCACTTCGAGGGCGGCGGGGGTGTCCTCGGCGACCAGCTTGAGGATGCGCAGATCGTCGGCGGTGCGGCCGTGCGCGAGCGGGACGGTGTGCCAGAGCGCGAAGCCCCGCAAGGCACCCGAGGGCCGGCGCAGCAGGGTGGCGTCGCCCACCTTCTGCTCGAGCGTCAGCTCAAGCTCACGGGTGAAATCCACACCGTGCAGCACACCGTCGGCGAGCTGGCGACACTCCGCAATGGCGTGCCGGACCGCGTCCCCGCCGAGCGTTCCGAGCCGTTCCCCCGCCACCAGGTCGCGGCGCGGATCCTCGCGCTGCAGCGTGATCGTGAGCGGCGAGGGAACGAACCCGAGTCGCGAGTAGAAGCCGATGTTGTCGATGGTGCGCGGCATCGTCTCGAGACCGATCGTGGTGACTCCCTGCGATTCCAGCCACGACACCCCGGCCAGCACGATCTGGCGACCGAGTCCCTGCCCCTGGCGGTCGGGGCGCACGGCCAACGGCCCCATCCACCCTTCGCCGCCCGACCGGTGGACGATATTGAAGGCGATCAGTTCGCCGCGTCCGTCGCGCCAGAGCATCGCGCCGTCGCCCGCATCGGCGATGGCGAACTGCCAGATGGCAGGATTGAGGAACGGGACGCGGACGCCGGAGAGTCCGTCCTTGCGATAGCGGTCGGTGAAGGCATCGGAGAAGACGCGGTTGAGCGGATCGATGTCGCGCGCTCGCACGAGTTCGGGCCCGACCACCGTGCGATCAGGCCGCCACATCACTCGCCTCCGGCGTTTCCTCGGTGGCCGTGGTGACACCCTTCTCCACATCGTACGTCATCCGCACCACGCGGTCGAACGCGTCACGCATCCCCTCCACGTGAGTAATCAGCACGACTTGCGGGAAGCGGTCGGAAAGCGCACGCAAGAGGTCGAGCACCGAGGCGCGGCGTTCTTCGTCGAGCGAACCGAAGATTTCGTCGAGCACGAGGAGGGAGAGCGGTTGTCCGGCGCGCTCCGCAATCATCTCGGAAATCGCCAGCCGCAGGGCGAGGTTGACAACATCTTCCTCGCCGCCGGAAATCACCGGTTTCGCCTCGCCGTCCTCGACAATGGTGGGAAGATACGATTCGTCGAGATCGAGGTCGGGGTAGCGCCCGCCGGTGAGATCGTTGAGCAGCCGCGAGGCGCGTTCGGACAGCTCGGGACGCAGCTGCAGATTCAGTTCGTGGCGGAGGTCGGTGAACGCCCGATCGAGTTCCTGCAAGACACCGATCCGGCTGCCGAGCCGCGTCGCTGCCTCGGCCTTCGCCGCGCGGTCCGCCTGACGCGAGAGTGCGGTGGCGCGCTGCCGCTCGCCCCCCTCCACCAGCGAAGTCGCCCGTGCAACCGCCACCCGGGCGGCCTGCAGCGTGGTCTCCACCTCGCGCAGGGCGCGCTCGATGGCGACGAAGGCAGCGGGGTCCCATCCGAGGGCCGCCAGGCGGGTATCGAGTGCGGCCTGCTCCATTTCGGCGGTCGTGGCGCGTTGCTCCGCCAGTGCCGCATCGGCGACCAACGTTTCCGCCCGCGTCGCCAGCCCCACCAGCTGGTCGTGTTCGCGGCGAAGTGGCTCCAGCTCCGCGAGCCGCGCCCGCACTGCTTCGTGCTGGGCGGCGTCATAGGCCGCTGCCGGTCCCGCCAGCTCTCCCTCGAGCTGGGCGAGTTCGGCCAGGAGCCGCGCCTGCTCGGCCTCGAGGTCGTGCCGCTGGCGGAGTTGCGCCTGCGCCTGCCCCAGTGCCTCGGTGGCCTTGCGCAGTTCCTGCTCCAGCCGCTGCCGCTCCGCCTCGTGCTCGACCAGATCGGGCGGCGGATCTTTGAGCTGATCGGCACGCTGCCGGAGGTACTGCCCATCGACGGCCACCTCCTCGAGCTGGCGACCGAGCAGGTCGAGCAGCGCCTGGAAATCCTTCCCCAGCGGACGACCACAGGTGGGGCAGATGCCCTCGGGGCCCTGCGACTCGAGCAGTGCGCGCTGCTCCTTCAGCTCCTTGTAGCGATCACGGAACTGCTCGAGTCGAGTCCGCACCTCCTGGTCATCCTGCGTCCAGCGCGTGCGGCGTTCTTCGGTCAGCCGGTCGGCCGCCTCGCGTACGGCCAGCACCTCCGCACGAGCTCGCAGCAACCGATCGACGCGAATGGCATCCGGCAGCGCGGCCAGCTGCGGAACAAGCTCGTCGACGCGCCGGCGTGCCTGGTCGCGTCGCGCCGCACTTTTCGATCGGGCACCCCACGCCGCCGAGGCCTGATCGAGGAGTTCCCGTTGCGCCGTGAGTGTGGCCCACTCCGTGGTCGCCGCGGCCGTTTCCACCAGGCGGGCGCGAGCCCGGAGTGCGTTGGCGAGTTCGCGATCGAGTGCCTCGAATGACGCGCGCGCGGCGGCCACCCTCCCCTCTGCCACCCGGCGCTCGCCGTCGAGTGCCTGCCACGCGGTGCGCTTCGCCTCGGCGCTGGTCCACTCCGGCGTCAGCGCCGCCAGCTGCGCCGCCGCACCCTGTTCGGTCGCGAGCGCGCTATCACGTTCCCGGCGCGAACGCTCCAGCGCCTCGGCGGCGGCCGACAGTTCGGCTTCGAGTGCAGCCGGATCGGCGAGTCCCTGTTCGATCCCGGCGAGTTCCGCGCGAAGGGCCGTGCGCTTCTCCCGGACTCGCTCCTGCGCCTCGCGCAATTTCTCGTAGCCGAGCACCCGCGAAAGGAACTGGGCGCGTTCCGACGCTCCCATCGCGGCCATCACGGCGAGTTCTTTCTGCCCGGTGAAGTAGGTGTTGAAGAATTCGTCGCGGCTCATTCCCAGCAGCGCATTGACGCGCTCCGTGACCGCACCGGTACTGTTCGCGATCGAGTGACCATCCTGCGACAGCTCGGCGGTGGTCAGCGTCCGCGTAATGGAGTAGCGGTGGGCACCGAGCGAGAACTCGAGGGTCACCTCGAAGCGCGAGCGAGGTGGCGCACCGCGCCGGCGCAGCGTCTCCTTGGTCCCGCGCGCCGCTGGCACGCCGTAGAGCGCGTATGCGATTGCCTCGAGCAGTGTGGTCTTGCCGGCGCCGTTGGGACCGATGATGCCAATCAGTCCACTGCCGAATTCGAGGTCAGTGAGTTCGTGCTGCCGGAAGTTCACGAGACGCAGTCGCTGGAGCAGCATCAGCTCTCCTCGCGGTCGTGCGCGACGCTGGCGAGCATTTCGACCCCTTCGGTGACGAACGCCGCGCGATCCATTCCGCCAGGCAGCGGGCGCTTGAACAGGAAATCTTCGAGCATCTCCGGCAGGGTCTGGCGCCTTCCCGGTGCCGCATTGCCAACCCTCCGCTCCGGGGATTCGGGGCGGCGCAGGTCCAGCTGGAAGTGCAGTGCCTCCGCCTTCCAGGCGCGAATTCTGGCGTGATCGAGCTCGCGACCCACCGCCCGCGGAACATTGCGCACCAGTTGGCGAACCACCGCTTCGGCGATGCCCCCGGGGACGCTTTCGACCGCCTCCGCGAGGAGGCGATCGAGTTCCGGCGCGGCGAGATCGGCACCATCGAGCGCGGGCAGATCGAGCACCCGACGCGGCGGGTCGATGGGCTGGCGCGTCACGGTGCCGGTGGCGAGGTCCACCAGCAGCCACCCCTTGGCGCTGATCCGTCGGCGACGCTCCTCGTGCAACTCGCCCCACGGATTGGGACTGACGTATTCCAGTGCCCCGGAGTACCAGACCCGCTCGTGCACTTCGTGCTGCACGTGGTAATGCCCCAGGGCGACATAGCTCCACGCGCCACTGCCGAGGTCGGATTCGGAGAGATGCGCGCCACCCGGTTCCGCCACGCTCCGATCATCCCCGAAGAGTCCCGGCGTCTCGCCGTGGAGAACCAGGATCTGGTGGCGCTCCGGCCCGGCTGGTTCGAGTCCCGGTCGCGGCTCTTCGAACAGCGCCTGATGGGGCACCGCGAGGACGCTGAGGTCGAGCGTGGGAAAGGTGAAACGCCGGGCGCCGTCGAGGGCGACGTGCAGCCCGAGTTCGTGCAACAGTCCGAAGATCGAGACGGTATCGCTGGAGCGCGGGGTATCGTGATTCCCGGCGATCACCACGATGGGCGCGTCGGGGAGCGCGATGCGCAACCGGGCGAACTGGCGGTAGGCCAGCAGGATCGCGGAGTTGGTGGGTCGCACCGCGTGGAAGAGGTCGCCGGCCACGATCACGGCGTCGGGGCGCGCGGCGATGATGCCGCTGATCGCCCGCTCGAAGGCGTTGCCGACGTCGACCTCGCGCTGATTGCGGCCGCGCTCGGTGAGTCGGTGGTATTGCCGAAAACCGAGGTGGAGGTCGGCGACGTGGGCGATGCGCATTGGATCAGTAGGGCGCGAACGGGTCATCGTCGTCGCGCGCCAGCGGGGCGATCCCGCGGCGCGGTTCCACCGATGTGGCCGGGATGGTCGTCCGGAGACAGCCGCGGAAGAAGGCGAGCACGTCGTCCGGCCGCCGCTGCGCTGTCGCACTCAGCGCCCGGCGCACCTCTGCCTCCGGTCGGCCGGCAATTGCCGTTCGCACCCCATCGGCAGGGATGGCGGCATCGAGGGACTTGAGTCGCGCCACCACCGCCTCGGCAAAGGGGAGATCGGCTGCCGGCGGAAATCGCTCCACCCCTTCCCGGCCTGAGAGCGACGCCGGGCGCGGGAAGCGGACGAAGATCGGTTGCGTGAAATGCGGATGCCGCAGCATCAGCTCACCCTTCGGCAGCGCGGCAAGTTTCGCCTTGACCGCAGGCGACAGCGTGGCATAGGCGGGCATCGCCAGCTCATCGCTGTCCATCCGGCCGTACACCGTCGTGCCGGCATTGCCGGTGACCCGGCGCAGGACCTGGGAACGGAATTGCTGGGCCGAGAAGAGCACCAGTCCAAGGTATCGCCCGCGCTCGGAGAGATCGAGCAGCATCTTCTTGACATAGGTATCGGGGCCGTCGGCAGCGGCGTACTTGTTGAGTTCGTCGACGAAGACCACGATATGATCGACCCCGAGATCCCGCCGCTCCAGATGCTCCCGCAACTTGGAAATCACCCGGGCAAAGACCAGATCCTGGGCCAGGGGATCGACCCCTGCGACATCCACGACCGTGATGGAGCGATCGCGAAAAGCACCCCAAGGGAGGTCATTCGCAGCACCGGCGTCGGTCACCAGCCCCTTCGACCGCGTCGCGATGTTGCCCAGGCGGTTGCGGATCTTCCGGATCGTGGCGACGTGATGCGTGCGCCAGACCTCGGCCCCGCGCGAATTGGCCTCGAGGAATTGGAAGATCGCCAGGAAGAACTCATCCAGATCCGCAAAGCTCTGGACCTCGAACGCCGCTCCGCGCAACTCGGTCGCTTCGAACCGCTTCCCGACCACCCGCTCGGCAAGGAAGTCGATCAGCGCATCGGCCTTGGCGTCGACGTCATCGCGGTTGAGCACCACCTCGGCGTAGTCGAGCACCTCGCGCAGTCCCCATACCAGCGGCGCGACGTTTGCCTGCAGAGCGGCATTGCTGCGCAGGGTGTTGAGATTCACGCCATCGGGCTTGTAGGGCGCGAACACCGTCACATCGGCGAACGGTGTCGCGCGCAATCCGAGTCGATGCCAGAGCGCGCGATCATCCTCACCCAGCGTGGTCGGTTGATCGAGGAAGCAGAGATCGGGCCCTTTCACGTTGAAGCAGACGGCAGCCACCGTCCCCTTCCCCGCCGGAAACGTCTGGAAGATGCTGGAGAGCAGGAACGTCACCGCACTGGTCTTGGTCGCCAGACCGGATACGCCGGTGATGTTGAGGTGCGCGGCTTCGGGGCCGAGGAGAAAATCGGCGTCGAGCAGCACCGGAGCCGAGAGGCCGCCGGCCGCATAGACGCCCACCGGGATCCCGGTCGATGCGTCTTCGCGCACATAGGAGTCCATCCGCAGCGCGATCCGGACATCGGCGTCACTGGCGAGGGTCACGCCCCCGAACGGAACCGGTTGCATCGGCTCCTCGGGGAGTTGCCGGAGCACCGCAGCGCTCCAGAGCCGGATTTCGGGTCGAAGCGTCGGTTCGCTCGCGACATTTGCAGGATCGCCATCGGCGCCGATCACGGCGTCGAGCGGGCGCGCCAGGTCGGCGTAGGCAAATCCTTCCATCACCACGCCATAGACGGTGCGATTGTCGCCTTCCACTCGCACGATCGTTCCGATCCCGAGGGTCGCATCGCGCGCAGTCCAGAAGTGAAACTGGTGCGGCGTACTCGGCTTCAATTCGGTTGCGACCACGCGCCCCAGTATCAGCATTGGCTACGCTCCCTGGGCGCGCAGGAAGCGCTCGACGTCGTGAATGCCGTACAACAGCCGATCGGAGCGCGCATCGTTGGCGAGTGGCGCACGCTCGGCGAGCAGGTGGCGCGAGAGGAGCGTGGCGGAGCGCAACGTGGCGTCGGTCGCAGCGGCCTCGATTCGGACCAGGCCGTGAAAGAGATCCTTTCCGGCGAACTCGCGCAGCCGGAGCCCCCAGGCGTACACCGGCGCGACCCGGCTGCTCTGCGGCGCGAAGACCGAGCTTCGGTGGCCCACGGGGAGCGTCAGGTAGCGCTCGAGTTCGGCGCCCTCGAATGGCAAGGAGGCGTGACTCTTGACCACGCCGAGCATCCGCGAATCGCTCGCCCAATCGGGGCTGGCACTGAGGGAACCGTCGATGATCAACCAGGTCGCGGGCCCGTCACCGGCGCGGAACTGTTGCGCCACCCGGATCTCCAGGTCGCCGCGCACTCGATCGACCACGGCGTTGGCGCGCTCGAGATCGCGGATCGGATGGGGTGGATCGTCGGCATCGGTGGCGACTGCCTCGTGACTCTCCAGCAGCGGATCGAGCTGCGCCAGGGTCTCGGGGCGCGCGATGACGATTCGCCGCACAGCCGTGACCGAGGCGGTGAGCCGACGTGCCCGACGCAGTCGCACGCCGGCACGCACCACCGCCGCGATCACCGGTGCGGTTCCGAGATACCCCACCAATTCGACGTGCTGGGTCCCATCGAGGAAAGCGACATCCTCCTCCCAGGCGACGGCGCTTCCGAGGGCGTGGTACGCCAACGGGAGTTCCAGGAGCTGCGCCGGCCGATATCCGGCGTCACCGCGCCGACCCTGGGCGGCCTCGGCGGGAGCATCGCTGGGCCGACCACCGGCGAGGGCGAGTCGGCGACGCAGACTGGTGAACGGGGAGGGAGGCATCGGCGCGCGCGGGTCGCGCGATCAGGCGAGGTCGGGCGGTGGAGGAACTTCCTCGAGCCAGAACCCTGCGAGCCGCTGCGATGCATCGACCTCCACCAGGAAGTGGTCGGCGACGCGGATGGCCTCGACCGGCCGACGAATGCCGATCCGCAGATGGAAGGTCCGTTCGCCCGGATCGGCCGACGCCGTCAGGGTCGCGTCGAACTCCAGCGCCGACGTTCCCCGCTTGGCCGCGCGAGACGGCACCACGATCTGGCCGCTGCGGGCCTCCACCGGCGCCGCCAGTCCGGGCAGCGTGGCCAACTCGGGCCAGACCACGATGTCGAGACCGCAGAGGATGCCTCCGGCGACGTCGAGCACGGCGATCGACCCCTCGTCGTCGTTGAGCTCCACCGTGCCGGTATACCCGGCACCGTGCGGTGCCGTGGCAAAGCCGCCGCTGAGGATGTCAGTCTCGACATCGCGCCGCCACACGAACGCCGGCAGCGGGCCGGGGAGTGCGAGGACGTGGACTTCGAGCGCCATCAGGCCGACACCGACGCGCCCAACCGGTCGATGAAGCGCATCAACCGATCGCACGCCGCCTCGAGGTCGGCGTCGGACACGCTGTAGGAGAGTCGCACCCAGCGATCATCGCCGAAGGCGATCCCGGGAACCAGCGCCACGCCCTCCTCCTTCATCAGCCGTTCGCAAAAGCGCGCTCCGCCCATCCCGTGGGACAATCCGTCGACGCGGAAGAAGATGTAGAACGCACCGTGTGGCTCGACAAACTCGACGCCAGGCGCCTGATCCTGAAAGCGCGCGACGAGATAGTCCCGCCGCCGGCGAAAGGCCGCCACCATCCGGTCGACCTCGACGTCAACGGCGGGATTTCCGAAGGCCTCGGCGGCCGCCCACATTGCCGGCTGGTTCGCGCCGGTCGTGGTGTGACTCTGCAGCGCTGCCATCGCCTGCACTACCTCGAGCGGCGCATAGGCCGCCCCGATCCGCCATCCGGTCATCGCGTAGGCCTTCGAGGCGCCGTAGATCACCACGCTGCGGTCAAGCACGCTGTCGTCGCAGTCGAACAGCGACGGCGCAGGACCGGCGCCGTAATGGATCCGCCGATAGATCTCGTCGCTGATCAGCCAGATGTTGTGCTCCCCGGCCCAGTTGGCGATGGCGGCAAGCTCCGGACCGGTGTAGACAGCACCGGTGGGATTGCAGGGCGTGCAGATGATCAGCCCGCGGGTCGTCGCGTCACGGTGACGCTCGAGGTCGGCCACGCTCACCTTGAGCCCCCACTCCGGATCGCCAGCCACCAGCACCGGCGCCGCACCGGTCAGATGCACGATCTGCGGATACGACACCCACGCCGGCGACGGAATCAATACGCTGTCGCCGCGACCGAAGAGGGAGAAGCAGGCGTTGAACAGCGACTGCTTCGAACCGTTGCTGACGATCAGTCGCTCCGGGTCGACCGTGCGACCGCCACTCATCCCCGAGAGCGTCCTGGCCATCGCGCGCCGCAGCTCGATGATCCCGACGTTGGGTGGGTACTTCGTCTTGCCGGCACGAATCGCTTCGATTCCCGCCTCTGCCACCATCGTCGGCGTCGCAAAGTCGGGCTCCCCGACGCCCAGATCGAGCACGTCCTCACCCGCCGCCTTCCGACGCTTCGCCTCGGTGCTGATTGCCACCGTTTCGGAAGTCTTGAGCTGGGCGAGGTTGGGCGACAGGCGAAACGGCATGCGGTCTCGGATCCGGCTGGAAGTGTCGGGGGGTGGTGGCGGGGGAAACCTTTGCCTCTCACTACCCTGTGTCAACCGCGCCGACTGTCGCTGCAGCGCTTGGCCGGGCCCGCGGAGGCGAGTAGTTTGCCAGTCGGAGCACCGCGTGCGAACGAATTGACAATCGAGGAACGGGTGTCGGATCTTGAAGCGTGGGGCCTGGTGCCAGCTGTGGCCGCCAGTGTGATGCGTCTGGGGTGGCAAGCGGATGACGCCTTGGTGCGCGCGGTGCTGCCCCCGGTGTTGCGGGGCACCAACCTCGTGGCGATCCTCCCGCCGGCCCCGGCGTATGCGGGACCAATCGTGGCGGGCCTGATCGGTGGCCTCGCCGCCCGGAACGACGGCGCCCGAGTGCTCGTGCTGACAGCCCCTGCCCTCGTGCCGGAATTCGGCGCCCTGGTCGCGGCACTCGCCGACGGCACGGCGCTCCGGATCGAGGCCGCCAACGGCCCCTCGCGTGCCTCCCGCCGACTCAAGGCCGACGCCGTCGACGTCCTGGTCGCCTCCCCCGATACCGCGCTGACCCTCCACACCCGGTCCACCCTGGGCGTCGACCGGATCGCGGCGATCGTCTTCGCCTGGCCCGAAGACTGGGATGCCGACGAGGCGATCGCCGTCCTGCTGCAGGATCTGCCGAAGGACGCGCAACGGATCGTGATCACCGCGCGCGCCGAGCAGCTGGAGGGGAGTGACGGCCTGGTGGAGCGCTACGCCCGCCGCGCCTTGATCGTCGGGGCAGCTGCCGCCGAGAGCGACCGCAGCCCCGCTGGCCCGGTTCGCACGCTCCCCTCCAGCTGGTCCAACCGATCGGCCACCGTCGCCGCCCTGCTCGAGGCCACCGACCCGCATCGACTGACCGTCTGGACCGCCGACAGCCGCGATCACGCACTCCTGCGGAGCGCACTGGGTGGCGTCAGCGACGGCCTCGCCGTGGTCGCGCAGTCAATTCCCGACGGCGGTACGATCGTCTGCTACGATCCGCCGAGCCTGGAGACACTGCGGGCGCTCACCGCGGCGGGTGAGGTGGTGCTGCTGGTGCCGCCGGGAACAGAGGGATATTTCGCGCGGACCGCGGCGCCGCGCCGACCGGTGATCCTCGAATCGCCCAGCACCGCGCTGCATCGTCGCGACGCCGGCTTCCGAGGCACCATCACTGCCGCGATCGAGCAGGGCACCGACGCGGTGGGGCTGTACGCCCTCACCCCGCTCTTCGAACGGTTCGAGCCACAAGCGGTCGCGGCCGCGCTCTTCGGGCTCTGGCGCGGCGCTGAGGGACGGCGCGAGGCGCTGCCGGCCACGGGGGCGATGGCGGTACAGAGCGCCACGCCGGTCGGGGGCGTGGCGACGGCGAAGCTCTGGGTCGGAGCCGGAAAGAAGGATGAGGCGACCGTGGGCGACCTGGTCGCGGTGCTCGTGAAAGAAGTCGGGCTGGACCGATCCCTCATTGGCCGGGTCGAACTGCGCGATACTTTCACGCTGGTGGAAGTCCCTGCGGCGGATGCCGACCGGATCGCCGAGAAGCTGACCGGCCTGACGATTCGACGGCGGCGGTTGACAGCGCGAGTGGATCGGGGCCCGGGTGAGCGGCCTGCCGGTGGGCCGTTGCGGGGTGGGGGCGGGCGACCGCCGTTCCGGCCGCGAAGCTAGGCGCCGCCTGGGCCGGCGAGATTGCGTCGGGTCGTGGGGGGAACAGCCGACGGGCCGCCCAGCGGGGCGGCCCGTAGTCCGACTGATGGACTTCCTGCGGTGTTACTTGGCCTTGTTGACGAGGTCCTTCAGACCCTTGCCCGGGCGGAACGCAGGCACCTTGGACGCCTTGATCTTGATGGTGGCGCCAGTCTGCGGGTTGCGGCCTTCACGGGCAGCGCGCTTGCGGACTTCGAAGCTGCCGAACCCGGTGAGGTTGATGCTGCCGCCCTTCTTGAGTTCCTTCGCCAGCAGTCCCTCGGTCGAGAAGAACAGGTCCACGATCTCGCCGGCGTGCGCCTTCGAGGTATCGAGGGCCTTCGCGACCGCTTCGATCATCTCCATCTTGTTCATGGTGAGCTCCTGGGAAATGTTGGGTTGGCCCGAACGCGGGGCAGAGTGGCCCCGACGGCGGAGAATATGGGAGCCGCGCGCGAAACTCCGCAAGATGCTTGAGCAAATCGGTGGCGCGCCGCTGCATCCCGCACGGTGCAAGGACTTCCGGCTGACACCCCCTTGACGAATCGCCAATGACCCTACCTTCCCGACCCGGACGCATCGAAGTGGTGGCCGGAGTGATGTTCAGCGGCAAGAGCGAAGAGCTCATCCGGCGCGTGCGCCGAGCCCTCATTGCGAAGAAGAATGTTCGTGTCTTCAAGTCGCATCTCGATGAGCGCTACCAGGGACTGCATCACGTCGCGAGTCACACCGGCATCGCGCTGGAAGCCTTGCCAATAGACCGTTCCGACGAGATTCTCCGCACGATCGCGGAACCGGATCGCGTCGATTTCGTCGCGGTCGACGAGGTGCAATTTCTCGATGCGGGCATCGTCGAAGTCGCGACGCATCTCGCCGAGCGCGGCGTGCGCGTCGTGCTCGCCGGCACCGATACCGACTTCCGCGGCGAGCCGTTCGGGATGATGGGTCACCTGATGGCGATCGCCGAGGAGGTGACGAAATTGCAGGCCATTTGCGTCGTCTGCGGCGACCTGGCCTGTCGCAACCAAAGGCTCGTGGACGGTCGTCCGGCCCGGTGGAACATGCCGGTGGTGATGGTCGGCGGGAGCGAAAGTTACGAGGCCCGCTGCCGTCGCTGCTTCCAGATTCCGCATCTGGATGAGGATCAGGTCGCCCTCCTGTGACCCAGGTCGTCGGTCTCACCGGCAACGTCGCTTCCGGAAAGTCCACGGTGGCGACCCTCTTCCGGGGCTGGGGGGCCACCATCATCGACGCCGACGCCATCGTCCGCGAGCTGCAACGCCCGGGACAGCCAGTCTTCACGGCCATCCTCGAGCGCTTTGGCCCCGCCGTCCGCCGGGCCGACGGCGGGCTCGACCGAGCGGTGCTCCGCCGGCTGATTGTGGCCGATCCGGGTGCCCGGGACGACCTCGAGCGGATCGTCCATCCAGCCGTCGAGGCGCGTCGCGAGCAGTTGACCGCCGCCGCGCGGCTGCGGGGCGACCCGGTCGTGATCGCGGATATCCCGCTGCTCTTCGAGGCGCTCGATCCGGCAGGATTCGATGCCGTGATCGTCGTCGACGCACCGGTGGAGTACCGCCGGGCGCGGCTGGTCCACGATCGCGGGCTCACGGCCACCGACGCCGACGCCCTGATCGCGGCGCAGCGGCCGGCCGCCACCAAGCGCGCGCGCGCCACCTGGGTGATCGACAACGACGGCGACCGCGGCACCCTCGCGGCCCGGGCTCGGACCGTCTGGGAGGCGCTACGGCGCTGACCACCCTTGTCTGGTGCGATACCGCAGTGCGCAACGGTTGGGAGCAAATGGCGCTCGACCACGCGCTCCGCGATCGCGCCGACGCCGACGGTACCACCATCCTGCGGCTCTACCAGTGGTCCGACGACACCATCTCATTCGGCGCCAATGAGGCGGCGACCCGGCACTGGGACCGCGACACGATCGAGTCCCGGGCGATTCCGGTGGTTCGCCGCCCCACCGGGGGGCGTGCCGTATGGCACGCCACCGATGACCTCACCTATGCCGTGACCGGACCGCTCGCGGCGCTCGGCACTGCCCGCGCGGCATATCAGACCATTCACGGGACCCTCGCCGCGGCCCTCCGTCGCCTCGGTCTCGCGGCACGGCTGGCCCCGGCCCCGCCCCGGTTGCCAGGATTGCGGCGTGGTGCCTGTTTTGATGTGGCAGTGGGGGGCGAGGTACTCGTGGCGGGTCTCAAGGTGATCGGTTCGGCACAGCTGGTCACCCGCGATGCCTTGTTGCAGCACGGCGCGATCGCTCGAGCTGATCGGCTCCCGCTGCTGGCACAGTTCGGGAGCGAACGTAACTCCAGTACCCCAGCGGGCAGTTGGCCGACGCTTCCCCCGGTCGACGCGATCACCAACGCCATCGCCACCGAGTGGAGATCCCGGGGTGCCCTCCCCATCCCGGACGAGTTGACCACGTGGGCCGATGCCGCCAGCGTGCAGCACCACGCACGGTACCGCGATCCACTCTGGACGTGGCGCCGATGATGGGTTCCCCCGCTCCTGCCGCCGAGGTCGCCCTGATGCGCCACACCCTCCTGCTCCTCCTCCTGATCACTCCACCGCTGACGGCCCAGACGGCACACGCAGTCCCCGGAACGGTGGTGATGGCTGTCGGACAGGAGCCAACCCGACCCTATCCGGTGGTGGGTTCCCGAGGCCAGGCCGACGCCGACGTCGCCGACCAGCTCTTCCTCCGACTCGCGGGACTCGATGCCTCGTTGCGCACCGCCGGCGACAACGCACTGCGTCCCGAACTGGCGCGGAGCTGGCGACGGCTCGATTCGCTGACCCTGCTGTTCGACCTCGACCCGAGGGCGCGCTGGCACGACGGCACACCGGTGGTCGCGAACGATCTGGTCTATACCTGGAAAGTGATGTCGAATCCGGTGGCCGGCTACACCGGCGCCGCGACGATGGAGCCGATCGTAGCGGTCGAAGCCGCTGGCGTCCGATCGGTTCGGGTTCGCTTCCGCCGCGCATTTCAGGAACAAGTGTACCTGGCTGGTTTCAACCTGATTCCGCTGCCGGCCCACCTGCTCGAGCGAATTCCGGCGGAGTCGATCGCCACCTCCGCGTGGGCACGGAATCCGGTGGGGAACGGTCCCTATCGCTTCGCTCGGCGAGTGCCGGGAGAGTTCGTCGAGCTGCGCGCCAACCCGACCTTCTTCCTCGGCACACCCGGCATTGCGCGAGTGCTGGTACGCTTCGTCTCCGACGCCACGGCCCGCAAGAACCTGCTGGTGAGCGGCGAGACCGACCTGCTCGAGAATGTCCCACTCGCCAACATCGACGAGCTTCGGGCCCTGCCGCAGCTCCGACTGGTGACCGTCCCGAACAACATCGTGATCTTCGCTCTCTTCAACAGTCGCAATCCGGCCGACACCGCCCAGCCACACCCCTTTCTCACCGACGCGCGCGTGCGCGAGGCGTTGGGGCTCGCGCTCGATCGCCAGACAATGGCGCGCGCCGTCTTCGCGCAGGGCGTCGTGGTGCCTGACGCCGCGCAGTCGCAGCTCTGGGCCTGGATCACTCCGAAAGGGATTCACGGTGCTGCGCAGGATGTCGCACGCGCCAAGGCCCTGCTCGCTGCAGCGGGCTGGCGTGACAGTGATGGTGATGGGATCCTCGACCGGAACGGTCGACCGCTGCGGCTTTCGGTACTGGTTCCGCCAGGCGTCCGGCGGCCGCTCTCCATTCAAGCGCAGCAGATGTGGCGCGCGGTGGGTGTCCAGACCGATCTCGAGCTGGTTGACCCGCCGAGCTGGGAAGAACGCACCCGGGCCGGACGCTTCGATATCACGATGGCGGGATCCAATCAGGACCCCGCGCCATCATCGCTGGCCCAGAGTTGGGGGTGCCAGAGTGCCGGGACTCCTGGTTCCAGCAACTTCGGACACTGGTGCGATACCGCCTTCGATCAGCAGGTGCGTGCCGCCAGCGGCAGCGCCAAACCACTCGCTGCGTGGGGTGCGGTGCTCACGACGATGGCGGCGTGGCACCCCGCGATCTTTCTGGGGGCACCGGTCAACGTCCTCGCAGTGCATCAGCGCTTCACCAACGTTACGGTATGGCCTACCAAGAGTTGGCGCTCGCTCTGGCTCTGGCGCGTGAAGCCCGACCAGGCCCTCCCGCGCGACCGCTGACGTGACCGGCTGGCTCCTCCGCCGCGGAGCCGACGCGCTCCTCACCGCCCTGCTCGCCGCGGTAGCGCTGGTGGCGCTGGTACACGCACTCCCCGGAGATCCGCTGGCCGCGGTGCTGGGTGAGCACAGCGCGACGCCGGAGCAGCTGGCCGCGCTGACGGCGCGATGGGGGACCAACCGCGCCCTGTTGCCGAAGCTGGCAGACTATTTCACCGCCTTGGCACACGGCGATCTCGGCTTCTCGATGACGCGCGAGATCCCGGTCACCAGCGTGCTCCGTGAGCGACTCGGACCCACCCTGCTGCTCGGGTCGCTGACACTGCTGATCGACTTCACCCTCGGGCTGGCGCTCGGCCTCTGGGCTGCGCTCCACCCCGACAGCTGGCGCGCGCGAGCCCTCGGCGCCGTGACCATCGTCGGATACGCCATTCCATCGTTCGTCGCCGGAATGCTGCTGGTCTGGCTCTTCGGAATCAGGCTCGCGTGGCTTCCGGTCGCGGGGTTCCGCGATGTACTCCTGCCGATCGACTCCGGCAGTGGAGCGGTCTTTCTCGATCGCCTCCGCCACCTGATCCTCCCACTCACCACTATGGTGCTCGCGACAATCGCGGTGCCGCTCCGGCAGCAGCGGGCCGCCGCCCTCACCGTGGTCGCGGCACCCTGGGTGCGTGCCGCGCGCGCACGCGGCGTGTCGCCGGCGGCGATCGCCTGGCGCCATTGCTGGCGCCCGGCCCTCACGCCGATCGTGACGCTGTTCGGTCTCTGGCTTCCGATGCTGGTGGCGGGAGCGGTGTTCATCGAGGGTCTCTTCAGCTGGCCCGGACTCGGCTCCCTGATCGCCGAGGCGACCACCACCCGCGATGTCCCACTTGTCGTCGGCGCCGGCTTGCTGCTGGTTGCGGCCGTCCAGCTCGGCTCCCTGCTCGCAGACGTGCTCTACCGCGTGGTCGACCCGGCGCAGCGCACTCCGTGAGGGGCTACACGCGCCTCGGCCTCGGTCTGTTGGTGGCGATGGCGCTACTCGCCGTCGTGGGTCCGTGGATCGCCGGCAGCCCGTACAGCCAGCCAGACCTGCTGCGGGATGCACTGCTGCCTCCCTCGGGTGCCCATTGGTTCGGGACCGATCAGTTCGCACGCGATGTCTTCGCGCGGCTGGCGTGGGGGGCAAGGAACTCACTCGCCGTCGCCACGATCGCCGTCGCAGTCGCGACCACGGTCGGCGCGATGGTGGGCCTGGCTGCGGGAGGCCGCGACGGCATCCTCGGCGGGATGTTACGGCGGCTCATCGATGTCGGCCTGGCGCTTCCCCGGATCATCGTGCTGTTGGTGTTGATCGCCGCAATCGGCAGGCTCTCGACCCTGCAGCTCGCGTTGGTGATCGGCCTGACCGGCTGGTCTGGCATCGCCCGGCTGGTGCGCGGCGAGACACTCCGGCTCCGGCACGCCCCCTACGTCATCGCGGCGAGGGCGCTCGGTGCCCGGCCGGCGCGCGTGCTCTGGCGCGACATTTTCCCTGGCACCCTCGCCCCCGTGCTGGTCGCTGCCACTCTCGGGATTGCCGACGCGATCCTGCTCGAGGCGGGACTCTCCTTCATCGGACTCGGCCTCCCGCTGCCAGAGCCCTCGTGGGGTGGGATGATGCTCGAAGCCCGCGAGGTCCTTGGCCAGGCGCCGTGGCTGCTCTTCTTCCCCGCGGCGGCCTTGGTCGCGGCCACCTCCGCCGCCACATTGCTCGGCGATGCGCTTCGACGCACCCTCCAGCCCGACAGCCGATGACCACCCTGCTCGAGGTTCAGAACCTCCGCATCTCCTTCCCGCGACGCGACGCGGCACCGCTGATTCCGGTCGACGACGTCAGCTTCCAGATCGCCGCCGGAGAGCTGGTCGCACTCGTCGGGGAGTCGGGCTGCGGAAAGACGCTGACTGGCCTCGCGATGCCGCGCCTGCTCCCGGTCAACGCGCGCCTCGGTACCGATACCGTCATCCGCCTGGGCGAGACCGATCTCGCACACGCCTCCGACAGCACCCTGCGTTCGATCCGGGGTCGGCGCATCGCGATGGTTTTTCAGGACCCGATGTCGTCGCTCAATCCGGTGATGCGCGTCGGAGCCCAGATCGCCGAGGCAGTCACCGCCCACGCGCGGATCGGCCGAGCAGAGGCCCGCGCGCGTGCGATCGCCCTGTTGACCGAGGTCGGAATTGCCGACCCGTCCACTCGGGTCGATGCCTATCCGCACCAGTTGAGCGGCGGGATGCGTCAACGCGTGATGCTCGCCATCGCGCTCGCCGGCGAACCCGAACTGCTGATTGCTGACGAGCCGACCACGGCACTCGACGTCACCGTGCAGGCCCAGATGCTGGAACTGCTCGACACGCTGCGCCAGAAACGCGGGATGGCCGTGCTGCTCATCACGCACGACCTCGGCATCGTCGCGGGTCGCGCCGATCGGGTGCTGGTGATGTACGCCGGGCGGATCGTGGAGTGTGCGACTACCGCCGCGTTGTTCGCGGCTCCAGCGCATCCATATACGCAAGGGTTATTCGCCTCCATTCCGCGACTCGAGAACACCGCGTCGCGGCTGACTCCCATCCCTGGTACCGTGCCACCCCCCGACCAGTGGCCGTCGGGGTGCCGCTTCCACCCGCGCTGTCCAGTGGCGGTGTCACGATGCCGGACCGAGCGGCCACCCCTCGAGCCGATCGGCGCCGGTCACGACGTCGCCTGCTGGGTTGCCAGCGGAGCCGCGCAGTGAGTGCGCCACTCCTTACGGTCACCGGCCTCGTCAAGCACTACCACAGCGGCGGTTTCCTCTCCCGCCCCACTCCACCGGTCAAGGCGGTCGACGGGGTGTCGTTCGAGATCGCACCAGGCGAAACCCTGGGGCTCGTCGGCGAGTCTGGCAGTGGCAAGAGTACGGTCGGTCGAGCCGTGCTCCGCCTCGAGCCACCGACTGCGGGCACCGTCCAGTTCGAGGGCCGCGACCTCGCCACCCTCGATGCAGCCACGATGCGAGCCACACGACGCC
>JANLPG010000184.1:0-11213 GCA_031367105.1 Gemmatimonadota bacterium | reverse complement strand
TCGTGCTTGCGCTGCTCGCCGACGGCAAGCGGGTGGGCATCGTCGCGAACGGCCATCAAGTGATCCTGAACTTGATGGATCGAATCGCTTCTCGAGCTGAGGAGGTTGGCGCGCACGCGACGTTGATCAAGGTCGGCGGTGAAGGTGATCACGCACGCATTCTCAGCGGACGGATCGACTGGATTGAATCCGCTGAAGCGGCTGCGTCGATCGCAGCAGGGCCGCTCGCCATCGGCGGCACCGCCTGGCTCTTCTCGCGAGCCGAGCTTGCCGGCACGCTCGACTATCTCTTCATCGAGGAGGCTGGCCAGTTCTCGCTTGCCAACACCGTCGCCGTTGGCGCGGCGGCCCGGAACCTGATCCTGCTCGGCGATCCGATGCAGCTGGCCCAGCCGATGCAAGGAACTCATCCAGGTGAAAGTGGCCTCTCTGTGCTTGAGTACGTCTTGAAGGGGAAGGCGACCGTACCGCCTGATCTGGGAATCTTCCTCGGTCAGTCGTATCGAATGCACCCTGACGTCTGTCGCGTCATCTCGGAGGCCTACTACGAGGGACGCCTGGGCTCGGCCGTGACGGCGCACGGCAACCGGATTGTCGGCGCCGAACGCACCCGCATCGGCATTGCATCCGGTGTGCGCTTCGTCCCGGTGGAGCACACCGGCAACACTCAGGAGAGCGACGAGGAGGTCGAGGCCATCGCCGAGGCCGTTGCGCTCCTGCTCACCTGTGAGGTGGAGGTGAAAGGTGCTCCGGTGCGCAAAATGACGATGGACGACATTCTCGTCGTGGCGCCGTTCAATCTGCAGGTGCGGGCACTCAAGGCGCGCCTGGGACCCTTCGCCCGAGTCGGCACGGTCGACAAGTTCCAGGGGCAGGAGGCGCCGGTGGCAATCATCTCGATGTGCGCCTCGAGTCTCGATGATGCACCACGCGGGCCCCAGTTTCTGCTCTCACCCAACCGACTCAATGTTGCAGTGTCGCGTGCCCAGGCGCTCGCGGTGGTCGTCGGCTCTCCTGATCTCGGTAGCGTCCGGGCTCGCTCACTGGAGGAAATGCGTCTGGTGAGCGGGTGGTGTCGGATCGAGGAGTGCGTGTGACAGTATCCCCCTTCGCGGACATCACCGGCGGATTCAGGGCCTTGGCGTCTCCCGCCTCGTACGCCTTGATGCGCGCAGCACAGTTCGCATCTTCCGACGCCCATCCCTTGTCGAAGCGGTAGGCTTCGGAACACCACTCAAGTGCAGGGAGTCCCTTGGATTCGCGGTCGAAGTTGGTGCGCTGTAGCTGATTCATGAATTCCTGTTTCTGGCCCTTGCTCGACGTGCTCTTCATGATCAATCCACCAACAAGTACCGGGAGGCAGCCCCCGAGCACGAGCGCCACGGCCACCGCTGCCGCCGCGCGCCGCTTCGTCACTGGAGTCGCCATCTCAAGGGGGGATCGCTTCATTGGGCAGGCTCCTGAGGGGGGAAGAAATGGCGCCCCCCAGCGGTATGCCGGAAGGCGCGATCAATGTCCCACCAGGGTGTGACAGCCACCCCACTGCTGTCGACCCTCGACCCGGTTCCCGACTACCCCGCCACCGTCTCCAGCTCCTCGAGCAGCACCGCCAGCCCCGGCCACGCGTCGGCGTTGTAGAGCGCGATGGTCCGGAGATAGTGCCTGGCGTCGTCCCCGTACTGATCGACCAGCGCCTGCGCGGCGTGGCGGACCGTGGCAGCGTCGGCAAATGGCGGCTTGAGGTCGTCGGGGATCATCGCACCTTCGTGGCGCACACCCACCAGCTCGAGGAAGGCGATTTGCAGTCCGGGCTCCAACTCCACGTACAGCGTCTGCAACAGCCCAAGTTCGTCGTGAAGCGTCTCCAGGCTGTGGCGGACGATCTCGCGCGCTAGCTGCACTGGCGGCCATTCGCGAAGCTTTTCCGCCCGGAAGCCGCCCCCGCGCGCCACGATCCTGCGGATGTAGCCATCCCGCGACTCGCGGCTGGAGGCGATGTCGTGGGCGACCAGTCCGATGCGGCGGGTCGCTGGGAGCGAGCGGTAGGGGGAGGGTTGCGGCATCAATCCAGACCTCAGCGGGGGAAGTTCAAGCGACGCCTATGATACTACGGTCCCGGCCCGCTTGGCGCGATGGCCGCCACACCCCCCGCCCGGAGGCAGTGTGGCGGCGCTGCCCCTCCCCCACCATACTCCAGCGATGAAGACTCCCACCGAAGCCCCGGCGCCGTTCGTGGACCTCCCACCTGAGGCATTTCGAGCCCTGGGGCACGAGACCATCGAGTTGATCACGGCCTTCTTCGCCGACCTCGACGCCGCTGCCCCTTTCCCCGCCCAGCACCCTGACGCGGTACACGCCCTCTTCGATCTCCCGGTGCCAGAGCTCCCCGAGGATCCCTACGCCATCCTCGCCGACTGGACCACCAAGATCCTCCCCAACTCGTCGATCCTCGGCCACGGCAAATGGTTCGGATTCGTCAACGGCTCAGGTTCTCAGATCGGCGCCCTCGCCGACGCCCTCGCCTCGACGCTCAACGCCAACCTCGGCGGCTGGAAAGCGTCGCCAGCCGCCACCGAGATCGAACGGCGGACCATCGCCTGGCTCAGCGAGCTGATCGGCTATGCCCCCGAAACCGGCGGGATTTTTCTCAGCGGGGGTACGATGGCGAACGTCGCAGGCCTCCGCACGGCGCTCTGCGCCAAGGCCACCTGGGATATCGCCGCGCACGGACTCCAGGCCCCCGGGGGGTCGCGTCACCTCACCGTCTATATGGCCGATCACGAGTACCACGTCTCGTTCCAGTCCGCCGTCAACCTCCTCGGCCTCGGCCGCAACGCCCTGCGCAAGGTGCCCAGCAACCCCGACTTCACCATCAACATTGCAGCGCTCGAGACAATGCTCGACGCCGACATTGCCAACGGGATGACGCCCTTCTGCATTGTCGGGCACGGTGGATCGATCAATGTTGGCGCACTCGATGACTTCGACGCACTGGCGGACGTCGCCGCCCGGCGCAACCTCTGGTTCCACGTCGATGGTGCCTGCGGCGCGCTCGGTGCGATGCTGCCGGAACTCGCCGACAATTTCGCGGGGATGACTCGCGCCGATTCGATATCGTTTGACGCCCACAAATGGCTCGGCGTCCCGTACGAAGCAGCCTGCCTGCTGGTGCGTGATGCCGAAGCGCTGCGCCAGGCGTTCACGATTCAGGCGACGTACCTGCTGAGTTCGCTGCCGAGCGAGTATACCGGCCTCAACTACTTCGAGTACGGCCCGCAACTCTCCCGCGGCTGGCGCGCGCTCAAGGTCTGGATGTCGCTGCGCTTTTACGGGGCCGAGGGGTATCGCGCCATCTTCCGCCGCACGATCGCCTGCGCGAAACACCTGCACGCAAGCGTGGCGGCCGCACCGGACTTTGAAGTCATCCAGCCCGAACCGGAACTGTACATCTACTCCTTCCGCTATCTGCCGCCAGCGCTACGCGGCGATGATGCGCGGCTCGACCAGCTGAACCAGCGAGTCGCCGATGAACTCGTCAAGCGACAGCTCGGCTTTGCGATGACGACCCGGATCCACGGCCGAGTGACCCAGCGGCTCTCGATCTGCTCCCATCGCACCACCATCCAGGACATCGACGAGACCCTGGCGGCGATGCGGTCCATCGGGACCGAGCTCCTCGGCGCCCTCCCCTCTTGACGGCAGCGGTACCGCGCCGGAGCTTGTGAGGGGGTCCGCCGCGGTACCGCACCGGCAACCCGCTCCCGCCACTACTCCCCCTGAATACTCGCTACCACGAGGCACCGATGAACACGCGCCGGATTCTGATGGGGACGATCGTGCTCGGAATTGTCGCGAACGTGATGGATTGGGTGTTGAACAAGTTTCTCTGGCCCTCGATCTTTGCGTCGCTGCCGTGGATCAACCCGAATCCTCAGCTGATGTGGCTGATCATCGGCGACTTTGCCGCCGCCTTTATGCTGATGCTGGCCTGGGACCGGTTCGGGTCGGTCGGCGGGCGCGGCCCCGGTGCCGGATTCCGCTTCGGGGCATTCGCCGGAGCATTCATCAGTTTCCCCGCGGTGCTGTTCTGGCAGATGTACATCAAGGACTTCCCCTACGCCGTCGCGTGGGAACTCATCGTCGTCAATGTGATCTTCATGGGGATCCTGGGCGCCGTCGCAGCGATGCTCGACGGGAAGGCAACGGCGTAGCTTCGCCTCCCCGATAGCGCAGGCAAGGGAAGGGGTCCTCCACGGCGGAGGACCCCTTCTCGATTTCCAGTGGCCAGAGAGGGAATTGAACCCCCGACACCGTGATTTTTAGTCACAGTAGACTGGGTCGCTGGTGATCTCCAGACAATCGAAAACACGCTCAAATCCTCGCTTTGCGCGGGTTGGTCTGTTCCTGGGATAGCTGGATATCGCCCCAGGTGGCTTACTATTGGCTTACTGCAGCACACCTGGCTTACTGGAGTGTACCCCGTGGCGGCTCAAGTCCTGACGAAGTTCTCTGTTGAAGCACTCCCTACCGAGGCAGCCGCGTTCTTCGTCTGGGATACCAAGCTACGAGGCTTCGGTGTGAAGGTCCTCCCCTCGGGGCGGAAAGTCTACGTCGTCCAGTACCGCCCACGATCCCAACGCACCAGCAGGCGCCACACCATCGGACCGCACGGGGCCCTAACAGTTGAGCAAGCTCGCAAGCGGGCCCAGGAGCTCCTGGGAGATGTGGCGGCAGGAAAGGACCCCGCACAGAGCCTGAAGACCGCCAAGGAGGCACCTACTGTCTTCGGTCTGGCACCCCGCTACATCACGCGGCAGGGCTCGCTCAGAAAGGCCGGGACGGCAGAATGGACGCAGCGCCTTTTTGACTCCTACATCCTGCCCGCACTCGGCTCGCGCCGGGTTGCCGACCTGACCACGCAGGACGCCGCCCGGCTACACCAGAAGCTGAGCGACAAGCCCGTGCAGGCGAACCGGGTGCTGGCAATCCTGAGCGCTTTCTGCTCGTGGACGGAGAAGGAGGGATATCGCCCTGGCGGGTCGAATCCATGCAAGGCTGTCGACCGCTACAAGGAACGTGGCAAGGAGCACTTCCTGAGTGCAATCGAGCTCTCGCGTCTTGGTGCCGTCCTTCGTGAAGCCGAAACTCTCGGACTCCCGCCGACCGAATCGGCCCTAAGGGGTTACGCGAAGCGGAACATGAAGGCACCTCCTCGGCTACCAATCGACGCTGACGCAGTCGAGGCGATTCGGCTCCTGCTCTTTACAGGGTGCCGCAAGTCCGAGATCCTCGGGCTGCGATGGAGTGAAGTGGATCTCGCCAGGGAATTGTTGGTCCTCAGCGACACGAAGACTGGCAAGAGCTTCCGGCCCCTGAACGCACCCGCACGAGAGATCCTCACGCGGCGGCCGCAACACGCGACTAGTCCGTATGTCTTCCCTGGACTGGACCCGCTCACTCCTCGGTCGGAAATCACGCGTGCTTGGTATCGCGTTCGTCAGGCGGCGGGACTGGACAATGTGAGACTGCACGATCTCCGGCATACCTACGCCACTGTGGCCGTAGGTGGCGGCTCCTCGCTGGTTTTGATCGGCGGGCTGCTCGGACACACCCAGGCGAGCACGACACAGCGATATGCACATCTCGCCAACGATCCACTTAGCTCTGCCTCTGAGCGGGCTGGAGCCGACATGGCGGCGGCACTGAGTGGGAGTGAGACGACGGTGACGCCGATCCGGCAGTCACGGGTCAGCTAGTTACGGCGCGGCAGGAGTCCGAGGTGCGTCGGGCTTCCGCATCCGCGTCGATCGGCTAATGCGTACCTGTTGCGGAAACCCCATACCATGACCCCTACGCACCTACCCCCCGTGTCCTAAAACCCGCCTCGCATGGACCTGCGGTTTTCTCGTAATCAAAACGCCACCTGGCCCGGAGCAGCCGTGTCGGATGGCTGCTGGCCGGGAGACTCGGAGATCTCGACTAGGCAGTTGCCTCTCGGGTGGGGCGTTTCTGGTTGCCTGGCAAGGCCGCAACGTTCGGAAGGAAAGCGAAAGGGAAAGCCACTCTCCAAGATCAGCGGCAAGAGGTTCCTGGGACCGCCCAAGCCCTAGCTTCACGTGATCGCCGGCGCGTCCGCGCGTCCGGCGAAATCCTGGGGTACGGCTTATAGACTGGCGCTAGCTTCGACCATCAACCCCCGACCCTGATGTCATCCGGCGGATAACAAAACTGCCTCGCTTCAGGCACCCTCAGATCGAGGTAGGGCTGGACGACCCCTGAAACCTGCCAGACCAATCGATATTCGGCCTCCTTTACGAACTTGTCATGCTTGCGGTAGACGAGCTCATGTCCCGCCAAACCAGCGAGGGTCATCGCCTTAGTGGGATCGAGTTGCGTCGGTTCGTCCTCGCGCTGGAACGAGTTGAGGTCCAGGTTTCCGAAATCACGATGCACTTGAATGCTGCGGTCATAGATCACTGGGCTGTCCGCTCCTCCGACGCAGTTCGGAATGGCGTTCGCGATCACGATTCCAAACCCGACGGGATTATGGATCGCGATAAAGGAGTCGCGCTTGAATCGTTTTTGCTGAGAGGGCCTCATGGAGCCGCAAAGAACGTAGCAGTCGCCCCCAAATCGCCCTTTCACCATTATCGTCTGGCCAGTACCTGAAGTGTTCCGGTGAACTACAATGCACTGCCCTTCCTTCCCATCGCGTCGCGTCTCGTCTGGGTGGGTCTGGAATAGCTGGAAGGAGCTGACGCGAAGGCTGCCATCGGCGAAGAACGCATCGACATGCTCCTTCTCCAAATAGCGAAAGATCATGGGCCGAAGATGCCCCCATGATTTGCCAGGCTCCTGCTCATCGCTCACCCTTCCCCTCCCTCCGTATCCAAGGCGATCTCAATCACGGTCGATCAGAACACTGCCGTGATCGCGAACGGTAGAATGGCCCCGACACTCGCCGAGGCCACTCCGAAATCATACTGCGGGACTACCCGGAGCGTTAGCGCCCGGGAAGGCCAACAACCTTTGTCATCGTGCTGTCGAGTACGAGAACCCGAGTGTACTCGCCAGCCTTATACGTGGGGTCCTCCACCCAGTACACCGAGCCGATTTTCAGGATGTACACCTTTGAGGGTGTAGGCAGCGGTGCTTTCCGATGGTTGTTCATGAACACTGCGGCCTTGGAGCACAACTCCTCGGCCTGCACAGATGTCACGGTCGAGTAGTTCACCGCCGGCAGGCCGTCCAACTCGCGAACCTTCGTGAACTCCGGCTTCGAAAGAATGTTATTGATGTAACCTCGCATTTCCTCCGCCCAACGGTCATCGGCCGGGGCACAGAGGGGAGGAACTCCTGTAGACTGGCCATTCGCGCGAGCAGCTCCCATCACCACAAGCGCTGAAACGACAATGAGATTCTTGAACCGCATTCTATAGCTCCTTAAGGTCTACAGTTGGAAAGTTGGTGTGGCGCAGCGCCCCACTTGTGCGGCTCACTCAAACGTCTGCGGCGAGCTAAAAGGAATCAACGCAAAGGGTTCCCCAGGCATAGTGAGCCGTACCCGGTCTGATTCACGGCTTTCTTCGCTATCTCTGGGTTGCGTTGGGCTTGAGCTCGCTGATCGTCAGGTGGTTCGTTGCGACAGGTCGCCTCGGTCAGCAGCACAACCGAACCCATTGGCTTACCATTGGCTTGCTACGCAAAAAGTGCCCAGCCGGTGAGATCAGCTAGACGCTTCGCAAGTCTTTATATATCAACTCATTATCCGAGTGGCCAGAGAGGGAATTGAACCCCCGACACCGTGATTTTCAGTCACGTGCTCTACCAACTGAGCTACCTGGCCGACAACGCGGGATTATAGCCCGCGGCGGGGGGGTCCGGCAACCGGGATCCCGCCGCCAGCCCTACTGATCGCTCACCAGCTTCAGCCCTAGAATCCCCGTCACGATCAGCCCGATGCAAAGCAATCGCCACCCATTCCTCGACTCCCCTAGCAGCACGATGCCAAGAATCGCCGTCCCCACGGCGCCGATGCCGGTCCAGACGGCGTATCCCGTCCCCGCCGGCAGCACCCGAAGCGCCTGTGCCAGCAGCCACATCGATGTGATCATCCCGACCACCGTGAGCGCACTCGGCCAGGGCTTCGAAAATCCTTCGCTGTACTTGAGGCCGATCGCCCAGCCCACCTCGAAGAGCCCGGCGATAACGACATACGCCCACGCACGCGATTCGCTCAGCATCGCGAGCCCCAGGCTACCCCTCGG
The DNA here is from genome assembly GCA_031367105.1 of Gemmatimonadota bacterium. GTDB lineage: Bacteria > Gemmatimonadota > Gemmatimonadetes > Gemmatimonadales > GWC2-71-9 > Palsa-1233. The sequence continues at coordinate 2,946 of JANLPG010000184.1, read as the reverse complement.
CCCCGAGTGAGAACCCCGCCTCGATATCGCGGCGAGAGTAGGCCCGAAACGCGATCAACGTCTCCGTCCCCTCGATGCCTTCGAGCCGCACCATCCGGTCGGTCACCAGGTCGGCGAGATCCTCGTTCGCCTGCACCCGCACGATTGCCACCAGGTCAAACTTGCCCGCCACCGAAAAGACGTCGCTCACTTCCGGCATCTCGGCCAGTCGCTCCGCGACGGTCTTGATCTGCTGACGGGCAACGGTGAGCAGGATGATCGCGGTTACCATACCAAACTCCGATGTGAGACAGCCGGACAGCAACGTGAGCCGAGCAGTCGCTCGCTGCTCCTAAGGTCCTAGTCCAGCAAGACCGCGACGCCCATCGCCCCCACGCTCTTTCGCTCACCCGTGGTCGCGCGACGATGCCCATCGGCCTGGCCCAGATGATAGGCAAGATGCGCCGTGAGATGCACCAGCATCCGGTCGATCGGCAGGTGGCCGCCACCCACTTCGACCGGAAACCGCTCCGCCAGCCTCGCGGGATCGAAAACTTCCAGCCCGCGGGCGACTTCATCCCGGGTGACCGCCAGCAGCAGATGTAATGCCGCGCGCGAGACTCCGCGCGTCGAGAACTCCACCTCGCGATTCCGGACGTAGCCGCTCTCGCCCAGTACCGTACCGATGAAGTGGCGCAAATTGCCACAGCAGTGGAGGACCAGTGTACCGGTGCAGTTGGCGAATCCCGGCACCTCCCGCCACACCGATGCCTCGTCGGGGTAGCCGTCGAGTTCGGCGGCGAGTCCTTCGAGGTCGCGCACCAGGCAGTCCCGTACCGCGTCGATCAGCATTCCTCCCCCACAACAGTGATCATCCGATTACATCGCCGGAATGAACATGATATGGGCCTTCGGGGTGCCGGGAAACATCACCCACGGCGCACCCTTCCCCGGCGCCGCCGGCAATCCGGTCGAGGCCGGCGTCGCATACGGCATATAGACGACGTAGAGGGCGTGCACCTCCGCGCCCACCGTCCCCGCTTCCAGATTGACCGAGGTCGCATCACCCGAGAGCGACCAGAGGGCCGCCTGCTTCGGCATCTTGAGCTTTCCGGCCTTTACTTCCTTGAAGCGCACGGAATCGACCTGCGCGCCAGTCACGCCGCTCGCCCGCAACGAGCGACCCCGCGCCATGAACGGTTCCATCGACTTGTGGTAGCAGGCGACGTGGAAGCCCTTCTCGTTCTTCGGGTCATCGGCGAGGCAGGTCATCGGCCCGGTGCCGGCGCGGAGGGTCACCAGCTTCCCCTCGGCGCTGTATCCCAGGACGGTGGCGTCGGCGCGAAATTCCTGCGGGAGTGGCAGCACCGCGAGAGCGATCTGCTGTGCAGCAGGCGGGATTACCACCTGGGCACTCAGCGTCAGCGGGGCAACGAGCGATAATCCAACGATTACGGAGCGACGCATCGAATGACTCTGGGCGAGAGGAGACACAACGATGCCACCTCTCGCGCTGCCGCGCTAGCGGTTCCGGGCCGAAAGCACCTCCTCGGGGGCGATCTGGGCTACCGGACCGACGCCCGGTGCGCCATCCCGTCCCGCCAGACTCGCGTCACCGGCGAGGGGTGCCGGGGTGAGAGGGTGACCTCCTGACGGAGGACGGCCCCACGCGGGAGATCCAGCTGCTCAATCGCCACCGCCAGATGGCCCGCAGCGGCGACGTGCAAGGTAAAGCGACCACCACTGGGAATGATGAACGCAAATTCACCCGCCACGCCGGAAATCGCGCGCAGGTTGAGGGGCAACAGGGTCAGTTCCGCGCCGCGGATGGGGCGACCAGAGGGATCACGAACCGCGCCGGACAAACGAGCAGTGAACACCATCGGAACCTCGCAGGGGGGCTTGGAACCCGACACGACCCGTGAGGTTACCTCCGCTTTTCGCTTTGCGCTAGACCAGCGGGCAAACTGCCGGCGAACTCCGCTACTTCAGCTCGGATTGCTTGGCGATGATCGTTCCCACCAGGCCGTATACCTTCGCCTCTTCGGCCCCCAGCCAGAAGTTCCGGTGGGTGTCGTCCTCGATCCGCTCGACGCTCTGACCGGTCTCCCGCGCGAAAATGTCGTTCAGTCGTTCGCGCATCTTGACGATCTCCCGGGCCTCGATGGCAATGTCCGAAGCGGTCCCGCCCATTCCGCCGGCCGGTTGGTGCAACAGGAATCGGGTGTTGGGGAGGCAGTAACGATCTTCCCGGGGAACCGAGACGTAGATCAGCGCACCGGCACTCGCGACCCATCCGGTTCCGACGATCCGCACCTTGGGCAGGACGTAGCGGATCATATCGTGGATGGTGTCGCCCGCCTCGACGTGTCCGCCCTGGGAATTGATATAGATCGTAATCGGCAGCGTCGCCGACTCGGCCGACATCGTCAGCAGTTGCGCCATCACCTTTTCAGACAGCTCCTGCGTGATCTCGCCGGAGATGATGATGGTGCGCGCCTTGAACATCCGCTGCCCCATCGGATCGGGGGTCGCGGCCGGAGTGGTGTTTTCGGTATCAGCCATACTGAACGCTAGCCGAATCGGTCCACCGGGACTACCCCGGGCGGTTATTTCCGGGCCGGCGGGGTGACGACCGGGTCGAAGTACGCCAATTCGATCGAACGCACGGAGGGGGCAAAGGCGTGGAGCGCCGTAGCCACCGCGCGCTTGGAGCCGTAGCGCCGCTACGGCCGGCGGATCAAGCCGCCCAACCCCCGCCGCACCTTGTTGGCAGCCCCTTGAGCCGCTCCCTTGATCGCCTCGTCCTTCAGATCGTTGAGCATGCTCTTCATCGCGTTGTTCATCGCGGTCGCCAGCGAGAAGTTCTTGATGGCGTCGCACATCTGCTTCTGTTGATCCGGCGTCATCTGCGACTGGTTCCCACTCGGCTGGCTCTTCGCCGACGCCAGCTCCGCCTTGGCCTTG
>JANLPG010000136.1:0-36470 GCA_031367105.1 Gemmatimonadota bacterium | reverse complement strand
CGGTTGGCCGAACCATCGCGACGAAAGGTGAGCACCGTCAGCGCGGCCGGATCGGCGGGCGAGGGTGTGTCGGCGGCCGTCCCCTTGGCGAAGGTGAAGCCGTCGTCCAGCGGCGCACTCCGGACCCGTTCAGCGGGCGCGACGGCACCGTTGTCGTCGAGATCTTCGTGGATGAGCATCCGTGCCGGATCGGGGATGGTCACCCTGACGTTGGCCTGGAGCGAGACCGCCAGACGTTGGGCGTTGGCAAGGTCGGTCAGGACACCGCGTGCCGCGCTGTCGGCCCGGTATTTCAGCCAGTCGAGTCGCGAGGCGGCGATACTGGAGAGAATGCCGACCATCACCAGCACGATCATCATTTCGAGGAGCGTCACGCCGGGGCGCCGCCCATTCCCCGGAGATGCTCCAGCGAAGCAGAAGAATGGCGGCCGGATGTGGCGTTGGCGCAACACTGAACCTCCAACCGATGGAGCCGACTGCCGGGTCGGGTTACGTTTCCGCTCCCGCCGCACGCGCGGCCCCACGACTCTAGCCAGTATCGCCAGATGCCTGACATTTCCGTAATGGACAAACTGGTCTCCCTGGCCAAGCGCCGGGGGTTCGTTTTTCAGTCATCCGAAGTCTATGGCGGGCTGGGTTCCGTCTGGGATTACGGGCCACTGGGCGTCGAACTCAAGCGCAACGTGAAGGAACGCTGGTGGCGCTCGCTGGTGTACGCGCGCGATGACATCGAAGGGCTGGATGCCGCGATTCTGATGCACCCGAAAGTCTGGGAGGCGTCGGGGCACGTGGCGGGGTTTACCGATCCACTGGTTGACTGCCGCACCTGCAAGTCTCGCTTCCGCGCCGACAAAATCCCGGATGCCCGCTGCCCGCAGAAGCCGAGCAAGGCACCCGGCGAGTACAGCGCCTGCGACCTGACGGAAGCTCGCAACTTCAACCTGATGTTCAAGACGATGATGGGTCCGGTCGAAGAGAGCGGCTCGGTGGTGTACTTGCGTCCGGAAACGGCGCAAGGGATCTATGTGAACTATCTCAATGTTCTGAATTCCTCGCGTCAGAAAATCCCCTTCGGAATCGCCCAGATCGGCAAGGCGTTCCGCAACGAGATCACGCCGGGCAACTTCATTTTCCGGACGCGCGAGTTCGAACAGATGGAGATGCAGTTCTTCGTGCGGCCAGGCACCGATGACGAGTGGTTTGAGCGCTGGCGCAGTATCCGGATGGCCTGGCACCACGACCTGGGGCTCAACCCCGCCAAGCTGCGCTGGCACGAGCACGGCGAGGGCGAGCTGGCCCACTATGCCAAGGCCGCCTACGACATCGAGTACGAGTTCCCGTTCGGGTGGCAGGAAATCGAAGGAATTCACAATCGAACCGACTTCGATCTCGGGCGCCATCAGGAGCATTCCGGCAAGAAGCTGGAGTATTTCGATCAGACGGCGAACGAGCGCTATCTCCCCTATGTCGTGGAAACATCGGCTGGCGCCGACCGTGTCACGCTCACGGTGATGGCCGATGCCTATCGGGAGGAGATGGTGGAAGGCGAAGTCCGCGTAGTGCTTGGCTTCCACCCGCAAATCGCTCCGCTCAAGGCGGCGGTACTGCCGCTGACGAAGAAGGACGGCCTTCCCGAGCTGGCGCTGACGCTGTATCACGACCTGCGCCGCAGGGCGCCCACGTTCTATGACGACAGCGGCGCGATCGGGCGTCGCTACCGACGCCAGGACGAGGTCGGGACGCCGTGGTGCTTCACCGTCGACCACGAAACCCTCACTTCGCGAACGGTCACTGTCCGGCATCGTGATACGATGGCGCAGGAACGGATCGGACTCGATCACGTCCCTGCCTGGGTCGCCGAGCGCCTCGGCGGGTGACCCCCGACGCCTTCGAGGCGCTGGTGCGCCGCCTGACCACCGACGTGCCCGCCGAATATTTCGACGGTGTCACCGAGGTGGTCGTCTCGCCTCGGACCCTCCCGCATCCAGTGCGCGCCGACATCTACACCCTGGGCGAGTGCATTCCGCTCCAGCTTGAGGGGAGCGGAACCGACACAATTCAGAGCCGGGTGGTGATCTACTACGGCTCCTTCCGCGCCCTCGCCCACCTCGATCCCTCTTTCGACTGGGAGCAGGAGGCGTGGGAGACCGTCACTCACGAACTGCGACACCACGTCGAGTGGCGGGCGCGTCGCGATGAATTGGAGGCGCTCGATCGGGCGGCGGAGCAGAACTACGCGCGTCACGATAAGGAGCCGTTTGACCCGGTGTTTTTCCTCGATGGCGACTCGCCGGCGCCCGGGGTGTACCAGGTGGAGGACGACTGGTTTCTCGACCGTCCGGTGCGGCAGCTGCCGAGTGAGGTCGCGGTGGTCTGGCACGGTCGGCGGTACCAGGTCGCGGTCCCGGCGGAGGCCCGACTGCCCGCCTATCTTCTACTGGACGGCATACGGGAGCCACCCCCGGGGGATCTGATCCTGGTGCTTCGGCGCCGTCCCCGCATCATTGACCTGTTTCGGGCCGGGCACACGTTTCACTCGGTGGTCTCGGCCCGTCTGTTCGAGGAGGACGTTGGATGAAGTACGTAGCCTGTATCGTCGCCTGGATGGTCCTGGCGAGCGGCGCCGCGATGGGGCAATCCCCGCCAGCGTATTTCGTCGGCGTCGTCAGCGAGTCGGGGGATATGGTGACCTGGCTGCGCCCGGCGCCCGGTGGCCGGCTCACCCTCGATCGGGTCGTCAAGATTGATCCGCGCCCGCCAGAGATGGACGGGCCGCATAACATCGCCACCGCACCCGACCAGAAGTCGTACTACGTGACCGTGTCGCACGGGACACCATTCGGATCACTCTGGCGACTCGATGCGAACACCGACTCGCTGATCGGTGCCGCGCCGCTCGAGATGTATCCGACGACCATCGGGCTGACACCCGACGGCGACTTCGCGTTCGTGGCCAACTCCGATTTCTATGGTGACCGACCGAAGGTGAACCCGGTGACCATCGTGCATACCCCGACGATGACCACCATCACCAACCTTGCCGCCTGCGAGATGCCGCACGGCGCGAAGGTGAACCACGCCGGCACCACAGCGTACATTTCCTGTATGCATTCCGACGAGATCGTGGAGATCGATGTCTCCACCCTCACCATCGTGCACCGCATCAAGCTCGGCCGGGGCCACACGATGCCCGGGATGGATCACGGCGCGATGGCGGGGATGGACCGCCCTGCGCCGCCCGGCGGCCCCGATCTCACCAAGGAGTGCGCCGCCACATTCGTGTCGGTCTCAGCGGACGATTCCCGCCTCTTCGTGGCCTGCAACTATGGCAACGCGCTGCAGGTGTGGGATTCGAAAACACGCACCCTCATCAAGTCGATTCCCACCGGTGCCGGCGCCTACAACGTGGAGCCTTCCGGCGATGGCGCACTGCTGATCGTCACCAACAAGAAAGATCAGAGCATCTCGGTCATCGACGCCAGCACCCTGCTCGAGCGCAAGCGCCTCCCGACGGCCAAGAAGATCGTCCACGGTGTCGCGTTCTCCCCCGATGGTCGCTACGCCTACATCTCACAGGAGTCGATCGGTGCTGACTTCGGTGCCGTGGACGTGCTCGACCTGACCACGCTCACCATCACCAGCAGCTATCCGGTGGCGGCCCAGCCGACCGGCATCACCATCCTGCGGAATCGGTGACCGATGGTCTTCGAGACGACCACCTCGCTGGCACCTGCCGAGGTCTTCCAGCGCGCCAAGCGCTTCTTCGCCGAACGCGTGCCGAACACTTCGGCCTTTCCCGAGCAGGAGGGTCCGGGGTGGCTGGTGCTGCGCGGCAAGGGTGGAGAGGAGGTCGCCCTCGCCGCCTTCCCCTCCGGCAACTCGACGCGGGTGCGAGGCTCGACCCTGCTGTTCGACCAGGCCGTCGATCGTTTTTTCACGACCCTCCCCGCCGCTGGGGCCGCCTCGTGAGCGCGGTGATGGCGGTTCGCGTCACGGTCCTGGAGGCGTGGGACGACATCACGCTCGACCTGGCCGCGGCGACGACCCTCGCCGAGGTCAAGCGGCAAGCGCTCGCCGCCATGCGGATTGTGGAAGACCCCACCGAGTACCTGATGAAGTTTCGTGGCGCGGAGCTGCCCGACGAGTCCCGGACGCTCGGCGAAGTGGCGTTTCCCGCCGGCGGAGCGCTGATCGTGCTGCGTCGTCGTCGTCGCGCCGTGCGGTAGTGCCAATCGAGGTGTTCATCGGCGCCAGTTGTGCGCGTCACGAGCCGGGCCCGGCACATCCTGAACGCCCCGCCCGGCTTGCGGCCGTACTGGCGGCCCTGCACGCCACGGCGGGGGTGCACGTCGTCGAGGCTGCACCCGCCGCGCTCGAGGACGCCTTGAGCTGTCACAGTCGGCGCTATCTCGAGGAAGTGGTGGCGCGCGCGGCGCGCGGCGGGGAGTTCGGTCCTGACACTCCGGTCGGCCCCGGCAGCTGGGAGGCCGCACTCAGCGCCACCGGCGCCGCACTCGCCGCCCTCGCGCACGCGCACGCGGGGGCGGGACACGCCTTCGCCGCCGTCCGCCCGCCTGGGCACCACGCGCTGGCCGAATCAGGGATGGGCTTCTGCCTCATCAATCACGTGGCCGTGCTTGCCGCCGCGGCGCGTGCGCTGGGCCGCCAGCGTGTGTTGATCATCGACTGGGACGTGCATCACGGGAACGGCACGCAGGCGCTGATCGAAGCGGAACCAGACACCCGCTTCATCTCGATGCATCAATGGCCGTGGTACCCCGGGACGGGCAGTGCCGCGGAGCGGGGCAGCGGGAACTGCTTCAACCTCCCCCTCGCCGCAGGCCTCCCCTCCGCCCGCTATGTCGAGACGCTTTGGCAAGGAATCACTTCGGCCACCGCAGGGTGGCCTCCCGATCTCATCCTCCTCTCCGCCGGGTACGACGGAATGCTGGGAGATCCGTTGGGGGGCTTCACGCTGGAGCCGGCCGACTACGCCAGTTGGGTCGTGCGGTTGCGAGAGCGGTTTCCATCGGTGCCGGTGGTGGGGTTGATGGAGGGTGGCTACGCGCCGGTGCGGCTCGCGGCAGGCGTGGTGGCGACGGTGCGGGCGCTCGCCTGAGGCTGGGCCGGGTGTAGCTTTCCCGCCACCTCCACCTTCACGAGCCGACGACCTCGCTATGTCACTGCGCCTCACTACCGAAGTCCTCACCCTCCACACGCGACACCCCTTCATCATCGCGCGTGGTGGACAGAGCGAATACCGCACGGTGATGGTCCGCATCACCGACGCCAACGGCGTCGAAGGGTGGGGCGAGGCGGCAGCGACGCGCTTTTACGGTGAGACACTCGAAACGGTGCTGGCCGCGCTCGCCAGCTATGCCCCCCTCCTTGGCGACGACCCGATGCAGCTGGAGGCGGTCGAGCGGCGGCTCGAGCTTGCCCTCCACGGGAACGCGGCGGCACGCGCGGCGATCTCGATGGCACTGCACGACCTGGTCGGCAAGCGGCTGGGAATACCGCTGTGGCAGCTCTGGGGGCTCGATCGCGCGGCGGCACCGCGATCGACCTTCACGATCGGAATCGATACCCCGGCGATGCTGCGGCAAAAAGTGGCCGAAGCGGCGGAGTATCCGATCCTCAAGATCAAGCTCGGTTCGGACAATGACCTTGAGCTGTTGCAGACGATCCGCAGCGCGACCGACAAGGAGTTGCGGGTCGATGCCAACTGCGGCTGGACGCCGGCGCACGCGGTGCGGATGCTCCCCGTGCTGGAAGAGTTCGGCGTCACCGTGCTCGAACAGCCGGTCGTCGCCGGTGACCTCGATGGACTGGCGCATATCCGCCGCCACGCGCGCATCCCGCTGATTGCCGACGAAAGCTGTGTCACCGCCGGAGACATCTCCGCACTGGCGGGGCGGGTGGACGGGATCAACATCAAGCTCGCCAAGTGCGGCTCCCTGCGTGAAGCGCTGCGGATGATCGCGGTGGCACGGAGCCACGGAATGATGGTGATGGTGGGCTGTATGATCGAATCGTCCCTCGGGATCTCCGGGGCGGCCCACGTCACCCCGCTGGTCGACATCGTGGACCTCGATGGTGCGGCACTGCTGGCAGACGATCCCTTCGTGGGTGCCACGATTGTCGGTGGTCAGGTCGCTCTCCCCGACGCACCTGGCCTTGGCGTGACCCGACGATGACCGAGCGGTATGCGCGCGTCGCGCTGCCGCTGCCACTGGCCGAGCCGTACGCCTACCGGATTCCCGCCGCTCTCGCCGACCGCGCGCTCCCCGGAGCGCGCGTTGTCGTTCCGGTCAGGCGCCAGGAAATGGTCGGCATCATTACGGCGGTCGACGTTGCCGCGCCGTCGGTGGTCGCACGCGACCTGCTGGCCACACCCGATGCCGCGCCGGCGATTCCTCCCGCGCTGCTGGCGCTGGCGGGTCAGGTGGGGCGCTACTACGGCGCCCCGATCGGGCTGGTGCTCCGCGCGATGCTGCCGGCAGCGCTCTGGGGTCAATCCACCCTCGAACTGGTGCTGACCGATGAGCATCCGCCAGAGATCGGCGGAACCGCGGGGACACTGATCGCCTTCCTGCGAGACCGTGGCGGGCGGGCGGCCGCCAGCGCCGCATCCCGCGCGCTCAAGCGACCGGTATGGGAGGTCGCCGACCGGTTGCAGCGGATCGGTGCACTCGAGCTCGTCGTGCAGGCGCCAGATACCGCCGGCGGCGTCGCCACGGTGCGCTCGGCTGCGCTGACAGGAGATCCCCTCTCCCTGCTCGAGCGCGACCAGCGGTTCCGGCGCGCACCCAAGCAGCGACTGCTCTACGAGGCCCTCGAAGAGCGTGGGGGGCGCGCTCCCGTGCGCGAGCTGCTGGCGGCAGTTGGCACCACCGACGCACCGCTCCGGGGGCTGGTCGGGTCCGGCCTGGCCACCCTCGAGACCGAGGAGCGCGCACGCGACCCGTTTGCCGCGTTGCCCGTGAGCGCTCCGCCGCCCGACCTCTCGACGGCGCAGCGCGAGGCATTGGCGGGACTCGCCGCGACCCCAATCGGCGAAGCGGCGCTGCTCTTCGGCGTCACCGGTTCCGGAAAAACGCTGGTGTATCTCGAGCACATCAGGACTGCGCTCGAGACCGGGCGCGGTGCGCTGATCCTTGTCCCCGAGATCGCCCTGACCCCACAGACAGTCGCGCGGGTGCGCGGTATGTTCGGCGACGAGGTTGCCGTGCTGCACAGCGGCCTCTCCGTTGGCGAGCGCGCCGACGCGTGGCGCGCGCTTCACCGCGGCGAGCGCCGGGTTGCGGTCGGCGCTCGCTCGGCGATCTTTGCACCGGTGCGCGATCTCGGGGTGATCGTGCTCGACGAAGAGCACGAGGCGAGTTACAAGAACGGCGAGACACCGCGGTACCACGCGCGTGAGGTGGCGATGATGCGGGCGCGTCTCGAAGGCGCCACCGTCGTCCTGGGGACAGCAACCCCCTCGCTCGAGAGCTGGACCAGGGCCGGCGAGACGGGACGGATCATCTCGCTCCCGGATCGAGTAGGCTCGCGACCGATGCCGCCGGTGGAACTCGTGGACCTCCGCGTGGTACCGTCCGTCGCAGGGGCGGGGATGCTGGCGTGGAGCGAGGCGCTCGATTCCGCCGTCACCACGGCACTTGCGCGCGAGGAGCAGGTCCTGTTGTTGCTGAACCGGAGAGGATGGGCCTCCTTCCTGCAATGCACCAGCTGCGGCACCGTGATCGACTGCCCCAACTGCAGCATCTCGCTGACGTTGCATCGCCACCCGCCGGAACTGCGCTGTCACTACTGCGACTATCGCACTGCCGTTCCCTCGGTGTGTCCAAGCTGCGCTGCAGCCACGATGCGATCCCTGGGTGCCGGTACCCAGCAGCTCGAGCGACTGATGGCAGAGCGCTTTCCAGCAGCGCGCCTCGCACGGATGGATCTCGATTCAACGGCGGCGAAGTGGTCGCACCACCGGATTCTCGAGCGGGTCGGACGTGGGGAGGTCGACATCCTGCTGGGCACGCAGATGATTGCGAAGGGGATCGACTTCCCCAACGTGACCCTCGTGGGCGTCGTCGACGCCGACACCGCGCTGCATCTGCCCGACTTCCGTGCTGCGGAACGAACCTTCCAGCTCGTCGCGCAGGTAGCCGGACGGGCGGGGCGCGGACCGAAGGGAGGGCGCGTGCTGGTGCAGACCCGTCAACCCGAGCATCACGCACTGGCGTTCGCGGCCCGTCACGACGCCACAGGGTTTCTCCTCGCCGAGACGGAACTGCGGCGATCCCCGGCGTACCCGCCTCACACCGCCCTGGTCCACGTCGTGTTGAGCGGCCCGGCACAGGAGGCTGTGATGGAGCGGGCCGTCGCGCTGACCGACTGGTGCGAGCGCAGCATTGCGCGCACTGCGTTACCGGTCATTGTGCTCGGCCCGGCCGCGTGCCCCATCGAACGGATCAAGGGCCGCTGGCGGGTGCACCTGATCCTCAAGGGCCCCAGCGAGGCACTCGGTCGCTGGGTACGCACCGCAGCCCCGCGGCTCGCGGTGCCGCGTGGCGACGTCCGCATCTTCGTCGATCGCGATCCGGTCTCGCTGCTCTGACACCGTCGCGCGGTCGACGGACCCGCGCTACCTTTGCCCAGCAGCCCTTCCCACCCATCCGGAGGATTTGTGAAAAAACTCCTCACCGAGTTCATCGGAACGTTTTTCCTGGTTCTCACGGTCGGGCTGATGGCGACCGCCGGATCGCCCTTCGCACCGCTCGCGATCGGCGCCGGCCTGACCGTGATGGTGTATATGGGCGGGCACATTTCCGGCGCCCACTACAACCCGGCGATCTCCCTGGCGATGCTGCTGCGGGGCAAGCTGGCGAATCGAGATTTCATCCCGTACGTGGTGGCACAATTGCTGGGCAGCACCGCGGCGGCCGCGGCGGTGCATCTGATCGTCGGACGGACCTTCGCACCGGTGCCGGGCGATGGCGTCACCGCGCTGTCGGCGCTACTCGTCGAAGTGCTCTTCAGCTTTGCGCTCGCGTTGGTCGTGCTGAACGTCGCGACCCACGAGGGGACCGCAGGAAATTCTCACTATGGGATCGCGATCGGCTTCACGGTGATGGCCGGTGCCTTCGCTGGGGGCCCGATCTCCGGCGGCGCCTTCAATCCTGCCGTGGGGATCGGGCCAACGCTGATCAACGCGACACTGGGAAGCGGCTCCTTCGACCATCTCTGGCTCTATCTCGTGGGACCGCTGCTCGGGGCGGTCCTGGCCGCGACGGTCTTCGGGGTGCAGGAGAAGCGCTAGCAACGCGCGAGAAGGCGTCCAGCTCACGGCACGCTCCTCGGTGCGTTACTTCCCGCTGGTACCGAGGGTGAGGCCGACGTAGATCGTCCGTCCGGCGGCCGGCTCGAACACTCGACCATTCGCGCCGTTGATCGTGACCGATCCGACATAGCGCCGGTCAAAGAGATTGTTCGCCACGAGAAAGGGCTGGGCGCTGTTCCCACCTCGCCCGATGTGCCAGGCCAGCCGCACGCCGGTGACGCCGGCACCCCAGCCTGCCACGCGCGTGGTGTTGCGGTCGTCGGCAAACTGCCCAGTGGTCAGCGTGTGATCGGCGTCGACGGTGATGCCCCGGCCGAGATCGCCCCGCAGGCCAAGGCGGGCGCTATGCGTCGGAATACCGGGGAGCCGATTCCCATCGAGGGTGTCCGTGCTCGCGCCGTCGCGGAGGCGGTACCTGGCGAAGCGGGCAGCGGTCCAGCTCCAGCTACCGAGCAGGGTGAGGCCGTGCCGCACCCGGAAGGAGGCGCCCGCCTCGGCGCCTCGCGTATGGGTGACGCCGGCATTGGTGAAATAGCTGCGCCCGGCGACATCCCGCCACGGCACAATCGCATCCTGCGTCGTCGTACGATAGAGCGACAGCTCGAAGCGGAGGCTGCGAAGCTCGCCGCGGACCCCCGCTTCTCCGCTGACGCTCGTCTGCGGCTTGAGGTCGGGGTTGAATCCGCCGTCGCCGGCAAGCCGGTTGGCGAGTTCGGTCGTCGTGGGGGTCTCGAATGCGGTGGCAATGCTGCTCCACGCGATCAGGTGACGTGACCACCGCGCACTGACACCGGCGTTGCCGCTCCAGGACGCCAACGTGCGAGTACCACTCGCGTCGCCATCACTGAGGAAGGCGTCACGAACTGCGAATCGTGTCGCATCGTGCCGAACGCCGGCCCGCAGAGTGAAGCGTTGATGCACGGACCAGCTGAGCTGGGCGAACGGTCCGAATTCGGTCACGCGCTCGCGCTGGGAGAGCAGGAGCGTACCGGTCGGGACTCCGCCAGCAGCGCGCTGGTTCTCGCGATCGTCGCGCAATGTCTGGAGGTCGATGCCAGTGGTGACTCGTGCGGTGCCCAACTCGAGCGTGGCGGTCGCACGAGCTCCCCAGACGCGGCGCCCGATGCCCACCCAGGTTCCGCTTGTCGCGGTGACGGGGGCTGGCGGCGGCGTCGCCAGCGGGTTGTCGAGCGTTCGTGTGACGGTCCACGTGGTCGCCTCGACGCGCCAGCCGGGTCCTTCGTGCCGCACACCGACCGACGCTTGCGTCTGCCGCGCGCGCTTGCCAGCGCCGCGCAGAATGTTGTTCGCCGCCGCCGAATCGCGTCGCACGGCGAGTTCTCCCGCCGTCAGCGCACCGGGGTTGTCGGCCTGCGGATCGTCGGCCGCGGCGAGCCGGAAGGAGATCACCGTGGCGCCGGTGGCGAACCAGTCGGCACCGAAGGAGAGCCGCTGTTGTTCCGCCCGGCTATGCTGCCGGAAGCCGTCGAAGTTGAAGCGCGACAGGGCGAGCGTGGCGCCAAGTGGTCCGCGACGGCCCGCCGCGACAAGCTGGCCTCTGGAGGTCCCGAAGCTGCCCGCTTCACCCCGCCCCTCGAGCTGCCAAGGTGCCTGCGGGACGACGCGGGAAGTGAAGCTGAGCACGCCACCGGAGGCGTTGCCGTAAAGTGCCGACGCCGCGCCGCGGAGGATCTCGACCCGATCGATCGTGGCGAGATCGAGATTGGTCAGCGTGCTCTGACCGTCGGGGAGGGTTTGCGGCACCCCGTCGAGGAGCACCTTGATCCCGCGTATCCCGAAATTGGCCCGGGCTCCGAACCCCCGGATGGTCAGCCGTTGGTCGACTGAATAATTCCAGCGATTGCCCGTCAGCAGGCCGGGAACGAAGGCGAGCGCCTCGTCCAGACCCGTGGCCAGGCGACCCCGCCGCAACGCCGCGCTGTCCAGCACCGTCACGGATGCTCCAAGATCGCCGAGGCCTTCGGGGGTCCGGCTCACCGAGACGGTGACATCCGGCAATTTGCCGGTGGAATCGGGGCGCTGTGCCGTCAGCCGGAGCGGGGTGAGGAGCCCCAGCAGGACCAGAAATCGGGGGACTGGACGCATACCCGATCATAACCGGGAGCAGAGTCTGCGGATCCAGCACACGCTCGCCATTGTCCCGCCTCCCTCGGGCTGCCTAGCTTTGGCCCCGATGACCTGGCTTCCCGACCTCTCCCGGCCGCCGTTTGTGGGCGCACCGGTCGCCCGCTTCGCTCCCGCTCCGGCGGCAGGCGTCCTTCCCGAGCGCTTCTTCTCGACCTCCAACCTCCCGACCTATGTCCGACTGGAGTCGGGTTGGGTGGCGCCGACCCGCCCGCGGATGGATTGCTGCCTGGTGCTGCGCGGGGAGCAGGTGGAGACCCTCGAACCCCGGCTGGCCCAACGCGGCGATCCGGTGCTGATCGGGCTGGACGAGCACGGAGCCGACGGCGTCGTCGTGAACGGCGAGGGCTTCCTCGGTGGCTCGCACGGCGTCAACGAGTTCCGGTTTATGGGCACCGAAGTCTCGCGTGAGCGGCCGGTGAACTACGACGACCTGGCGGAACGACTGGTGGAAGAGCGCCGGCGCGGGGGCTATCTGCTCTGGGTTGCCGGGCCGGCGCTGGTGCATTCACGCGCGCGCGCCGATTTCGAATGGTTCATCCGGGAGGGCTACGTGCAGGCGGTGCTCGCCGGGAACGCCGTCGCCGTGCACGATATCGAGGCGGCGATCTACGGCACCACGCTTGGGATGGACAACACCGGGCGACCGACGGAGGGCGGGCACGGCCTGCATATGCGCGCCATCAATTCCGTCCGCACCGTCGGGTCGATCGAGCAGGCCGTGACCTCCGGGCTGGTTGGTTCGGGAATTATGCACGCCCTGGTGAGTTCTGGTGTTCCCTATGTCCTGGCCGGCTCCATCCGCGATGATGGCCCGCTTCCCGGCGTGATCAGCGACGCGCTCGCGGCGCAGGACGCGATGCGCGAGCATACCGTGCGCGCCACTGGCGCGGTCTTCGTCGCGACGGCACTCCACGCGATCGCGGTGGGCAATATGCTCCCCGCCTTTCACACGCATAACGGAGATGGCCATCCCGAACCGCTGATGACCATCTGCGTCGATCAAACGGAGTTCGTCGTGAACAAACTGAAGGACCGCGGAACGCATCAGGCCTTTGGTGTGGTCACCAATGCCCAGGACTTCATGCACGTCCTCCGCAGTTACGTGGAACAATGTTCCAGTCGCTGACTCCCCTCGGGCCGGGCGAAGGGCCGCACTGGGAGCGGCTCGCGCTCTGGCTGACGGAGCGACTCTCCGTCGAGGCGATCGACGGGATCTGGGTGTTCCGGGTCCTGCGCCGTGACCTCCGCGAGTTCGGAACTGCGGTCCTGAGCACAATCGATGGTGAGCGGCGGATCATCCACACCGCGCGCTATGTCGCCATCATCAAGGGGAAGCAGCGCGGCGGTTTCGAGGCGCATCTCGAGGAAGTGGGCAGCGGCCCGCTCGATGCGCTCTACGAATTGCTGGCGCTGGTGCCGGTGCGGGCAGACGACGAGGATCCGCCGACGCCGGTCGATACCACACGTTGGTTTCCGCCAACCGAGGCCGTTGCGACGGTCGAGGTGAATGAAGCCGGAGAGTGATGCATCGAGGCGCGAATTGCTCGAGCGCTTCCGCCGCTGGCTGCGGGACCGGCACCTCCCGGTCACCCGCCAGCGTGACGTCGTGGCCCGGGCGCTGTTCGAGAGCGACGGGCACCTCTCGGTCGAGGAGCTCCAGCGCCGATTGCGCGACCAGCAGATTCGTGTCGGTACCGCCACCATCTATCGCTCCCTGGAGGTCCTGCTTCAGAGCGGCCTGGTGCGTTCTCACGACTTCGGTGAGGGCTACAAGCGCTACGAGGCCAGCGTGGGCCGAGGCCCGCACGGCCACCTGATCTGTGCACGCTGCGGCGGGGTGACCGAGTTCTCCACCGAGCGCTTCGAGCGCATTCTCCCAATCGTCGCCGATGAACACGGTTTCCAGTATCAGCGACATCGTGTTGAAGTCCACGGTCTCTGTCGCGCCTGTCGGGAGGCGGATTTTGGTGCCTTGGCACGTGCTGGACGGGCGCGGTGAACGGCGGATCGAACATCGGCCTGGCCGTGGCCTTTCTCGCCGGCCTGGTCTCGTTCCTCTCCCCCTGTGTCCTGCCGCTGGTGCCCAGTTATCTCGGATTCCTCACCGGGCTGACGCTGGACGAAATGACCGACAAGCGACGCTGGGCAGTGCTCCACGCCCTCTGCTTCGTCGCCGGCTTCTCGCTGATCTTCATCGCGCTCGGCGCCGGCGCCACGGTGCTCGGCGCGACGCTCAAGTTCCATCGCGAATGGATTGCGCGGCTGGGTGGGGTGCTGTTGATCGTGCTCGGTCTGTACAATCTCGGGATCCTGCGGATCGGCTTCCTCGATCGCGACCAGCGGGTGCATCTCGACCGCAAGCCAATGGGCTTCCTCGGTTCTCTGGTGGTCGGGATGGCGTTCGCTGCCGGGTGGACGCCTTGCCTCGGACCGATTCTCGGTGGAATTCTCGGACTGGCGGGAGCGAGCGAGAGCGTCTCCCGTGGCGTGGTCCTGCTCGCTGCATATTCGGCGGGCCTCGCAGTGCCCTTCCTGCTGGCAGCCTTCGCGGTCGATTCGTTCCGCGCCTGGTTCGTGAAGTTCCGGCGGTGGATGCCGTGGGTCCAGCGGGTGAGCGGCGTGGTGCTGCTGATCGTGGGGGTGCTGCTCCTGACGGGTGAGCTGTCGCGGCTCGCCGCCGCGCTGCAGGCGATGACGCCGCAATGGATTCTCCAGCGGGTCTGATCGCTTCACGCAACCTTCGCTGCTGACGCCATCCTCCAAGGTCACCCGGCTCGCCCCTGCCATCTCTGACAGGGGCGCGCTTTGTGTCGGGGCGGTGACGTGGGGCGTCACCGCCAGTAGTGCCTTGTTCCGGGACACCGCGGGGAGCACTCGGTGCAACCCTCGCATCCCGGCAGTGTATCTCGAAAGGGTTCAACCTTCACGCAGGAGCTAGTCAAGATGCACGGGAAACTGACCATCCTCACGCTCGCCATCCTGGCCGCCGGCGGCTGTGCCAAGGACAAGTCCGAGGCGATGGCGGCCCGCGACAGTATGGCCCTGCGGGACAGTATGGTTCCGATTGCCGACGCGCAGCCACTGACCGCCACTGGCAAGACGACACCCGAGACGGTCTACGTCGCCAGGAAGCCAACGCCGAAGCCCGCCCCGAGGCCCCGGCCGCCAGCCCCATCTCCGTCGCCAGCTCCGGCACCTTCGCGGTCCGGTGTGGTTGCGTCCGGAACCGCCGTAAGCGCGACGGCGATCGACTCGGTGCATTCGCACTACAACAAGGTCGGCGATGAAGTGCGGGTCCGCGTGAGCAACGACGTCACCGCCGCCAATGGTCGGGTCGTCATTCCGGCCGGCTCGGTGGTCACGCTTTCGATCGTGGACATCGGACAGGCCAAGAATCGCGGCGAGAAGGGGACGCTGGTGATGTCGGCGCGCAGCGTCGAGATCAACGGCAGGTCGTATCCAATCTCCGCCAGCGCCAGCGACTATACCTACACGATGAAGGCGCGCAATGTCGGGGTGGAGGAGGTGGCCAAGACCGGCGCCGGAGCAGCGGCGGGTGCCATCGTCGGGCGCGTGATCGGCGGCAAGACGGGCACCATTATCGGTGCCGTGGGTGGTGCCGCCGCAGGTGGAGCCATCGCCGCCAAGAGCGCCAATCGCGACATCATCGTGCACTCCGGCAACAGTGTGACGCTCACCTTGCGCGACGACTTCTCGCGTTAACGGCTGTCAGTATCCCGAGGGGCCCCCGCCGAGGCGGGGGTCGCTCACCCCCTGCCAGCGCCTTCCGACTCGCGCAATCCCTTCGACATCGCCCCCTCCTCCGAACTGGATCTGGTGGCCCATCGCCTTGAGCGAATCCATCACCGCCGTGCCGAAGCCACCGGACTCGAGCAGAATCCGGTCCGGCAGTGCCTGGTGATGGAGGCGTGGCGCCGAGATGGCATCGGCGAGCGTCATATGGTGGTCGATGTAATTGCTGAGCACGTGATAGACCTGGGTGATGATGGTCGGCCCGCCCGGCGTTCCGACGACCATTTCGAGCCTTCCCTCGGCATTCTCGACGATGCTCGGCGTCATCGCGGAGAGCATCCTTTTGCCGGGCTTGATGGCGTTGATTTCACCCTGCACCAGACCGTACATATTGGGCTTGCCAGGTGCTGTCGCGAAGTCGTCCATCTCATCATTGAGGAGGAAACCGGCACCGGAGACTACCACGTGGGAACCGTAGGAATTGTTCAGCGTCGTCGTCGTCGAGACGGCGTTGCCCTCGGCATCGACCACCGAGTAGTGCGTGGTGCTGCCCCCATCCCGGATACTGGGGTCGAACGCAGGGGTCGGCGTCGCGTGCTCGAGGTCGATCGTCGCGCGCATTTCGTCGGCGTGGCGCTTCGAGAGAAGGCGCGGCAGGTCCAGCTTCTCGAAGTCGGGGTCGCCGAGGAATCGGTTGCGGTCCGTGAAAGCGCGTCGCATTGCCTCGGCTTCGCGGTGCAGGAGTGCAGTGGAGCCGAAGGGCGGCAGCGGGCTATACCCTTCCATGATGTTGAGGATCATCGCGAGCGCCACGCCCCCCGACGACGCCGGCGGCATCGAGTAGATCGTGAAGCCGCGATAGGAGATCTTGATTGGTTCCCGCCACTTCGCCTGATAGCCAGCGAGGTCGGCCGCCGAGATGATCCCGCCGCCACGGGCCATCTCGTCCACGATCGCTTTCGCTACCCATCCCTTGTAGAACCCATCCCGGCCGTGGTCACGGATGGCCCGCAGCGTCCGGGCGAGGTCGGGCTGCTTGAAGATCGTCCCCGGCTGTGGCTCGTTGCCATTCACCAGGAAGGCCTTGGCCGACCCGTCGTACTGCTTCAGCCGGGCGATGGCGCCCCGGAAGGAGCGCGAGCGGTAGTCATCCACCAGGTAGCCGTCAGCGGCGAGCTTGATTGCCGGGGTGATCACCCGGCTCAGCGACAGTCGTCCGAACCGGCGGTGCGCCTCGAGCATCCCGGCGACGGAGCCCGGCACCCCCGCCGCGAGCGCGCCATAGACGCTCTTCTCGGAGGGTTCCCCTTTCGCGTCCAGATACATATCTCGCGTCGCCTTGGCGGGCGCCGTCTCGCGGTAGTCGAGCGCGAAGGTATGGCCGTCCTTCATCCGCATCACCATAAAGCCACCGCCGCCGATGTTGCCGGCCTGGGAATGCACCACGGTGAGGGCGAAGCCGACCGCCACTGCGGCATCCACGGCGTTGCCGCCCCGCTTGATGATGGCACGTCCGACCTCGCTGGCGATCGGAGAACCCGAGGCCACCATCGCGTGCGCTCCTTCGGCAACGCGCGACTTCCCGGCAAATTTCCAGGTCGCGGGGAACGCGGTGGGTTGCTGCGCGGGGAGGGCGGAGGCGCCGAGCGCGAGCAGCAGGGCGAACGAGAGAGACCACGGGCGGAGGGAGACGATCACGGCGACCTCGGAGTGCGGCGGCGGTGGCGGGGATTCGGAGTTGTAGCCCGTTGGGGCCAGTCGTAAGTTAAGCCTCCCGCTTGCTCCCGCCACTCGCTGTCCCGGCCTGCCGATGACTGACCCAGCTCGTCCGCTGCGCGCCACGGAACGACGCAACCCGCGATCGGTCGCGATCGACAGCCTCGATCCGCTGCAACTCGTCCAGCTGTTCGCGGCCGAGGATGCGGGTGTGCCGATCGCGGTCGGGCGGGCGGCCGAGGCGATCGCAGCGGCGATGGGTCTGGTCGAGGCCGCCTTCCGGCGAGGTGGCCGGCTCTGCTATATCGGGGCAGGCACTTCGGGTCGCCTCGGCGTCCTCGATGCTTCCGAGTGCCCTCCGACCTTCGGGACGCCGCCCGAGATGGTCCAGGGGATCATCGCCGGGGGAACAGCGGCGCTGGTCCGGTCGATCGAAGGCGCGGAAGACGATCGCGATGCCGGTGCCGCCGCCGTCGACGCCCGCCACCTCGGCCCCGACGATGTGCTCGTCGGCATCGCCGCGAGCGGCACCACGCCGTACGTCGGATCGGCGCGTGCGCGCGCGCGCAAGCGCGGGGTGCGCACCGTATTCCTCACCTGCGCCGAGCCACCCGAGGATGTGCTGCAGCAGAGCGATGTAGTGATCCAGGTCGATGTGGGACCCGAGGTCGTGACCGGATCGACGCGACTCAAGGCGGGGACAGCGACCAAGCTGGTGCTCAACATCCTGACGACCGGTGCGATGGTTCGCATCGGCAAGACCTACGGCAACCTGATGGTCGATCTGCAGGCGACCAACGCCAAGCTGCGTGATCGTGGTGAACGGATCGTGATGGAGGTGCTTGGTGTCCCGAGAGACGCGGCGACTCGTGCGCTGGAAGCGGCGGAGGGTCGAGTGCGGACGGCGATCGTGATGCTCCACGACGACCTCGACCGTGAAGCTGCTGAGGCGCGTCTCGTTGCGGTGGATCATCGCCTGCGGGCGATCGTCGGTCCACCCCCGGAGGTCGATGGCGGATGAGTGAAGCGCCAGTGCTGATGGTGGGTTTGATGTCCGGTACTTCGCTGGATGGCGTCGACGCGGCGCTGGTCCGCATCCAGGGGCCCACCCATCTGGAACTGCTCGCATTCGCGCAGCGACCCTACCGAGCCGAAGAGCGCGCCGCAATCGAGGCGGTGCTCGGCGGTGGGGCGATCGCGGAAACGGCGCGCCTCCACGTCCAGCTTGCCGAGTGGGCCTGCGAGGCGGTCGACACGGTACTTGCCTCAGCGCACGTCCGCGCCGATGCCCTGTCGGGGATCGCCTTTCCAGGGCAGACGGTGTGGCACCAGCCGCCGCGCGTCTCGTGGCAGCTCGGCGAGCCGGCGATCCTCGCCGAGCGCTTCGGTGTACGCATCGTGCACAACTTCCGCGCTCGCGATGTCGCTGCGGGTGGACAAGGTGCCCCGCTGGTGCCGCTGGTCGACGCCCTCTGCTTCGGGGCCCTCGAGCACCCGCGATTGCTGCTGAATCTTGGTGGGATGGCCAACGTCACCTGGGTCGCGCGGCGCGCCCGGCTCGATGGCGTGGTGGGTGCCGACACCGGGCCCGGGGTGGCGATCATCGACGCCGTGGCGCGGCTCGTCGACCCTTCGCTCCCCTTCGATCTGGATGGCGCACTCGCCGCCCGTGGCCGGGTCGACGAAGCGGCACTGGCGGAGTTGCTCAGCGATCCCTTCTTCGCACTCCCCGCGCCACGCAGCACGGGCCGGGAACATTTTGGACAGGACTTTGCCGCGGCGTTGCACCGGCGAGTGCCGGGGCCCGACGGCGTCCGCACCGCGGTCGCACTTACCGTTGAGAGCATCGTCCACTTCTGCCAGAACCAGATGCCACCGGCACCCGAGCTGGTCGCGGCGGGGGGAGGGACTCATCATCCGGTGTTGCTGGCAGCGCTGACGGAGCGCCTCGCCGAGATCGGGACCAGCGTCCGGCGCTTCGATGAAGTGTTCTTCCCGGCGGATGCGAAGGAGGCAGCGGCGTTCGCGCTACTCGGGTGGCTCACGCTGCACGGGCAGCCGGGGAATCTGCCGAGCGTGACCGGAGCAGCTGGACCGCGCGTCCTCGGCGCGATCACGCCGCCCTGAGGATGTCAGAGCAGCAGGACGAGGGCGAGAATTCCCATCACCAGCGCGATCAGGAGGAGCGCCATTCCGGTGGGCGATCCCGACCGGCGGATGGGGGTGGCGATCGGCGACATCATCGCGGCGGGGAAGGCGGCGGTCGGGAAGAGCGCCGGGCGCTCATCGGTGATGAGGAATTCGTGGTACCCCGGCTCTTGCGAGGCGTGTTTCGGGAGGCCCTCACCCTCGAAGCGAGCTGCAACCACCGTGATATTGTCGGGACCCCCGCGTTCGTTCGCCAGCCGCACCAGCTGTCCAGTGAGACGGCCGAGGTCTGGCTCCGCGGTGAGCGCGGCGACCAGTTCATCGCGTCGAACCACCGTGGAGAGTCCGTCACTGCAGATGATCAGCACATCCCCACTCTGGAGCGGCTGCCAGCTGATATCGACCTTCACGCGAACGTCGGGCCCCAGCGCCTGCAGGATGATATTGCGGCGTTCGCTCGCTTCGGCCTCTTCCTCGGTGAGCTCGCCGACCTCGACGAGTCGCTGGGTGAGTGACTGGTCCCGGGTCAGCTGGCGCGCCTCACCTTCGCGAATGAGGTAGGCGCGTGAGTCGCCGATCTGGGCGAGGTAGAGTCGGTCGCCCCAGACGCCAGCAACCGTGGCGGTCGTGCCCATCCCGCGCACTTCGGGGTGCTCCAGGGCATACTCGTGCAGGCGGAGGTTGGCCAGCTCGACGGCGTTGCGGAGGTGACGGGTGAAGCGCGTCTCGCTGACTTCGGGATCTGCCCGCCACGCGTCGACCATATAGCGATGAATCTCGGTGGCGGCCATTTCGCTTGCGAGCTCGCCAGCGGCGGCTCCCCCCATCCCGTCGGCGACGAGGTAGAGGACGCCTCGCTCCCCGACCTGGTGCTCCTCGAAACGCGAAGTGCGGCCCGGCTCGGCGGTGGCGAGATCCGCAACAAGGAAGGTGTCCTCGTTGTGGTCGCGCGTCTTGCCGCGGTCGGTGAGCGCGAAAATGGACGAGCGGATCGGCTGCGTGGGGCGAACTCCGCGTAGAGAATAAGGCCCGAATTGTTCGGGAAGATAGGAACCACGCCGGAAGGCGTCAACGCGAAACGGTTCTAAGTGACGATACGAACGTACGTTACGATGGTGCTGCTGGCCACTTGCGGGGCGCGGTCCGTGGCAGGCCAGGTCAAGCGGCCAGCGGTGGCCCTGCCGCCTATCCCGCGCCAACAGGGCCCTCTGGCCATCACCGTGGCCTATCCCGCACTAGGCGCCAGGATCACCGCAGGAGACTCGACCTTCCTCTTCGGCACGGTGGGTGACGGTCGGGCGACGCTCACCGTGGCGGGTCAGCCGGTCCCCGTCGCCCCCAACGGCGCCTGGCTGGCCTGGATCGCGCTTCCGCCGGATTCAGCCTTCACGCTCGCCCTCGAAGCGCGTCGAGGCAGCGACACCGCACGGGCCGCCCTTCCACTCGTCCGAGCGGGGTGGGTGCGCCGGAGCGGTGCCTGGGTTGATCGCGGTTCGTTCGCTCCGACCGGTGATGTCCGGCTCCCTGGCGCCGAGCCACTCGTCCTCGCGTTGCGCGCGGGAGCCGGTGCGAAGGTGCAGCTTCGCCTCCCCGATGGGGGCCGGGTGGTCTTCCTTGCCGATTCGATCGCGATGCCTTCACGCGGTGGACACTATGTCGGAGTATTCGATGGCGCCACCATTCCCGACGGGATGCCTTCCTTGCTGGCGAGCTGGCCCGGGAGTCTGCGTCCGGCGGATCCAGTGCTCGAGGTCGTGCTCGGCACCGACACCACCAGCGTCCGTTGGCCGTTGAGCGTGGTGCGTCGCATTCAGGCCCCAGTGGCCGTTCGCCTTGATGATGATCCCACCAACAGCGGTTCCACCGATCGCACCACGATCGGCCGCGGCGTGGTCGGCGGCAGCTACAGCTTCTTCCTGCCACGTGGCACTCGCACCCACGCCGACGCCCGGATCGGCAACGAGGTTCGCCTGCGGCTCGACGCAGGTGCGATCGCCTGGGTCCCGCTGGAGGATGTTCATTCGGCCGCAGCCGGGGACGATCCGCGGCTGGCCGTGATGGGTTCGCTCTCGCTTTCGCGCGACTCACTGACCGGCATCGTCCGGATGCGGGTGCCACTCTCCCATCCGGCACCGATGCGGCTCGATGAAGCCGGCAACGGGGCACGCATCACCTTGTTCGGCGTGACCGGTGACGTCGACTGGACCCGTTACGGGACGGGAACCGGCTTCGTCGAGGCAGTGACCTGGCGCCAGGAGAATGCGGACCGGGTCGTGCTGGAGCTGCGCTTCGATCGGCCGCTGTGGGGCTGGCGCACTCGCGTGATCGGCACCGACCTGATGTTTGAATTCCGTGAGCCGCCCCGAATCGATCCTGAACATCCGCTGCGGGGCCGCCACATTGTGGTGGACCCGGGGCATCCGCCGGCAGGGGCCTGCGGCCCGACCGGGCTCTGTGAACCGGAGGCGAACCTTGCCATCGCGCGGCAACTTCGCGACCGGCTGGTTGCACTCGGGGCGCGGGTGACGATGACGCGTCAGGGCGAGGAGAGTGTCGGGCTATGGCCCCGGGTGGCGCTGGCCGATTCGGTGAACGCCGAGCTGCTGGTTTCAATCCACAACAATGCGCTCCCTGATGGTGTCAATCCCGCCACGAACAACGGCACCAGCACGTTTTACAATCACCTGGCCGCGCTCCCGCTCGCCCGGGCGGTCCAGAATGGCCTCCTGGCCTCGCTGGGGCAGCGCGATCTCGGCATTGCGCGCGGCGATCTGGCGTTGGTTCGCCCGACCTGGTACCCCGCCGTCCTGACCGAGGGGCTCTTCCTGATGGTTCCCGAGCAGGAGGCGGCGTTGCGCACCGTGGCAGGCCAGCGGCGGTACGCCGAAGGGGTCGTCTCGGGGCTCAAGACGTTCCTGCGACAAGTCGCACTGATGTCCACGCCGCCGCGACTGGGACGTCCCTGAACGTGAAGCACCCTCCCGCCAGCCTGGATTTCGAGTGATGACCCTGCCTTTTCGGTGCCGCTCCCAGCAATACTGGTCGATCTCCCTGCTCTGCCTTTTCGCGCTGGTTCCGGTGCGGGCGGCGCGTGCGCAGTCGGCGGCGCAGCGTGCCGAGATTGCGACCTTTCGCGATTCGCTGAACGGTGTGCGGGACACCTTTTCGCTCAAGAGCCTCGAGAAGCGACTCATCACGGTCGCCAAGGTCCAGCGTGACAGCGCGATGATCCATATCCGGCTGGGATTCCTCTCGCTGCGAATGGGCGATCTGGGTGGACACGGCCACTACGACGATGCCGGTTCGGAATTCGAATGGGCGTCCCGTGAACAGCCGAAGTGGCCACTCCCCTGGCTCGGACTCGGGTTGGCAGAACTCGGCGTCGGCGACTCGCAGGTCTCGGTGGTGCAGGGAATGCAGACGATGCTCGGCAAGGACGCCTTGACGCGATCGGCGAATGCCTTCGCGCGCAGCGCCGAGGTGGATCCTGCCTTCATCGATGGCCTGGTCGAACTCTCCAACACGGCCTTGAAACAGCGCATCAATACCCGACTGGACGTTGCGCTCGCTGCGCTCCGCCGATCCGCCCACACCCCGGTGGCCCAGCATCCGGCCATCCTGCTCGCGCGCGGGCGGGTGGAGCGAGAGGTGGGCAGTGTGGATTCGTCACTGGCGGCGCTGGAGACTCTCTATGTCCGCGATCGCAACAATCCCGTGGCGCTGATCGAGCTCGCCAAGACGCGGTTCCTGCTCGGACGCGGGGAATCCCTCGACCTCTGGTACCGCGGACTCCAGCGGGCGGACAGCGTGGCGCTCGCGCTCTACCGGGTGGATCTGGCCACGCTGATGCCCGACAGTACGCTGCGGGCCTTTGACCTGGCGCGCGCCGACGCGCGCGTCGCGCTGGTTCGGCGCTTCTGGGAGCTGCGCGATCGCGACGAGTTGCACTCCTCCGGTGACCGCTTGCGCGAGCACTACCGCCGACTCGATTTCGTCCGACGCAATTTTCGACTGGTATCCGTGAACCGGCAGTTCGATATTGCCGAACGCTACCGTTCGAATCAAGTGGAATATGACGATCGCGGCATCATCTACCTCCGGCACGGCGCACCGGATGATCGCGCCTCATTCAACGCTCCGGGAATCGAGCCCAATGAGTCGTGGAACTACAGGCGTACCGAAGGCGACCTGATCTTTCATTTCGTGGCCCGCCAGGACGTCCAGGACTACCGGCTGGTCGAGTCGCTCTTCGACATCCTCGGTTTCGCCTCGGCGGTCGCGATGCGCAATGGCGATTCGCTCGCGAATTCGTCCCGCGCCGAATCGCTGCTGCGTTCGCGTGAGGGGATGAACCCGATCTACTCGCGATTGCTGGCGGCTGGCCGCGGCGGCGCGGCGCAGATCGTGACGGAAGAACGGGCGCTCGGGCACCGAAGCATTGTGCGGGGTACGCGTTCCGACAGCTGGCCGCTCCGGTATGGCAGCAGGCTCTCCGCCCGGGTGGATGTGCTCGCGGTGGGAGCGGATTCCACCGGACCGCAGCTCCAGATCGCGTTTGCAATCCCGGGCAACGCCCTGACGCCGATCCCAATGCAGCAAGGGGTGGCTTACGTGGTCCGGTTGCGCGCCTCGGTACTGGCACTCGATGGCTCGACCGTCGCGGTGCTGGATACCACGCGTCGGTTCGTGGCCCGCAACCCGGTCCCGCCGCAGCAGCAGCTGCTGGGGCGGTTAGCGCTTCACGTCCCGCCGGGGGTGTTCACGATTCGGCTGGCCCTGGAGAGCGATCTGAGGGGCGTGCTCACCACGCGCGACACGCTGCGAGTCGCCTCGCCCCTCGGCCCCGACCTCGGCCTCTCCGATCTTGTCCTCGGCACCAAGGACGTCAATCTCCTGTGGCGCACGGCGCGGGGCGATACTGCGTGGGTCAACCCGCTGCGCACGTACCATCGTGGGGTACCGCTCCAGCTCTACTTCGAGATCAGCGGGCTCGCTCCTGCCACGCCGTACCGCGTCGAGATGGCAATCACCAAGCCCAAGGGCGGATCGATTTTTTCCAAGCTGTTTGGCGGCGGTGGTGCGGCGATCAAGCTGGGCTTCGACGGACGGCAGGGAACGGTCGGGGTGAATGGCGTGCAGCGCGAGCTCTCGCTCGAGAAGCTCAAGCCGGGGAGTTACAGTCTTGATGTCACGGTCACCACCCCTGCAGGCGCCAAGGTCGTTCGACGCCGGAGCTTTACCGTCGTGCCGTGATGGGCCTTGCCTCCGGCCTGCCGTGGAGCTGACGATCCGGCGGCCAGCGGCTGTTGCGAGAGCGTGGCATAGTGGTCAGGGACCGAGAATGAGTCAGCCGGGGAATGTTGATAACTTTATGGAGTGGTTGATTTGTGATGTGAATCGTTTTGGTTCCGATGGCGGCTGATGATTGTCGCGGATTGCTCCGCTGCACCCTGACCCCTAGCTTGATCTCCCTTGGTACCCACCAAGATTCTACCGATGACAGACTACGCAGGTGAGGTCACATGGACACGTCTCCGGTGCGGGGCGCAGTGGAACTGTCGCCCAACGCAATCACCGTCCTCGAGAAGCGCTATCTGCTCAAGGACGAGACCGGACGACCCTGCGAACAGCCGGAAGACCTCTTTGCGCGCGTCGCCGCCACCGTCGCGGCCCCGGACGCCAAGTACGGGGCGTCGGCCGGTGCCGTCGACGCGCTCGCCGATGCCTTTTACGAAGTGATGGCGAAGCGGCTCTTTATGCCCAATTCGCCCACCCTGATGAACGCCGGTCGGCCGCTTGGGCAGCTCTCCGCCTGTTTCGTGCTGCCGGTCGACGACACCCTCTCCAACGGCAAGAGCGGGATCTACGACACCCTCCGTGCGATGGCGCTGGTCCACCAGTCGGGCGGGGGTACCGGCTTCTCGTTCTCCCGGCTCAGGCCCAAGAACGACATCGTCCGCTCGACGATGGGTGTCGCCTCGGGGCCGATCTCCTTCATGTCGCTCTATGACTCCTCCACCGACGTCGTAAAGCAGGGTGGCACGCGTCGGGGCGCGAATATGGGGATCCTCCGGGTCGACCACCCCGACATCCTCGACTTCATCGCCTGCAAGGACGACACCACCAAGATCACCAACTTCAACATCTCGGTCGGAGTCACCGACGCCTTCATGGCTGCGCTCGCCGACGACGCCGATTATGAGCTGATCGACCCGCGCACCAAGCAGGTGACCGGGACGCTCCGGGCCGCCGACGTCTGGCAGCGCATCATCCACGGCGCCTGGAAGACGGGCGAACCGGGGGTGTTTTTCATCGACCGCGCCAACCGCTACAACCCGGTCCCGCACCTCGGCGCCTACGAGGCCACCAATCCGTGCGGCGAGCAGCCGCTGCTGGCCTACGACGTCTGCAACCTCGGCTCGATCAACCTGGCGGAGTTCGTCGCCAACGGTGAGATCGAATGGGAGCGGCTGCGGCGCGTCGTGCACCTCACGACGCACTTTCTCGAGAACGTGATCGACGCCAACAGCTATCCGCTGCCCGAGATCACCGACCTCGCCCAGCGGATTCGCCGGATCGGGCTGGGGGTGATGGGGCTGGCGGATCTCTTCATCCGGCTTGGCCTCCCCTACGACTCCGACGAAGCGGTGCTCCTGGGCAACCAGATCCAGCAGTTTGTCGACGAAGAGGGCAAGGTCGAATCGGAGCGGCTCGCCACGATTCGCGGCGTCTTCCCGGAATGGGAGCGGAGCATCTGGGGCCCCGATGCGACCTGCGCCCGCGATGCCGCGGGCGAACGGATCCGGCCGATGCGCAAGTTGCGCAATTGCAACGTGACCACGGTCGCGCCGACCGGCACGATCTCGATCATCGCCGGCTGTTCCTCCGGCATCGAGCCGCTGTTCGCCGTGGCCTTTATGCGCAATCAGGCCGGTGTGCTGATGCCGGATGCCAACGATGACTTCGTGGCGATTGCCAAGCGCGAGGGGTGGTACAACGAGACACTGATGCGCCGTATCGCCGAACAAGGGAACATCACCTTCGAAGAAATTCCGGCGAAGTGGCAGCGCATCTTCGTCACGGCCAACCACATCGCACCGGAGTGGCATATCCGGATGCAGGCCGCGTTCCAGGAATACAACGACTCGGCGATCTCCAAGACCTGCAACTTCGCCAACAACGCCAGCGAGGAATACGTCGAGGAGATCTACCAGATGGCCTACGCCCTCGGCTGCAAGGGCGTGACCGTGTACCGGGATGGCTCGCGCGACATGCAAGTGCTCTCGACCGGCCGCGAGGCCAAAAAGGTGGCCGATCAGGCGGTGGCGAGTGGCAAGTCGGAGGCACGCGCCGATCTCGGTTACGCCGGCCCCGATGCCGAGCCCACCGAGCGACTCGCGATGGCCGATCTCGCCTCGGAACTCGCCGAGGCCGAGGCGGAAATCGCGCGACTGCGGCAGTCGGTGCACGAGCTCGAAAGCGAGAACCTGCAGCGTCGACAGAAGCGCTCCCGTCCCGAGACACTTCCCGGCACCGTGCGCCGCATCGCGACCCCGCTCGGCGATCTCTACGTCACCATCACCGAAGATGACAAGGGCCAGCCGTTCGAGGTCTTCATGTCACTCGGCAAGGCGGGTGGCGCGCTGATGGCCGACGTCGAAGCGATCGCCCGACTGATCTCCCTGGCGTTGCGCTCGGGGATTCCTGCGAAGGCGGTGTATCGACAGCTGCGTGGCATCTCATCGGACCGCGCCATCGGGCTCGGGCCGAACAAGGTGCTTTCGGTCCCCGATGCCGTCGGCATCGCGCTCGAGAAGTACCTCATCGAGAAGCAGGGGATTCAGCAGGAGTTGCTCAGCAGCACCGCCGAGCATCCTGCGGTGCCGGCGGAGCCGGTGATGGTGACGCAGGAGAACGAGCAGATGATGTTGAGCGGTATGCAGCATACCCTCACCGGTGCCTGCCCCGACTGTGGCTCCCAGCTGGAGATGGCCGAGGGGTGTATGAAGTGCCACGTGTGCGGGTTCAGCGAGTGCGGCTGACGCGCGAGTAGCCGGCTCGTCGCAACACTTTCGGGGCGAAAGCCCCAGGCACGAAGGGGGATCCCGACTCGCGGAGGGACCCCCTTCGCTGTACTCAGGGCAGTCTGCTCCGCTGCTGCAGTGCCCCAAGACCTCTGGAGGTCTGAATGCGCTTCCCGTCCCTCGAAGTCCTGACCCACCGTGCGGTCGCGGTGCTGCGCCGCTTTCCGTGGACGCTCGCGGCCGGTGCCATCACGGCAACGATGGCGATCCTCGCCTCGCATAATCACGGCGACGCGGAGCTGGCGCGCATCGCATTCGTCGCTGTGCTGGGGTTGCCGCTGACAATTGCCCTGACACTGACCGCCGAGGCGCGGGGGTGGGGGCCGGTCGTCCGCACGGTGTCACTGATCGGTGGCGTGGTACTGCTGGTGCTCTTCTACCTCGGCTGGCCGGGCATCGACGACCGCACCGAGGGAATCCGGTATCTCCAGTTCGCCGTTGTCCTTCACCTCGCAGTCGCGTTCCTGCCATTCCTCGCCGTTCACCACCGCGTCGCCTTCTGGCAATACAATCGTCGGCTCTTCCTCGGCTTCCTGCGCGCGGGGCTGTTCTCGGCGGTGATCTTCGTCGGTGTCGCGATCGCACTGGGCGCACTCGATAAACTCTTTGGCGTCGACGTTCGGCCCAATGCCTACCTCCATATCTGGTTCGTAGCCGCGTTCGTGGTCAACAGCTGGATCTTCGTGGCAAGCATCCCGGAAGATCTCGGCGCGTTGGCCGACGACGTCGAGTACCCGAAAGCGCTCAAAGTGTTTGCGCAGTACATCCTGACGCCACTGGCATTCGGCTATCTCCTGATACTGCTCGCCTATCTGGTGAAGATCGTCGCCGGCGGCGAATGGCCCAATGGCTGGATCGGCTGGCTAGTCGCAAGCGTCGCGGTCACCGGTTTGCTTGGCTTTCTCCTCGTGGAACCGTTGCGTACGGACCCCGCGGAAGGGTGGATCCGGATCTACGCCCGCTGGCTCTTCCTTGGGTTGATCCCGGCGTCGCTGATGTTGCTGACCGCGTTCTGGAAGCGGATCGAGCCCTACGGGCTGACCGAGCCGAGGAGCTTGGGATTGCTGCTGGGCATCTGGCTACTGGGTACTGCCGTGATTTTTTCGATCCGTCCCGGTACCAGCATCAAGGCGATTCCGCTGTCGCTCTCACTGCTGCTGGCTGCGACGCTCTACGGGCCGGTGAGCGTGACGCGGCTCTCGGTCCAGAGTCAGGGTCGCCGGCTCGCCTCGACGCTCCCAGCGGGGAGTGCTGCTGCGGACCCGAGCGAAGCAAGCGCCGCCTTGCGGTTCCTGATGGACCACCACGCCGAAGCCGAGATCGCCAGGCGCATCGGCAAGCCGTTCCCGGCAACCAACTGGTCGACGATCCATCGCTTCGTCCCAGCGCGGGATTCACTCGGTAAGCGGCTGATGGCGCTCGCTGGAGCGACGTACCTGGAGGAAGGGGCTTCGTTCCGGAACCGCAGCGACTTCAGCTTCGCATTCGAAGAGGGCCTGCCACTCTCGGTCGAGGGTTTCCACTGGCTGGCGACGGTCAACGCGAGCGACACCGCCCGCCACGCGCTCGGCCCCGACTCGATGCAGGCGCTGCCACGTGGTCCCAACGGCAAGGTGCGCATCGCACTCGGTGTCGATACCCTCGTCTTTGATCTGCACCCGTTGCTGCAGCGATACCGTGATTCCCTGACTGTCGGTCGTGGGGTTCCATCGAGTGCCCTGCGAGTCGCGTCCGACAGCGGTCGGCGCGCCGGATCGCTGATCCTGCGTGGGGTGAGCGGGCGTCGGCTGGCAGACTCGCTCCTGCTGAAGCACTGGTATGGGACGGTGTTGATCCAGTGATCGATGATCGATGATCAGCGCTGCTCCCTGATCTTTTCCTGATGTCCT
The DNA here is from genome assembly GCA_031367105.1 of Gemmatimonadota bacterium. Taxonomy (GTDB): domain Bacteria; phylum Gemmatimonadota; class Gemmatimonadetes; order Gemmatimonadales; family GWC2-71-9; genus Palsa-1233. The sequence continues at coordinate 7,395 of JANLPG010000136.1, read as the reverse complement.
CGCGGTCCCTCCTGACCCCGCCCTGATGCTTCCTCCCGTACCCTTCGCACTGTCTCTTGCGAGGGGTGCACCACCGTGTCCGTTCTCCTGCTGATTGCCGCCGTAGCTGCTGCGGGCCTCTTCGGCTACCTCGTGCTCGCGTTGCTCAAGCCGGAGTGGTTCCAGTGACCGGCAACGCCCTGGTGCAGCTGGCCCTCTTCGCCGCCGTGCTGATCGGGTTGGGGCTGCCGCTCGGGAGCTATCTGGCGCGGGTGCTTTCCGGTGAACGGACGCTGCTGGCTCCCCTCACCACTCCGATCGAGAAGTTGCTCCTGCGCATTGCCCACGTGGAGCCCACGGATGAGATGACCTGGCAGCGGTATGCGACGGCGCTGCTGCTCTTCTCGGGAGCGGGATTTATCGCGGTGTTCCTCCTGCAAGTGGCGCAGGCGAGGCTGCCGCTGAACCCGGACCACCTCACCGGCGTGGGGGCTGTCCTTGCGTTCAACACCGCAATCTCGTTCGTGACCAATACGAACTGGCAGTCCTATGCCGGCGAGTCCACCCTCAGCTACCTGGTCCAGATGGTCGGGCTCGGAGTACAGAACTTCGTCTCGGCGGCGGCCGGGATCGCGGTGATGGCGGCGCTGCTACGGGGCTTTGCCCGGCACTCGAGCAGCACGATCGGGAATTTCTGGACCGATCTGGTGCGGGTGACCGTTCACGTGCTGCTCCCCCTCTCCGTCGTGCTTGCCGTGCTACTGGCGTCGCAAGGGGTGGTGCAGAGCTTCAGCGGAGCTGTGGCGGCCACCACCCTCGCCGACCACGCGCACGCGACGCAGCACATCGCCCTGGGGCCGGTCGCCTCACAAGAGGCGATCAAGCAGCTCGGCACCAACGGGGGCGGATTCTTCAACGTCAACAGTGCCCATCCCTTCGAGAACCCGACCCCGCTCAGCAACTTTCTGGAAGTCGTCGCGATCCTGCTGATTCCGGTGGCGTGCTGCTTCACCTTCGGCCGGATGGTTCGTGACCGACGGCAGGGATGGGCACTCTTCGCGGCAATGGCGATCCTCCTCGCCGGTGCGATTGTGGTCACCCTGACGGCGGAGCAGCGGGGGACGCCAGCGCTCGCAGCCGCAGGAGCCACTGGGCCTGCCGATGCCGGCCAGCCCGGCGGCAATATGGAAGGGAAGGAGGTCCGCTTCGGGATCACCAACTCCGCCCTCTGGGCTGTCGCCACGACTGCGGCATCGAATGGCTCTGTCAACGCGATGCACGATTCATTCACCCCAGTGGGTGGCCTGGCGCCGATGGCCCTGATCCAGCTCGGCGAGGTGGTCTTCGGCGGGGTCGGCTCCGGTCTCTACGGAATGCTGCTCTTCGCACTGGTCACCGTCTTCGTGGCGGGGCTAATGGTGGGTCGCACGCCCGAGTACCTCGGCAAGAAGATCGAAGCGTTCGAGATGAAAATGGTGATGGTCGCGATTCTCGCGCCCGCACTCGCCGTGCTTGCAGGGACGGCACTTGGCGCGGCGCTTTCCGCTGGTCGTGCCGGCATTTTCAATGGCGGGGCCCACGGCTTCAGCGAGGTGCTCTACGCCTTCTCGTCGGCCAGCAACAACAATGGGTCGGCGTTCGCAGGGCTGAGTGTCAACACCACCTTCTATAACCTCCTGCTCGGGCTCGCGATGTTCGCTGGGCGATTCCTGGTGGCCATTCCGGTCCTGGCGATCGCGGGGTCGCTCGCTGGCAAGACGCTGGTACCCGCCTCCGCCGGGACACTGCCGACCCACGGGCCGCTGTTCGTCGCGATGTTGCTTGCCACCATCGTGCTCGTCGGCGCGTTGACGTTTGTTCCGGCACTCGCCCTGGGCCCGATCGTCGAGCAGATCCAACTCGTTGGTCAGGGGGTGATCCGGTGAACACGCACCGCGCACCCGCGAAGCTGTTCGATCCGGCACTGATGGGGACGGCGGTCCTCGAAGCGTTCAAGAAGCTTCACCCCCGGACCCAGCTCCGGAATCCGGTGATGTTTACCGTCTGGGTCGGTAGCGTCTTCGTGACGATTCTGGCGATCGCCGCGCTGGCTGGCCACAGTGACGCACCGACCGGGTTCACCGTGGCCATCGCGATCTGGCTCTGGTTCACGTTGTTGTTCGCGAACTTCGCCGAGGCAATGGCGGAGGGGCGGGGCCGTGCGCAGGCGGCGGCGCTCCGGCGGACCCGCTCCGAGGCAATGGCACGGCATCTCCCGAATCCGGCCGACCGGCTTACGGTGCGCGCCATCCCGGCCAGCGCGCTCCGCAAAGGGGACGTGGTCGTGATCGCGGCCGATGAACTGGTTCCCGGCGATGGGGAAGTGATCGAGGGCGTCGCCTCGGTCGACGAAAGCGCCGTGACGGGGGAGAGCGCGCCCGTCATCCGCGAATCCGGTGGCGACCGGAGCGCCGTGACCGGTGGCACGCGAGTGCTCTCGGATTGGCTGATTGTACGGATCACCGTCGATCCGGGTGAATCGTTTCTCGATCGGATGATCGGATTGATCGAAGCGGCGAAGCGACAGAAAACGCCCAACGAGATCGCACTCGGCATCCTGCTGGCTGCCCTGACCATTGTCTTCCTGATGGTGGTGGTCACGCTGCGGCCGTTTTCCGAGTTCGCGGTGCACGTGTCCGGACAAGGGAAGCCGGTCTCCCTGACCGTGCTTGTGGCACTCCTGGTCTGCCTGATCCCGACCACCATCGGCGCGTTGCTGTCGGCGATCGGCATCGCCGGAATGGACCGGATGCTCCGCAAGAATGTGGTCGCGCGATCCGGTCGCGCCGTCGAGGCAGCCGGGGATGTCGACGTGCTGCTGCTCGACAAGACCGGCACCATCACCATCGGGAACCGCCAGGCAACGGCGTTCATTCCGGCGCCGGGCGTGGCCGAATCCGAACTCGCCGAATCGGCGCGACTCGCCTCGCTCGCCGACGAGACTCCGGAGGGACGCAGCATCGTGACGCTGGCGCACGAACGGCTCGGCACGGCAGCCCCTTCCCTCGACGGCGTGACGGCCATCCCGTTCAGCGCCACAACCCGGATGAGCGGCGTCGACATCGGTACGCGGACCATCCGGAAGGGCGCTGCGGACTCGGTCGAGCGCTTCGTGATATCGCTGGGTGGGCAGCTGAGCGACGCGGTGCACGCGGCAGTGGCAGAGATCGCGCGCAGCGGTGGGACACCACTGGTCGTGGCCGAGGGGGCCCGGGTACTTGGAGTCGTCCGGCTCAAGGATATCGTGAAGGGAGGTATCCGGGAGCGATTCGACGAGCTGCGCCGGATGGGGATCAAGACGGTGATGATCACCGGCGACAACCCGCTGACCGCCGCCGCGATTGCGGCCGAGGCAGGGGTCGATGATTACCTCGCAGAGGCGACCCCGGAACGGAAGCTTGCGCTGATTCGCGAGTATCAGGCGGGTGGGCGCCTTGTGGCGATGACCGGTGACGGCACCAATGACGCCCCCGCCCTGGCTCAGGCCGATGTGGCGGTAGCGATGCAATCGGGGACGCAGGCCGCGCGCGAAGCGGGCAACCTGATCGACCTCGACTCCGACCCTACCAAGCTGATCGAGATTGTCGAGACCGGGAAGCAGATGCTGATCACGCGAGGGGCGCTGACCACCTTCTCGCTCGCCAACGATGTCGCCAAGTACTTCGCCATCATCCCCGCGGCGTTCGCCGCCACGTACCCTGCGCTCGATCGCCTCGACGTGATGCACCTCGCCTCCCCGACCAGTGCGGTGCTCTCGGCGGTGATCTTCAACGCGCTCATCATCGTGGTCCTCATCCCGCTGGCGCTGCGAGGCGTTGCGTGGCGGCCGGCCAGCGCCGCGGCACTGTTGCGCCGAAACCTCCTGGTCTACGGACTCGGCGGGCTTGTGGCGCCGTTTGCAGGGATCAAACTGATCGACCTGGCGCTGGTCGCGCTCCACCTGAGCTGAGGATCTCGAGATGCGCAACGAACTTCGTCCCGCGCTGGTGCTTCTGGCGCTGCTCACCCTGCTGACAGGCGTGGTATATCCGCTGCTGGTGACTGGCGTCACCCGCCTGGCGTTCCCCGTGCAGGTTGCCGGATCGCTCCTGGAGCGCCACGGTGTGGTGGTCGGTTCCAGCTTGATCGGGCAGACGTTTTCCGGCCCGGCGTGGTTCCACAGCCGTCCCTCGGCGACCTCGGCGATGCCCTACGACGCCGCGGCATCGTCGGGGTCTAACCTGGGTCCGCTGAGTCCGACGCTGGCCGATTCCTTCCGCGCTCGGGCCGCTGCCCTGCGCACGGACAATCCCGGGGCACCGCCGACGCTGCCGGTCGACCTGTTGACCACCTCCGCAAGCGGGCTCGATCCTCACATCACCCCGGCGGCGGCAGAGCTGCAAGCCGCCCGGGTCGCGCGCGCGCGCACACTCCCGGAGCAGCAGGTCCGCGCGCTCGTCGGGCAGTTTACCGAGGGGCGTCAGCTGGGTGTCCTCGGTGAGCCCCGGGTCAACGTCCTGCAGTTGAATCTTGCACTCGACCGGCTCAGTGGTGGCGCGAATCAATGACGCGATGCGCACTCCTGTTCAGCCTGGTGGTGGCTCCGCTGGCGCCGGAGCGACCCGCAGGGTGGCCGCAGTGGTGACTTCCCTCTCGCTCTCCCTGCACGACCGACCGCCACGGGAGTAACCTTCCGCCTATGACCGACAGCGCACGTCCGGACCCCGATAGGCTGCTCGCGCGGATGCGCGAGCCCGCCGGGCACGAGTCGCGGGGTCGGTTGAAGATCTTTCTCGGGGCGTCCCCGGGGGTCGGGAAGACGTTTGCGATGCTCGAGGCCGCCCGCGCGGCAGTGGTCGCAGGGCGCGCTGTCGTGGCAGGGGTCGTCGAGACGCACGGGCGGGCCGAGACGGCACGCCTCCTCGATGGCATCGAACGGCTGCCGATGGCGCAACTCGCCTACCGCGGCAAGGTGCTCGAGGAATTTGATCTCGATGGGGCGCTGACGCGTCGGCCGGCACTCATCCTGATGGACGAGCTCGCGCATACCAATGCGCCGGGGTCGCGACACGCCAAGCGTTGGCAGGATGTCCACGAGCTACTCGCCGCGGGAATCGACGTCTACTCGACCGTCAACATCCAGCATATCGAATCGCTGAATGATGTCGTGGCGCAGATCACCGGCGTCACCGTGCGCGAGACGATCCCGGATGCGGTCCTGGATGGAGCGGCCGAGCTCGAGCTCGTCGATGTCTCACCGGAAGTCCTGATCCAGCGGTTGCGTGAAGGGAAAGTGTATCTGCCCGCCCAGGCAGAGCGCGCGCTGGAACATTTTTTCACGCGCGGCAACCTGATGGCGCTCCGCGAGCTGGCACTGCGTCGCACCGCGCAGCAGGTCGACGCCGAAATGCTCGACTGGCGCGAAGAGGCCGGCATCCAGCGCGCGCTGCCGGCCTCCGAGCGGGTGCTGGTTGCGCTCCCTGCGGGGCCCGAGGCGACCCGGCTGGTGCGTGCCGGCTGGCGGCTGGCGACGGCGCTCCGGGCCGACTGCCTGGTACTCCACGTCGAGACGGCGGAGGTCCGCGCGCGTTCCGAGTCGGATCGACGTGCCGTCGTCGATGCGTTGCGGCTGGCGGAGGAACTCGGGGCGCGGGCCCAGACCGTGACCGGTACCGATGCCGGCGATGAACTCCTCGCGTGGGCGCGGGACGAAAACGTCACTCGCGTCGTGCTCGGGCGGTCGCAGCGCGCCGGCTGGTGGCGGCGCCTCCGGGCTTCGCCGGTCGATCGCCTGCTCGCGTCGCAGGACGGACTCGATGTCCACGTGCTGGCGCCTCGCGAGCGCCAGACCGAGCCGCGCCAGCGACCGCCCCTCTCACCCTGGCGCGGTACCTGGCGAGACTACGCCGTCGCCCTGCTCTGGGTCGGCATCGCGGCAGTGGTCGGTTTCCTGGTGCGCGACATCCTCTCGACCACCGACATCGCGATGATTTTTCTGCTCGCGGTGGCCTTCGCCGGGGCGCGATCGCGCCCGGGACCCGGCGTGGCCGCGGCCGTGGGCTCGATCGCGGTATTCGACTTTGCGTTCGTTCCGCCGTATTACACCTTCGCCGTCACCGACGGACGATATCTCATCACCTTCGTGGTGATGCTGGTCGTGGCGATCGCGGTATCACGACTCACGTCGCGCACCAGGGAGCAAGCGGTTGCGGCGCGGGCCCGCGAACGCCAGACCGGTGCGCTGCTCGAACTGGCGCAAGAGCTTGCCGTGGCATCGGAACCGGGGCGGGTGGCCCAGGCCGTGGCGCGGCGGATACACGACTCGATTGGCGCCGATGTCGCGGTACTGCTCACCGCAGTCGGCGACACCCTCGCGCTGGCGTCGCCATCCCCGATTGTCCTCGACGAAAAGGAGCTCACCGTCGCGCGCTGGGCACGGGATCGGCGCGAGAGTGCCGGCTTCGGCACCGCAACGCTGCCCACCGCGACCGCCTTCTGGGCTCCGTTGATCGTGGCAGGAGGCGCCGTCGGCGCGCTGGGTGTGCGCCCTCAGGGCGGCGATCTGCTGCGGGAGCCGGAGCGCCGGCAGTTTCTGGACGCGGTCGCTGGCCAGGCCGCCGTCGCGCTCGAGCGGTTACGACTTGCCGAGCGAGCCCAGCACGACCAGATCGAAATCGAAGGAGAGCGACTTCGTACCGCCTTGCTCTCGTCGCTGTCGCACGACTTGCGTACCCCGCTGGCTGCGGTCGAAGGTGCCGCCACCACGCTGCGCCGCGACCTTGGTCGGCTCGATCCGACGGTGCGGGAAGAGCTGCTGGCGACCATCCTCGATGAGGCCCACCGGATGGGCCGACTGATTGGCAACCTCCTCGATATGGTCCGCGTGGAGTCCGGCTCGCTCCAGGTGCAGCGAGAGTGGCAGTCGCTTGAGGAGATCGTGGGCGTCGCACTGCTCCGCCTCGACGCACTCCTGGCCCCGCTCCGGGTGCGGGTCGAGGTGCCTCCCGACCTCCCCCTGCTGCGCGTGGACGGACTGCTGATCGAGCAGGTGCTCGTGAACCTGCTCGAGAACGCCGTGCGCTATGGCAACAGCGGCGGCGAGATCACGGTCACGGCCTCACGTCAGGGGGAGCAGATCCTCGTTGCGGTGGCCGACCGCGGACCCGGGGTCACGGAGTCGGATGTCGAGCGGATCTTCGAGAAGTTCCAGCGTGGCGACGGCGCCCCGGCGGGTGGCATCGGGCTCGGCCTCGCGATTTGCCGCGCCATCGTGGCTGCGCACGGCGGGACGATTGGTGCCGAGCGTCGCGACGGTGGCGGACTCCGGGTCGTCTTCGCCTTGCCACTCCCCGCGGATCAGCCGGCCCCGGTACCGGAGGGAATCACGTGACCGTCCGT
>JANLPG010000127.1:0-6053 GCA_031367105.1 Gemmatimonadota bacterium | reverse complement strand
CGGAAGAAACTTGATCTAAGGCCACTTCCAGCGTCCTGAGAGTCGAGTTTGCGGGGTGCTGCCTAACAGGCATTTGCTGCCAACGGCCGCGCTGTACCCGAGCACCTCTGGTGCGGAGCGCGGCCGCAGCAGAAATGCAGGTCGTTAGCTGGACTGCTTGGGCTTCTGGGGGCAGGCTAGATTTAGGACGAGACCCTGTGCAAGGAGTTGGAAATGACGTCGTATACTGCCGTCGTCGAGCGCGATCCCGAAACCCGGTTGTATGTTGGCTATGTTGCGGGCTGGCCTGGCGCCCACTCCCAAGGCGAGACGCTTGACGAACTCCAACGCAACCTGGAAGAGGTGCTTGGAATGCTTCTCGAAGACGGCCCACCGGCGCTGACTTCGGAGTTTGTCGGAATTCAAACCGTCCAGATCGCCTAGCAATGGGCGGCGGTCCGATCCTCAAGCCCAGGGAAGTGGTAGCCCGGTTGGAGCGGCTCGGATTCGTCGAAGTGCGCCAGCGTGGCTCCCACAAACAATTCCGACACGCAGATGGACGGTCGACCACGGTCCCGTTCCACTCGGGCCGTGACATTTCTCCGATACTCTGTCGACAAATCGCTCGCGACATCGGATTGACCATCGCTGAGTTTCTGGACGCGTAGCCGCCAGCTAACCAGCACTTGCTGCCGACGGCGCGCGCATGATGCCGTTTTCGCGGCAAGCGCGCCGCGGCAGAAGTGCAGAGTCGTTAGGCTGCCTGTTCATCGCCACACCAGTGGTCCCTGCTGGAGGTCCCTGTGCGTCCCACGTTCCTTCGCCTCCTTCCGCCCTTGGTCGCTGCTACTCTCGCGTGTAGCTCGGCCGATGAACCACCGGTGCTGACGCCAGTCGTTCTGGACCTCCAAGTCCTCGACTCGCTTGGCACTCCCCTCCGCGGCAGCTTTGCCACCTGGCAATCCTGGCCGACTCCGTCCGTCCCAGCCGTCAGCCCGGATCCCTTGGCCCGGACGGACACGACTGGGCGGTGGATCCTCCCCCTGGGCGCCTTCCCCGATGCGCGCTGGGACAGCCTCGCTGTCCACGTCTACCCTCGGGGCTGCGCTATCCCCGCTATCACAACCGTACTCCGACGGATAAATCTTCCCAATCCTCCGTATGATACGATCCCGCTGACCGTCGTCACCGCCACCCGGGCCCTCTCGGTCCAGTCCGTTCCCGGCCAGTATTGCGGCTTCGCGGTGAGCACGTCCGTGACCCCTCGGTACCCCGACGTCACTCTCGGCCTCCGGGTCGACTCCATCGCCGGGGGGACGCTCGCTGGCCGGTGGCGAGTCGACTACAACTGGACCTCGGCCACGGAGTACGGGAGTTTCACTGGGGTCCAGACTGCGGGCACACTCGCTCTCGTGCTCACCCACGCCGCCCCATGGGGCGCGTGCACCGGATTCACCATGGCGGCCTCGCTGGGCCCGAACGGGACGTGGGGCCCGCTCCTGCCCACCACTCCGCAAGGGTGTACAACGGCCCCCCTACGCTTCGACATGGCCCCGAGTACCCTCATCACCTACTGGCCCTGAGTCAGCCTAACCACCGCATGAAGCTGCCGAAGCGCGGCCCACGAACAGTGTCAGGACTGGCGCGGCGTGGCCGCGCTTCCCAGCTTATGCGCAGACGTTAGGTCGCGAAGTCCATTTCATCAGCCTGGGCTGTTCGCGCTACTCATTTGCCCCAACGCTTGATCGGAGTGCGAACCGCCGTTCCTGCCTTGATTCGATCGGCCAGCGGGTTGGGGACGTTTGAGTCAACCTCCTCCAGACGTGACTCGATTCTCGCCAATGCATCCCGTGGGCCTACCACTGGTCCCCCTCTGACCTAGGTCCCGTTAGTAGACAGTCGGTGGTCGAGTTAAGCGGCTTCGGCAATCGCTTTTCCCTGACCGATTTCCTGATACTCTGACGGGGTCAGGTGCCCGAGAGAGCTGTGCGGGCGGACGGTGTTGTACTCCTCCCGCCACGCCTCGATGTGCTGCTGTGCATCGGCCAGTGACACGAACTGATTCACGTTCAGGCATTCGTCGCGCAACTTGCCGTTGAAGCTTTCAATGTAGCCGTTATCCGTGGGTTTGCCGGGTCGCGTGAAATCGAGCTGCACCCCGCGCCGCCACGCCCAGTCTTCCAGCGCCCGCGACAGGAACTCGGTGCCGTGATCGACGGTGATCGAGCGCGGCGGCGTCTCACTGCCAATGGCCCGATCCAGGGCCTCCGCGACGTCGCTGCCGCGCAAACTGAGACCACACCTCAAGATCGGGCTGGAGCGACTCCACTGACCCACCACCGTGAGCACCCGAAACGCCCGACCGTCCGTCAACTGATCATGCACGAAGTCCATGCTCCAGCGCTCACGGGGCCCCTGCGCGAGCGGCGCGGGCCCGCGATGCAACGCCCGATGCTTCCGCCGGCGCACCCGCAGCCGCACCTGGAGCCCTTCCAGGCGGTAGAGGCGACGCACCCGCTTGGTATTGACCCGCCACCCCTCGCGGCGGAGCAGCACGTGAATCCGCAGGTAGCCGTAGCGCGGCCGCGCGTGCGCCAGCTCCCGGATGCGCGTGCGCAGCGGCGTCTGGTCCCGCGCGGTGCTCCGCTTGTACCAGCCCGCCCGGCTGAAGTCGGCCAACGCACACGCCCGGACCACGCTCGCCTGAAACACGGTGGGAAACCACTCGGCAAGCGCGCGTCGCTGCGTCGGCCTCAGACTTTTTTTCGGAGCGCCTCGCTCAGCATGTGCTTGTCGAGGGTCAGGTCGGCCACGAGCTGCTTCAATCGCCGATTCTCGTCCTCGACCTGCCGGAGCCGGCGCAGCTCACTGACGCCCAGATGGGCGTATTTCTTCTTCCAGTTGAAGAACGTCGCCTCGCTGATCCCGGTCTGCCGACAGACGTCGGCCACCGCCGTCCCGCCCTCCGCCTGGCGCAGCGTGTAGGCAATCTGCTCCTCGGAAAACTTCGACCGCTTCACCGACCCCTCCTTATGGCTGGGACCGCCGAAGCTGAGCTTAACTCCAGTTTCCACTTGCCGTACTTTTCGGGGGGAAGGTCACTTCACCGATGCGATCTGGGCCAAATACAAATACGGCGAAACGAGCAAGACCACGGATTCTCGAACCGGCTTGCCGGCAGTTCGGAACGTCTGGTGGGAGCCGAAGGCGGGGGAGTCGATGGTGGAATTCGGAGTCGATGTCCTGCAGCGCCGCGGCGCCCAGCTATTCCTCTGCAACAACGTCTTCCGGGGCGTGATCCGGCGGGTGATGGCGAGCTCGGGCCGGCCCTACGACGAGGTGCGTTCCGAATTGAAGGCAGGGCTGCTCCCCGGAGTCACACTGGTGCCGGCGATGGTGGCCGCAATGGCGATGGCGCAGGCGAATGGGGCGGCGTATGTGTATGCGGGGGCGTGATGGATGATGGATGATGAATGATGGATCGTGGAGGGTGGATGATGGATGGTGGATGATGGATGCTGGATGGTGGGGGGGGGGCAGGGCTGGGGAGGCGGACGAGCGGTCACTGGTATGTCGCGTTGGGAATCGGAATGTTGGAGCGGTAGCAGCGAGTCTCGGGGATCGTGCCTTCAGCCATCTCGTGCGTTGGACGCGCGCTGCTCGAACCGATCAGGCGCGGCTGCCACCGCCGGTCCCGCAGCGGAAGCGCAAGAGGTTCTGCACTCCCACCCGACGGGATAGATTTCTCGTATGACCATTCCTGTTGCGCTGGATCGTGCCGCGCTCGTGGAGCGGAGCAAGCGCCTCAACTATGCCACCCTGGTGTACAACAGCCTGGAGGGATTCCTCGCCGTCACGTTCGGCCTGCTGGCTGGCAGCGTTGCGCTTGTCGGATTTGGGGTCGATAGCTTCATCGAAATGACAGCGAGCGCGGTAGCATTGTGGCGCCTTCGTGCGGACGTGAACCCCATCCAGCGCGAGCGAACTGAGTATCTGACCCTCCGCGTGATTGGCCTTTGCTTTCTGGCATTGGCCATTTACATCGGTGCCGACGCTGGGCAGGCCCTCCTCGCGCGGACGGCCCCGAGGCGGAGCGGAGTCGGGATCATCCTTGCGGGTGCTTCCCTCGTCGTTATGCCGCTTCTCGCGAGGGCCAAGCGGTCAATCGCGATGCAGCTGCGCAGCGGAGCCCTTGCCGCTGAGGCAAGGCAGACCATGATCTGCACCTACTTGTCAGCGATCCTTTTGGGTGGACTGGTGCTGAATGTCCTCTTCGGGTGGTGGTGGGCAGATCCCGTCGCAGCGATCGCAATGATCCCCTTCATCGCCTGGGAGGGTGTGGAGGGGCTACGCGGCAGGTCGGCCTGCTCCGACGGATGCTAGCCACGCCCGTCGCTCCCCGCTGGATTCAACGCGTAGGGAATCCGATGCAATTCCAGAAGCGCTTCGGCTGGTTCCGCTGAGAAGGACTCACAGGGACCGGCGAGTCCTTGGCGGAATCCGCGCAAGTTCCCTGCGATACCATCGTGGAGCCTTACTTACCGACACGTACCATCAAGGGACTATCGGGCCCCGGCTTCGCACGCCTGAAGGCGGAGGCGCGCGTTTCACCGGGGTCGCTGCGGGCGTTGCCGGGATCACGCCCTGGGGACTAGCCAACTGGAGAAGCCGCGATGACTGCGAAAGAAATTCTGGCGACACTCAAGCAGCTCGGGAAGGCACAGACCGCCGCGATCTACCAGCGCCACGGTTCGGGGAAGAACGTCTTTGGAGTGCTGACCTCGGAGATCGCCAAGCTTCAGAAGAAGATCAAAGTCGACCACGTTCTTGCGATGGAACTCTGGAGATCGGGGAACGCTGAGGCGCGCATTCTGGCGCTCCAGATCGCCGATCCGGAGCAGTTGACACGAGCCGACGCGGATCGCCTGGTGCAGGAGGGGCCGGCCCGTTTCGTCGGCAGTTACCTGGCCGGGCTCCTCTCCCGCAGTCCGCTCGCGGACGAGACGATGCGCGCCTGGATGAAATCGAAGGAGGAAGCAGCGCGCGAGACGGGGTACGGGATTTTCAGCGCCCGCTTGCGAGCGGATCCCGAGGCCGTCAGCGACGGCGACACCAGAAAAGTGCTCGCGACTATCGAGCAGGAGATCCACCGCTCTCCCAACTGGGCGCGGCGGGCGATGAATGGCGCGTTGATCTCGATCGGCATCTACAAGCCGGCATTGCGCACGCAGGCGATCGAGGCGGCCAAGCGCATCGGAAAGATCGAGGTCGACCACGGCGAGACGAGCTGCAAGACGCCCGACGCAGCACCGTACATCGAGAAGGCGCTACAGCGAATGCGCTGACGATGGCCGCCCAACCGCTCCCGACGCGCCGGCTGCACCGTCCCGAGTGCAGAGCGCCACCCGGGAATCGGTCGCCGGGCCCCGTTTGGGCTTCCGTGGCTCGACTAGCGAATGACGGTGGTGTTACTTCCGCTATCGCGGCCGCGCGAGGCGAGGACAGCGAGTACAATGATCAGCAGCACGGCCCCGATGCCGACGGCGATCCACACCGGATCGGCATACCAGACGGTGTGCGTGGCGCTGGTACGAACGTCGACCTTGACGGGTGCCTGGGCATCCTGCAGCATCGCAAGTGGCGCCGCCACCGCCGTAGCAGTCACGGCGAGCGTGAGGCCGATCGAGGTCAACATTGCCTTGATAACGCGCATTTTGTCCCTCCGGAAGAGTGGTGCGTGGCGTTGCAACGCGGCAAGCCGCGTTGCCCAAAACGCTCGCATTTTCAGGGACGAGCACTGGGGTCCCGGAGTGCACAGAGTGGGTACCCGAGGGTGGTAGCGGCGGCTCCATCCAAAGGAGGCTCCACCCTCGGCCACGGCGCTTGGGTCAAGAGTGCCACCTCAACCACGAAGAGGAGCACTGACTCGCGATCGAAAGGGCGTTTGCCTTGTGCCCTCCTCCGCGGAGGCCCATTTTGTCTGACATCCCAACTGAAATTGCACCAGCCGTCCCAAGGACACCTGAATGACCGCTCCGGCGAACTCCTGCACGAGCTGCAAGACACCGCTCCCG
>JANLPG010000126.1:0-30024 GCA_031367105.1 Gemmatimonadota bacterium | reverse complement strand
CTAACTAGTATTGGACCTCCTTCCCTCCCGGCCCAATCGCACTGAGACTACCGCTTCGCGGCCTAATCCGCCAACCCGGCAAGCAGATCGGCAAACCCGCCACGATCCGCCGGACTCACCACCCCCAACCCGCCCTTGTTCAGCACGTGAGTGTAGATCATCGTCGTGGTGACGTCGCGATGCCCGAGCAGCTCCTGCACCGTTCGGATGTCGGCACCTCCCTCCAGGAGATGCGTCGCAAAGGAGTGCCGCAACGCGTGACAACTCGCCCGCTTCGTCAGCCCGCTCCGCCGCACCGCCCGAGTCATCGCCCGCTGCATCGCCGACTCGTGCAAGTGATGCCGCCGTTGCTGCCCAGTAGGGACATCCAGATACCGTCGCGTCGCCGGAAACAGCCACTGCCACGGCAGGCTTCGCCCGGCGGCTGGGTATTTCCGCCCCAACGCTCCAGGTAACTCCACCCACCCACTCCCGACCCCCGCCTGGCAATCCTCTCGATGCTGTGCCGCAACGCGCTCAAGCTGACGAGCCAGACCCCCCTGCACCAGCCGCGGCAGCACCGTGATCCGATCCTTCGCCCCTTTTCCCCGCCTGATTCGCACCTCGCCCCGCGCGAGGTCGACATCCTTCACCCGCAACGTGAGGCACTCGAGCAATCGCATTCCACTCCCGTACAACACCGTCCCGATCAGCCTCGGCAATCCCTCCAGCTCTCGCAGGACACGGCCAACTTCATCCATCGTGAGCACGACCGGAATGCGAGTTGGCTGCTTCGGACGCGGCAGCGACCCCAGCCCACCGAGCGGCCGGCACAACACCTCGGCATATAGGAAGAGCAACGCCGCCAACGCCTGGTTCACACTACTCGACCCCAGCTGCCGCGCTTCGGTCAGGTGCTCCAGAAACGCGCGAACCTCGGACTCACCCATCGCGTCGGGATGCCGGAGGTCGTGGTAATGGACAAATCGGCGCACCCAACCGACATACGCCTCCTCAGTGCGCGAGGAGTACTGACGAAGACGCAGATTGGAGCGCACTCGATGCAGTAGTTTCGAATTAGACGGCAAGCTTCGCCTCATACCAGGTGTGCAGGAACTAATCACCCCACGGCCCCCCCACGGCTCATCCCGAAATCGCGTCCATCGCCCCGGAAACGCGCCACGACGCCCGCCTCACCACCATCTCCAGGCACTCCCGCTTCTCCCTTCTCGCTTCTCGGCTGCTACCTTTTCCCCGATGACTTCCGGATCCCCCAAAGCCGTCGTCCTCCTCTCCGGAGGGATGGACTCCGCCACCTGCCTCGCCATCGCCCGGGCTCAGGGCTTTAGCTGCTACGCCCTCTCCTTCCGCTACGGTCAGCGCCACGCCAGTGAACTCGACGCGGCAGCCCGGGTGGCCGCCGCCCAGGGGGTCGTGGAGCACCGAATTGTTGCCATCGACCTGCGGAGCTTCGGCGGCTCCGCCCTGACCTCCGACCTCGCCGTCCCCAAGGACCGCGATACCGCCCAGATGGCCGCCGAGATCCCCATCACCTACGTCCCGGCCCGGAATACCATTTTCCTCTCCTATGCCCTCGCCTGGGCCGAAGTGCTCGAGGCCCGCGACATTTATATCGGCGTCAACGCCCTCGACTACTCCGGCTACCCCGACTGCCGTCCCGAATTCATCGCCGCCTACCAGGCGACCGCCCGCCTCGGTACCCGACTCACCGACCTCACCGTCCGCGCACCACTCGTCCGCTACTCCAAATCCGAGATCATCGCCAAGGGCAACTCCCTCGGTGTCGATTACTCCATCACCCGCACCTGCTACGATCCCACCCCCGATGGCACCTCCTGCGGCCACTGCGATGCCTGTCTCCTCCGGCTCCGTGGCTTCGCCCTCCTCGGTCTCGCCGACCCCGCCCCCTACGTGGCCGGTGTCCAGTGAACTACGCCGTGAAGGAGATCTTCTTCACCCTGCAAGGCGAAGGTCGTCAGGCCGGGCGTCCCGCAGTGTTCTGCCGCTTCGCCGGTTGTAACCTCTGGACCGGCCGCGAAGCAGATCGTGCCACGGCAGTCTGTACGTTCTGCGACACCGATTTCGTCGGCACCGACGGCCCTGGTGGCGGCAAGTACGCCACCGCCGATGAGCTCGCCGACAAAATCCTTGAGACCTGGCCCGACGACGCCGAGAGCGAAGGCCACTACTACGTGGTCTGCACCGGCGGTGAACCAACGCTCCAGATGGATGCAGAACTGATCGACGCGCTCCACGCACGTGGCTTCGAGATCGCCATCGAGACCAATGGCACTCGCCCCGTGCCCGGCGGAATCGACTGGATTTGCGTTTCCCCCAAGTCCGACGCCCCCCTGGTGCAGACTTCCGGCGACGAGCTGAAGCTGGTGTATCCGCAACCCACCGCGATGCCCGAACGCTTCGCCGACCTCGACTTCGAGCACAAACTGCTGCAGCCGATGGATGGCCCCGACGCTCAAGCCAATACCCGCGCCGCCGTGGCCTACTGCCTCGCCCATCCGCGCTGGGGCCTCTCGCTCCAGACCCACAAGTTCCTCGGCCTCCCGTGAGCGGCGCAATGCACGGCTACAGCGACCGGATCAACCACGCCTTCGCCTTCGCAGCCAAGTATCACGCCCCACGCGCGCCGAGTGAGGGGGCGATGACCTTCGTGGCACACCCCGCGAACGTGGCCGTGATCCTGGCGCGCCACGGCGCCGATGAACTGACCATCGTTGCCGGCATCCTCCACCACGTCCTCGAAGCGACGCCCGGTTCCGAACGCCCCGATGTGTCGCACAAGATCGCCGAGAAATTTGGTCCAGTCGTGCTCGCCGTCGCGACCGATGCCGCGGAACACCACGTCGACGATCGCGGCGAGCCAATCGGCTGGACCCACCGCAAGCGCGTCCTCCTCAATCACCTGCTGATCATGGAACCGCGCTCGCTCGATATCTGCTGCGCGGATGAGATCCACGATTGCGGCACCGCCATCGCCCTGGTCGAGCGCCTCGGCAGCGAGTATCTCGCCGTCCACGGCCTCCCCCCAGCACCCCAGGCGCTCGGCTGGTATGGCGACCTGCTCGATGCACTCGACCGCCGCACCGACTGGCCCGCTCGTGCGATGCGCCACGAAATGGCCGCACTCCGGGCCCGGCTGATGGCCGCGCTGCGCGACGATTCCTGAGCTCCCCACTCAAGTATCTTTCAGGATGACCTTCTCGGTCCCCGAACCCGTCCTGGAGCGCATCGAAGCCGCCCTCGGCACCCGCTTCCGCCTCGACCACGCGGTCGCGGTGTCGCCGGAACGATTGCTCTTCCGCGCCTGGGACCGCTTCCTGCGCCGTAGCGTCTCGCTCCGCGTCAACGTCGATACCTCAGACGCCCTCCGCCGCTGGTTCCTGAAGGAGGCAGAGGCGCTGGCACGACTTGATCATCCGGCGATCCGGCACGTCTACGAGTCGGGCGTCATCGGCGACTTCGCCTACCGCGTGGGCAACTGGGTCGAAGGGGAGAGTCTCGCCGAGGCCATCCAGCGCGGCCCGCGCCCGGTACCCACCGTGCACGGCCTCGCGCGCGATCTGCTCGGCGCACTGGAACACGCCCACGCCTACGGAATCATCGTCCGCCGGATTGTGCCGCCCTCGCTCCTGCTGACCAACACGCAACGCGGGACGGTGACCGACCTCCGTTTCTGCTCGCTCACACTCCCGGAGATTCCGGCGAGCGAGCAGCCGACCGGAATGCCGTTCCTCGCCCCTGAAATCCGGGACGGACGCGTCGGCGATCCGACCAGCGACGTCTATACCGCGGGCGCAATTCTCTACTACGCCATCACGGCGACCACGCCACCGCTCGATCCCGGGCAGCTGATCCGCCCTCGCGACATTCGGGCGGTGATCCCCGCGGCACTTGAGCGGGTGATCCTGCGGGCGCTCGATCCCGACCCCGACGAGCGCTACCTCACGGCGGCCGAAATGCTGGAAGATTTCGCCAGCGACGCCGGCGCGTTTGGCGACGACACCGTCTCCCTGCCGACGATGCCGACCGACCTCTCCGACGGCCCCCACTGGGAGGCCCGCCTCCGGCGCGCGCTCGGGGACGATTACGAACTGCTCGCGACCCTCGGGCAGGGAGGATTCGGCCGCGTCTATCGCGTCCGCGACCTGCATCTCGAGCGCGAAGTGGCCCTCAAAATCTTGCATCCGCACCTGACGCAGGATGCAGCCACCGTCGAGCGCTTCCGGCGCGAGGCCCAGCTCGCCGCCCGGTTGAACCACACCAACATCGTGAACATTTACGATATCGCCGGCCGCTCGGGCCTGCTGTGGTATACGATGGAAATTGTCGATGGCCCCAACCTGGCACAGCTGGTACACGCCGAAGGGCGGATGTCGATGGAGAAGGTGCTCCGCCTCCTCCGTGAGGCCCTTTCGGCCCTGGGCCACGCCCACGCCCTCGGACTGGTGCACCGCGACATCAAGCCGGAAAACATCCTGATCGAGAAGGGTGGATCCATCCGGATCACCGACTTCGGACTGGCGCTCGCACTCCGTGGTCAGGGACGATTCGGCGGTGCCACCTCGCAGAGCGGGACACCCCAGTTCGCATCGCCCGAGCAGCTCCTCGGCGAACGCGTCGACCAGCGGACCGATCTGTACTCGCTCGCCGCCGTCGCAGTCTACGCCCTGATCGGACGCGCCCCCTTCCCCGGTGGATCGGTCGAACAGGTGCTCGCCAAGCAGACCACCGACGTCGTGCCCGATCTCGCGCTCGAACGTCCCGATATCAACGAAGCACTCAGTGCCGTGCTCGGCCGCGCCCTGCGCAACGATGTCAACGAGCGCTATGGCTCCGCCGGTGAATTCCGCAGTGCCATCGAGGAAGCGGTGCAGAAGGGAGTGCGCCGCAAGGGGAGTGAACTGGCAAGGCTGGCGGCGAGGATACTGGGGAATTAGCCTGTCATCCTGAGCAGTCTCCCGTCTCGCTCCTCCGGTCGATACCCAATCTCCCGACACCGACCGACCTTTCCCAGCGACGCTCTTTCCCTCGCTGGAGTTCCATCATGACACACGTTGCCGGACACCACGCCTCGACCATCACCACCGCCGATGGCACTGAGATCTACTACAAGGATTGGGGAAGCGGCCCGCCGGTCGTGTTCAGCCACGGCTGGCCGCTCTGCTCCGACAGCTGGGAGGCGCAGATGCTCTTCCTCGCCGACGCGGGCTTCCGCTGCATCGCGCACGACCGCCGCGGGCACGGACGATCGACCCAGAGCTGGAACGGCAACGAGATGAACACTTATGCCGAGGATCTTGCGACGCTGATCGAGACCCTCGACCTCCACGACGCCACGCTGGTCGGCTTCTCGGCCGGTGGCGGCGAAGTGGCTCGTTACATTGGCCGTCACGGCACCGGCCGCGTCGCGAAGGCCGCCTTGATTGCCGCGGTGCCGCCGCTGATGCTCCAGACCGACGCCAACCCCGGCGGGCTGCCAATCGCGAAGTTCGACGAGATCCGCGCGCACTCCGTTGCCGATCGGTCGCAGTTCTATCGAGACCTCGCCAGCGGGCCATTCTTCGGTGCCAACCGCGCCGGCTCCAAGGTCTCGCAGGGGATGATCGAGTCCTTCTGGCTCCAGGGAATGCAGTCGGGACATCGCAATGCGTTCGAGTGCATCAAGGCGTTTTCCGAGACCGACTTCACCGACGATCTCCGGAAGTTCGACGTTCCGACCCTCATCATTCACGGGGATGACGATCAGATCGTCCCGATCGATGCCGCCGCACGCGCCGCCGCCAGGCTCATTCCGCACGCCACTCTGAAGGTCTACCCGGGTGCGCCGCACGGGATTGCCGACACGCACAAGGCGACACTCTGCGCCGACCTGCTCGAGTTTCTCCTGGGTTGAGATCCTGTCATTCTGGGCGAAGCAGGCTTAGCCTGCGAAGTCGAAGGATCTTCGGGCTTTCCACTGCGCGGGTCCAGATTCCTTGCGTAGCGGATTCCGAAGTTCCTTCGCTACGCTCAGGATGACCGGCCCGGGGGCGAGACGTCAAAAGGCCGGCCTCCTCAACTCGGGAGCCGGCCTTCGTCAGTCATCCACCATCCATCATCCATCATCCATCATCCATCATCCACCATCCACCATCCACCATCCATCTACTTATGCCGGTATACCACTCGCCCCCTCGTCAGATCGTACGGCGACAGCACGACGGAGACTCGGTCTCCCTCGAGCACGCGGATCTTGAACTTGGACATCTTCCCGGCCGCGTAGGCGAGGATGGTGTGGCCGTTCTCCAGGAGGACGCGATAGTTGCGATCCGGGAGTACTTCCTGGACCAGCCCCTCCATTTCGATCCCCTCTTCCTTCGCCATCCAGACTCCGCTCTCGAGTGGGCCACACTGCCCTGCGCCTGGCAAGCCTGCAATCTGCGGGGTTGCGGGGCGGGGCGCAACGCTGGCCGAGCTCCCTTCAGGCCAGCGCCCCCCGCAGCACCGCCATCTCCCCTTCGATCAGCACCACCAGCTCCCCCAGCAACCCGGCATCAAAGCTCAATTCCACCCCCGCGGCCCGGTAGAGCTCGGGGAGGGGGACGGTCGCACCCAGCGCCATGAAGCGGCGGTAGGCCACCAGCGCCTCGACCGGATCGCGCTGAGCGTTGCGCCAGAGCTGGAGCGCACCGATCTGGGCGATGGCGTATTCGATGTAATAGAACGGGTAGAGGAAGATGTGCATCTGCCGATACCAGCGTGATACCCGCTCGTTGCGGAGGCCGCTCCAGTCGATCCCAGGTTCGAACCGCTCACGGATAGCCAACCAGGTGGCATCTCGCACCGCGGCATCGTTACCGGCAGGGTGGGTGTAGATCCACGTCTGGAAGGCATCGACCGATGCGATATGCGCCAGCGAGATCAGGATATCCTCCAGGTGTTCCAGCCGCGCCGATGTCGCGTCGCGCTCGCTGTAGAAGCCAACCGGCATCGCGAGATACGGCGCGGCCAGCAATTCCATCGACATCGACGCCAGTTCGGCCGACTCCGCTCCTGGATGCCGCTGCCAGATGAACGGTCGCTCGTGCGATGCGAAGGCGTGAAAGGAGTGACCCGCTTCGTGCAGGAGCGTGTTCACATCCTCCGGCACGCCGGCGGCGTTCATGAAGATGAACGGCCGCCCTCGCGCGTGGAGTGTGTCGCAATAGCCCCCCGGCGCCTTCCCCGGGCGTGAGTCAAGATCCAGGAGCCCTTCGGTCATCATCGTCCGGAACTGAGCGCCGAGCACCGGGTCGAGCGCGTCGAAGATCCGCGCCGAGACGCGCTGCAACTCCTCGGCGTCACGAAATGCTGGCGAGGACGTGGTCTGCCACGGATCGACCGCAACATCCCAGGGGCGGACTTCGTCGAGGCCGAGACGCGCCCGTCGAGACTCGAGCACCCGCGCGATCGCCGGGCCGACCACAGTTTCGATGGAATGATGGAGCCGAGCACAATCGACCGGGGTGTAATCGAAGCGGCATTTCGCCGCGAAAACATACTCGACATAATTCTCGAAGCCGGCGTTGTGCGCAATCCTGTTCCGCAGCTCGACCATCCGGTCAAATACACCGGAGAGCTCGTCGCGAGCCGCTACGTACGGCGCAGTGGCCGCGCGCCAAGCCGACTCGCGCACGCTCCGGTCGTGGCTCTTGAGAAACGGCGAGAGCCGGGGCAGCGGTACCTGTTCGCCCTGCCACGGCGCTGTCATCGTGCCGGTGACCTGCTGATATTTCGCCGCCAACCCCTCGGACTTGGCGACGAGGGGAACATTTGCCTCCCGGAAGATCTCGATCGCCATCCGGAAACGTGCGACGGTGGTTTCCATATCGGTGCGATCGGTCCCTGTCGCCACCAACCGCTTCGCGAGGATGACTTCCGACTCCTCCAGTTGCGGCAGGATCTCGGTCGCAAAGCGGAGATGCGCCGCTTCCTTTCCCTTGTCGGCGGTATCACAGGTGTAGGCGATCATCGCGAGCGAGGCGGCTTCGGTCACCAGTTCGTCGAGCCGCGACCAGCGCGCCAGCCAGGCGTCGCGGGTGGTGCTGTCGAGCGGCAGCTCGGCGAGTTCACGGTAGAATGGCGCGATGAGGTCCCAGTTGGCAGCGGCGAAGCCAGCGCTGGTGAGCGGGAGGGAGAGCAGCGACATCAACGGTCAGTCACTTTCAGGAGAGAATTCAGGTGGCGACCGCCGGTTCGGCCGGCCGGACAAAGCGGAAGGTGACCCCAGCCAGCACGAGCATCGTGATACCGGCCAGATAGAACGGCGAGTTGGTACCGAGTCGCTGGAAGGCAATAGTACCGACGATCGGCGCAATTACTCGGGCGATGCCGGCGAACGTCTGTGCCACTCCCATCGTCGTGCCCAGCTCATTCGGATCGCTCGCGTGCGAGAGCAGCGAGGTCGAGGCCGGGAAGAGCAGCGCCGTCCCGATCGGTACGAATGGAATGATGAAGATCAGCGACACGATCGAGGGAGCCGTGGTGTAGAGCAACAGCCCGATCCCGAAGATGATGGTGCCAGTCCGCATCGCCCACACCTCACCGATTCGGTCGACCACGGGACCGAGGAAGAGCGAACGCATCACCAGCGCGAGCAGCCCGCTGTAGACGAAGAAATAGCCGATCGTCTTCTCGGTGACGCCGAAGCGTGCACCCAGCCAGAGGGCAAGGATCGAGGTCAGTAGCGAGAACGCGAGCATCCCTATCCCATAGACCCAGATCAACCGCTCGACCTTCCCCCCGGGGTTCCGAAGCACCTCGAGCGCACCGTGCCAGACCGGCTTCCGCTTGGTGATGTGCCCCAGCTTGTCGGCCGGTCGCGATTCGGGGAGCCACTTCCACGCCGCCAGCACGTTGAGGAAGCAGAGCGCCGCCGCGAAGTAGCCGGGGGCCTCGCGACCGAGATGCGCCGCCACCGAACCGATCGCCGGCCCGACCATCACGCCGGCACTGGTGGCCGCGGAGAGCCAGCCGAGGGCGCGGGCGCGATCGGCGGGCGCAACGGTATCGGAGACATACGCCTGCGCAACACCGGTGGTGCCCCCGCCGGCACCCTGCACGATGCGGGAGAGGAAGAGGAGCCAGAGTGCATTGGCGAAGCCGAAAACCAGAAAGGCGACCGCTGAAGCGAGCAGTCCGATCATCAATGCCGGCCGACGGCCGTACCGATCGGAGACCCGACCCCAGATAGGCGAGGCGACCAACTGGCTGATCGAGAACGATGCGATCATCCAGCCGACGATCTCGGGGGTGGCGTGGAGCTTGAGGGCGTAGAAGGGCAGCAACGGCAGCACCATTGCAAAGCCGAGCATATCGACAAAGTTCACGGCGATCAGGACGCCGAGCTGCCGGAACTGATCGCGCTTGAGGGTCGGGGAGTTCATACCAGACGCCGACTGCGTTCCGCGTACAGGAACGCCAGCGTACTCACGGCGGTGAGCACTACGCCGTACGCTGCCGCCACGCCGATTTCGCCCTGGCGAATGGCGCCCAGGATCTCGAGGGAGACGGGTCGGGTGTCGTAGGTATACAGAATCACCGAAGTCATGAAATCCCCGAGACCGGTCACGAACGCGAGGGCCGTGGCACCCGCGAGCGCCGGCCCAAGCAGCGGCAAAGTAATCGTGCGGAACGCACGCCAACGGCTGGCGCCGAGCGACGCGGCGGCCTCATCGAGCGCCGGATCGAGGCCGCGAATGGCACCCACGAGCGCTCGCCCCACGATCGGCAGCGCCCGCACCAGGTACGCGAGCGGCAACAACCAGAGCGTGCCGATCAATACGAAACGACCGGCCGAGGGTTGCAGCCGTGAGAACATCGTCGCCAGCGCGATCGCGTACACCGTTCCGGGGACGGCCCACGGCAGCGCGAGCGCGGCCTCGAGCGTGCGCGAAAGCCGCTGCCGCGGGTCGCGGGCCGCAACCGCCACGCTCAGCGCCACGACGGCGGCGACCACCGCCGCAAGTGTCGCCATCCAGAGCGAGGTCCCGAACGGCCGCCACCGCGCCGGTTGTGCCACCAGCGCCACGTAGTTCCCCACCGTCCACGCGCTCGGCAGGGCGGTGTTGCTCCACGCCCCGATCGGCACGAACGAAACCACCAGCAGCGCGAGGTGTGGCAGCAGCAGCCACGCGGTGGCACCCCACGCGAGCATTCCGACCACGCTGCGCACCCGACGACTCGACCCACGCGGCGCGGGCGCGAGTCCCTTCCCCGCCCCACGCGTCCCCGGACCGCCGAGGCGTGAAGCGAGCAACAACGCCACCAGTGCAAGTGCCACGAGCGCGAGGGTCTCCACCATCGCCACCGAAATATCGCCGTTGAGCCGGGTGGTCACGACCTGGGTGGGCAGCACCCGGAAGCCACCACCAAAGACGTATGGTGCCGAGAACGACGCCAACGAGGAGAGCGCGGTCAGGAGCGCGCCGTTGCCGATTGCCGGACGGAGCAGCGGGAGGACGATCGTCCGAATCGCGCGCCAGCGCCCCGCCCCCAGGGCGGTCGCCGCTTCAAGCAGGGCGGGATCGAAGGAGGCCAGCGCTGCCCGCACCAGGAGGTAGCTGTAGACGTACATCGTGGTGGCGTGGATCAGCACGACCGCGAAGGCGCCTTCGAAACGCCAGGGCGGCGTCTCCGCGCCGGTGACGGCCATCACCGCGCGAGCGATGACACCGCTCTCCCCGTAGAGGAAGAGGAAGGCGACCACACCCACCAGCGGTGGAAGCACCGCCGGGAGCGCCAGGAGCGCGGAGATGAGCCGCCGGCCGGGAAAATCCACCAGGCGCGTGGCGAGCGCCAGCGGCACGCCGATCAGTGCGCCGAGGACCACGCTGACGACGGCGAGCCAGAGCGAGTTCCACGCCGCGCGCCACTCGTTCCGCTCCACAAAAAAGGCCCGGATCGATTGCGTCGTCCACACGCCGTCGATCCGGACGGCGTCGATCGCCACCAGCGCAAGCGGCTCCACCACCAGCCAGGCCAGCAGGGCCAGCAGTGCCCACCCGGCGAGTCGGCGACTCATCCGTCGCGATCGGGGAAGGCGTGAGCGCCGATGCCACTCGGGCGGATTCGCAACTCGGCTCCGATCGGCACCTCACTTGCCTCGACCGCGACGTCGAGTTCCTCGCCCGTCGCGAGCAACAAGGTGATCACGGTGGTGGCACCGGCAAAGCGTCGACTACGGACGATTCCGGTGAGGGTGCCGGTCGCATCCACCCATACCCCCTCGGGGCGGACCAGCAAGTGTACCGCGCCCTTGGTCTCGGCCGGACCCGTCGCTCGCCAGCGGATGCCAGCCGCATCGATCTCCAGGTGCCCATCAGCGGAACCCACCACGCGACCGTGCAGCGTCGCGGTGCGTCCGACGAAGCCGGCAACAAAGCGCGTGGCGGGGGTGCGGTAGAGTGCCTCAGGAGTGCCGACCTGCTCCAGCTTTCCGAGATGCAGCAGGGCCACGCGGTCGGCGAGGTCAAATGCTTCTTCCTGTTCGTGGGTCACCAGGAGCGTGGTGATCCCGATCCGGCGCACCAAGTCGCGCAGCTCACGCCGGGTCCGTTCGCGCAGCGACGGATCCAGGTTGGAGAGTGGTTCATCGAGCAGCAGCACCGGCGGGCGTGGTGCCAGCGCGCGCGCCAACGCGACGCGCTGCTGCTGCCCCCCGGAGAGCTCAGTGACGGCACGAGTCTCAAAACCGTCCAGATCCACCAGGGCGAGGACTTCGGCGACGCGCTCCTGCTGCGCAGTGGCGTCGAGGCGTTCACGCCCGAGGCCGTAGGCCACATTTTCGCCGACCGTGAGGTGCGGAAAGAGGGCGTAATGCTGGAACACCATCCCGCAACGTCGGTCGAGCGCCGAACGCGTGGTGACATCCTCACCATCGAAACTGATACTGCCACCGTCGGCCTGCTCGAACCCGGCGATCAGCCGCAGCAGTGTGGTTTTTCCGCTGCCACTCGGCCCCAGCAACGCCACCAGCTCTCCGTCGGCCACCTCGAGCGAGACGTCCTGCACTACGGCAGTTTCGCCGAAGCGCTTGGCCACGTGCTGCAACACCACCGTGCTCATAGCTTCCCCTTCCCCGTGCCGCGAACCCGTTGATCCCAGTAGCGCATCCAGGTAGTGCCTTCCCTCGCGAGCAGCGCCCAGTCCATCGGCGCCGTCACCATCCGGCGCTCGACATCAGCCACCCATTCCGGCACTCGCGCGAGCGGGAGGTCGCGCCTGGCCGGGAGCCGCCACACTTTTTCGGCTGTCAGGACCTGCGCATCGATACTCCCGACATATTCGATGAATCGTTGGGCGGCGAGCCGATGTTTGCTGCCGTGGACGATCCCGATGGCATCCTCGATCACCACGGTGCCACTCTTCGGGAACGTGTACCCGTACGGCAGCCCTTTCGATCGCGAAATCAGGACGTCTGGCAGATCCCAAAGGGTGAGCACTCCTTCGCCGCGGGCGAGCTTCTGGTCGAGAATTGCCGGATTCAACGCATACGTGCGGGTCTGGCCATCGAGGCGGCGGAGCCAGGCCATCCCGGCTGCGGTGTCGCCTGTGCTGGCGAGGCTCCGCTGGATGATGAGTCCCCAGATCGCGCGCATCGTACCGCTGGCGACGGGATCGCGGATGATCACCTTGTCCAGCCACTTCGGGTCGAGCACCTCGTTCCAGTCCTGCGGTGCCGCGTCGGCCGGCACCAGCCGACTGTTATAGGCAATCACCGCAGGGGTGCGATACACCGGCCAGTAGAGATCGTTGGGGCCGATGCCGCTGGAATCAACGGCGCGCCACCACGAGGGGCGGTACGCCTCGAGCACTCCTTCCTTGATGCCACGCTCGAAGATCGTCGTCGGACCGCCGAACCAGATATCCGCCACCGGATTCGGCTTCTCGAACCGGAGTCGGTCGAGAATCTCCTGGCTTCCCATATCGAGCCAGCGCACATCGATGTCGGGATTGAGCCGCTCGAAGTCGTGCTCGAGCAACTCGAGCTGTTCGCGGACGTGCGGAGAATAGAGCGTGAGCGGCTCGCGTCGGTCGCGACAGCCAACCAGCAGCAGACCGAGCGCGAGTGCGAGCCGTTCAGTGCGCAACGTGCGGCTGCCCCAGGGCGAGGAGGTTGGCGAACAAGCGCCACGCCCCCGGGATCGCTGCCGGCAGCTGCCGATTGAAGGAGAGGCCAGTATAGATCGCGGTGCCGCGACCCACCCTGGCGATCAGCAAGCCACCTTCGCGGGCGGTATCGCCCGCGTCGTGGGTCTCGAGGATCGGCGCCCAGGCCGGATCCCAGCTGCGCGCGAAGTCGAGTCCACGCTCCTGGATCCATCCCTCGAAATCGTGACTACCAATCAGGTTGGGCGCAAGCAGCGCCGGATGCTTCACGGCCAACAAGGTCACCTCGGCGTGTTCATCGGTCACCCGATCCATCGGACTGTTGATGGTAAACGGCTTCGGTGGGTAACCACCGCGCAGGTACGGCCCCTGCTGATACTGTACCAGGAGCGTGCCACCCGCCTGCAGCCAGCGCATCAACCGCGGGTGCGCCCGGCGCAGCGATTCATCGGCTTCGTACGCGCGAGCCCCGATGACGATCACCTTGAAGGGGTCGAGCGAGCCGCGTTCGAGCGCGTCGCCGGTGAGCAAGCGGACGGGGAGGCCGCTGTTGAGCAATGCCTCGGGGACGTTGTCGCCGCCGCCGCGGACATACCCCAGCGCCGATAGCGCCGGGAATTTCACGTCGGCCACGACGACCGTGGCCGTGGCCGTGGTGAGAATGTTCCGCGGCCCCACGTGCGGGTACCGAATCCGGTAGAGGCCCTGTCGCAAGGTGTCGCTCCCGCGGAGCACGAGCGCCGAGACTTCGTACTCACCCGGGGGCTGATTCAGCGGAGCGCGCACCGCAAAGTCGACCGTGGTGCGTTCTCCTTCCCGTGCGAGCCGCAGCCGTTGCGGAGCCGCCCCTCGCCATCCCGGCGGCAACACCAGCGACACGGTCACCTCGCTCGTGTCGCGCGCAAGGTTTTCGAGCACCACCCGGAAGGGGTGTGTGGTGGTATGGCGCGGCCAGAGCAGCCGGTCGGGTGAGAGCTCCACCGCGACGCGCGGCACCACCGCGACGCTCCGGCGCACTTCGCCCAGCACCGGGTCGAGGAAGCGACCCTGCACTTCCTTCACGGTCCGGATCTCGGTGCCACTCTTCGGTTGGATGATGAACTGCGCCGTGAGCGCCGGCGGCTCGAACGGCTCGCCCCACGCGGAGGGATCGCCGCTCCAGCGGTACATCGACCCGATGCGTGGCAACCGGAGAAAGTAGGGTGCCGTGAATTGCCCGGGCGACGACACCGTCGCCGAGTATTTGCAGGTATAGACCGCACCAGGTGCCACCGCGCCAAGCTTGCCGCCACACTGTTTGCCGGTGACGAAGCCGGCACTCGTCGCCGGTCGGGCCCCGGCCAGGACGGTGTCACGGCCGCTGTTCCAGATGCTGAGGGTGATGGTCAGCAGCTGGCCTGGCACCACTTCGTCATCATCGGTCGTGGCATCGAGCACGATCCCGGATTCGATCAGGCGGACCGCATCACGATGCGGGTCATCCGTCGGCGCCGCCTCCCGGGGAATCCCCGCGAAGAGCGAATCGTCAGGCCCGGTCATCCCGGGCGCGCGTTCGACCAGCCCCAGTCGGGCCTGGGAGGGGCCGATGTTCTCGTAATTCCCCTGATTCTGCGACCGATGCTGGGCACGGCTGCGCACGGCCAGCTGATGGAACGATTGTCCGGTGACCGGGTCGATGGCCCCGCCGTCGAAGGTCATCGTGACCGCCGAGTTCGCCGCGCCCCGCGGAGAGCGATAGAACTTCGCCACCCGCCACGGTTGCAATCCTTCCTCACGCTCCAGCTCCGGAAACCGGCTGCTGTCGCTCGCCGCGTGAAAGGCATCGTAGGCCACCGCCCCACTCGCCTGATGGTGGCCGTGCCCGTCGGCCGGCGTTCCCGACCAGACCGAGACAATCACGTGCGGCCGGAAACGACGGATGATTCGCACCGCGTCCTTGAGCAGGGAGTCGCGCGGCCAGAACTGGAACGACTCCGCCATCGTCTTGGAGAAACCGAAGTCGAAGGCCCGACCGAAAAACTGACGACCCCCATCGATGCGTCGTGCCGACAGCAACTCCTCGGTCCGGAGCACTCCGAGCGCGACACCCAGCTCGGAGCCGATGAGATTCTGGCCACCATCACCGCGGGTCAGCGAGAGGTAGGCGGTTTCGATCCCCTGCCCCCGAGCCAGGATGGTGAGCAGTTCGGTGTCCTCGTCATCGGGGTGCGCTCCGATCATCAGCACCCTCCGCCAGTTCCCCGCGAGCTGCCGTTCCTCCGCCAGGCGCGCGAGTCCACCCGTTCCAGCCCCGGCATTCTGGGCTACGAGCGGTACGGCAACGTTGGCCGCGAGTAGGAGCGCGGCGGCGGACGTGCGAAGCAGGTAGGTCATTCGAGAGTGTCTGGGGAACGCGGCTTGGGTGGCGACGGTTCCCGTCCGATGGCAAAGGCGAGAATGAATGCGATCAGGGCCGCGAGCAGGAGGGTTTGGCCAGCGCCGCCGCCGGAGCCGTACAGCAGCAGGAGCATTCCTGCCGACACGCAGATGGTGCCGATCCCTCGGAGCACCTCATCGAGGTTACGCCACGCGGTCTGGCGTCCCCAATGGATGGCGCCGGCGAGTCCGATCACGCCGAGAACCAGGATGCCGTACCAGATCCAGATCCAGTAGCGCTTACCGATCATCGGCCACTCGGGAGCATAGGGGAGGGCACGGCTGTGCGGAACAGCTCCGGGAAACGGTAGCGATCGATGGCACCGCGGCCAAGGGGTCAGCCACCTTTGGGCCGACACGCCGGACAGGGACAGGCCTCGTGGAGGCCTCGAAACGTATAGATCCCGGTCGAGTGGCCATCGCTCCAGCGGATCCGGATACCGTACGCCCCGACCAGCTCGAGCGCATCGGCCTGGACGTCCAGTGGCACCGAATCGGGGTCGAGAATGGGTCGACCGGTCATCTCCTCGACGCACGCAGCACACGGGCAGGCGAGCCGGAGCGCCCGCATCCCGAAGCTCCCCAGGTGGCCCACTCCGTCCCAGTCGAAGTCGATCCGCCCGTCGTGCCGCCGGATGGCCCGGGGGACCAGATCGCTGGCCATCGTCCTGCCTCCCGACGTTGTTAGTTTAGGACTCGATTCGGAATCTTAGCCCATAAGGGGCCTGCTATGAGCCACCCCGATCCATTCCACGCGCGCGCCACGATCGCTGCCGGTGCCCGCTCTGCCGTCATCCATTCGCTTGAGGCGCTCGAACAGGCCGGCCTGGCCCGCCTCGATACCCTCCCCTTCTCCATCCGCGTGCTGCTCGAAAATGCGCTCCGACACGTCGGGCGGGGTTTCGTCACCGAGGAGCACGTCCGGACCCTCGCGGCCTGGACTCCGGTGCGTGCCGGTCAGGGTGAGATCCCCTATATGCCCGCCCGCGTGGTGCTGCAGGACTTTACCGGCGTGCCGTGTGTGGTGGATCTCGCCGCAATGCGCGACGCGACCGCGCGAATCGGCGGCGATCCCGAGCGGATCAACCCGGTGGTGCCCTGCGACCTCGTCATCGATCACTCAGTGCAGGTCGACCATTACGGCAGCGCCGAAGCGTTCAAGCTGAACGTCGCGCTTGAATTCGAGCGCAATGCCGAGCGCTACCAGCTTCTCAAGTTCGCCCAGCGTGCCTTCGAGAATTTCCGCGTGGTCCCGCCGGGTACCGGCATCGTGCATCAGGTGAACCTCGAGTACCTCTCGCCCTGCATCCAGCTGCGTGATCAGTACGGCGACCTCACCGCCTACCCCGACACGGTGGTCGGCACCGACTCGCATACGACAATGATCAACGGCCTCGGTGTGATGGGCTGGGGCGTCGGCGGCATCGAGGCCGAAGCCGTGATGCTCGGCCAACCCTACTTCATGGTGGTACCGGAAGTCCTCGGGATGAAGCTCACCGGGAAAATTCCCGCCGGCTGCACGTCCACCGACCTGGTGCTCACCGTGACCCAGATCCTGAGCACGCAGGGCGTGGTCGACAAGTTCGTCGAGTTCTTCGGGCCCGGCCTGGCCGCGCTGCCACTCCCAGCCCGCGCGACGATCGCGAATATGGCACCGGAATACGGTGCCACGATGGGGTTTTTCCCGGTCGACGCCGAGACGCTCAAATACCTCGAACGCACCGGCCGTGATCCGGAGACCGTCGCGCTGGTCGAAGGCTACTGTAAGGCGCAGCGACTCTTCCGCACCGCCGACACACCCGACCCACAATACAATGCGGTGCTCACGCTCGACCTCGGCACAGTGGTGCCAAGCGTCGCGGGCCCCAGGCGGCCGCAGGATCTGGTGCGACTCACCGACCTCGAGCGCAATTTCGCGACCTCGCTGCCTGGGCTGATGCAGCCAACCGTCCCGGAAGCACGCAAGACGCAGGCTCAGAGCGCGCTGGAGCGCTGGGGCAACGAAGGCGGTGCCATCGCCACGACAGCGAGCCAGAAACTCCGCTACAGTTGCGATATCGGCGGTGAGACGCACGAATTGCACGACGGCTCGGTGGTCATCGCCGCGATCACCTCGTGCACGAACACCTCCAACCCCTCGGTAATGATTGGCGCCGGGCTGTTGGCCAAGAAGGCGATTGCCAAGGGACTGCGCACCCGCCCCTGGGTGAAGAGTTCGCTGGCACCGGGTTCGCGGGTCGTCACCGACTACCTCGACAAGGCGAATCTCTCCAGTTCGCTCGACCAGCTCGGATTCCAGACAGTGGGCTACGGCTGCACGACCTGTATCGGCAACAGCGGCCCGCTGCCTGAAGCCGTCGCGAAGGCGATTGAAGCGCATTCTCTCGTCGCGGCCGCGGTGCTGTCAGGGAATCGCAACTTCGAGGCGCGAGTGCATCCGCAGGTGCGGGCCAACTACCTGATGTCACCGATGCTGGTGGTGGCCTTCGCACTGATCGGTCGGGTCGACGTTGATCTTGATCGCGACCCGCTCGGCATCGCCGGCGACGGCACGCCAGTGTATCTGCGCGATATCTGGCCGAGCCCCGTAGAGATCTCCGAGGTGATGGCGGCCGCCGTGGGTCCGGACCTCTTCCGGCATCAGTACGGAAACGTCTTCAACGGCGATGCCGAGTGGCAGGCGCTGAATGTGCCGGGCGGATCACGCTTCGCCTGGGACCGGACGTCGACCTATGTGCAGGAGCCGCCCTTCTTCATCGACCTGGCTCCCGAGGCCCACGACCTTGCCGATATCGCAGGTGCCCGGGTGCTCGCGGTGCTGGGTGATTCAGTGACCACCGACCATATCTCCCCGGCAGGGGCGATCCCGAAGAATGGTCCAGCCGCTCGTTATCTGCTGGAGCACGGCGTGGCGCAGCTCGACTGGAACACCTTCGGCGCGCGACGAGGCAACCACGAAGTGATGATGCGGGGCACCTTCGGCAACGTGCGGATCAAGAACCGGCTGGTGCCCGAGAAGGAAGGCAACTGGACGCTGCACCTCCCGAGCGGCGAGGTGATGAGCATCTACGACGCGGCGATGCAATACATCGCGGACGCGACGCCGCTGGTATTGCTGGTGGGCAAGGAAGACGGCACCGGGTCATCGCGCGACTGGGCAGCCAAGGGGACTGCGCTGCTCGGCGTCAAGGCGGTGATCGCGGAGAGCTATGAGCGAATCCACCGCGCGAACCTCGTCGGGATGGGTGTGCTCCCGCTCGCCTTCGAGAGCGGCAAGAATGCCGAGACACTCGGACTCACCGGCAAGGAAGCGATTTCGATCAGCGGCATTGCCAGTGGGCTGACCCCAGGCGGCCGGGTTACGGTCACCGCCAACGACGGCGCCACGGGGCGGACCACCACGTTCCCCGCCATTGTCCGGCTCAACTCACCCGTGGAGCTCGAATACCTGCGGCACGGCGGCATCCTGCCGCGCGTGCTGCGGCTATTCGCGAAGGCGTAGGCCGCCACGTGTGGATCGTCTCCGACATCGATGGCACCCTGCTCGATGCATCGGAGCGATGCCCGCTCCCGCCCGAACTCCTGACACGGGCGGGTCAACAGCATCGCATCGTCCTCGCCTCAAGCAGGACATTGCCGCAGATTCGCGCAGTCGCGTACCGGCTTGGCTGGGACGCGACCAGGTGTGTCG
Source organism: Gemmatimonadota bacterium (assembly GCA_031367105.1). Lineage (GTDB taxonomy): Bacteria > Gemmatimonadota > Gemmatimonadetes > Gemmatimonadales > GWC2-71-9 > Palsa-1233. Next base: position 10,772 of record JANLPG010000126.1, on the reverse strand, counting down.
CCGAGGATGGTCAGGTCGTCTTGGGTCCGGACGGAGGGTCCCAGCGACTGGGCAGCCCAGCTGCCACCCTGCAAGCCCGGCTCGCCGCCGCCGGAGTGCACGATCACTTTCGCTCCGTACCCGGCCGCGAGGCGTCACTCCTGATTCGTTCGACCCAGCTCACCGAGGCGCTGCGGGACGGCGTCGAGCGCGCGGGGCTCGCCATCACCGTCGGCGGCCGCTGGGCCACCGTGAGTGACGGTCAGTGGAACAAGGGCAGCGCCGTGGTGCGGCTGTTGTCGGCGCTGGGTGTGGTGGAGTGGGCTGCAATCGGCAACGCGGCGAATGACGCCCCGTTGCTGCAAGCCGCCACCCGGCGATTCGTGATCAGGAATGTCGACGGAGGATATGACTCGTCGTTAGCCGACATTCCGGACGTGGTGCTCCTCACCGCCCCTGGCCCGCTCGGCTGGGTCGAGATGCTGGAACAACTCCCGCTCACCCCGACGCCCGAGCCCGAGGGCAACGATGCCAAGACCCGATTGGACCATCACGGTCCTGACGATCCCGGGGCGTGAAGCGTTCCTGCGCCGGCTGCTGGAATCGCTCGCCGATGCCGACCTGCCGACCCACACCCGCTTCACCGTGGTCTACAACCGCGCGATTCGCGACGCCCTCAGTCAGGTGGAGCAGCGCTTCCGCTCGTGGGCACCGGCACTCGACATCGACGTCTTCTTCAACAATCGCGATCCGACGATCAGCGGAGGCCGCAACTACCAGTTGAACCTCGTCAAGACACCGCTGGTCTGTTTCGTGGATGACGACGTCACCTTGCACGGCAACATCTTTGGTCAGCTGGAGCATACGCTGCGCACCGTCCCGGCCGGCATCGTCGGCGTCCCCTCCGTGGTGGCCGCGACCGGCGCTCCGTTCAAGCCGCGGGACACCACACCGAGTGTCGAGACTCCCGAACTGCGCTACGCGCCGGTCCAAGGAATGCTCGCGGCAGGCTACACGGCGCTCTTCCACGAGATCGGAGGCTTCTCACCGCTGCGACGGTTCTGGGGCGAGTGGACCGAGCTCAACCTGCGGATGTGGCGGAACGGATTCCCGACGGGCTATGCGATGAGCGGTGGCCACCTGCGTCACTGGGAAGACGCACCGGAATCGCCGACGCGTTCGCTCGAGGATCGGGCACGTCACGTACTCTGGGGGCTGGTGTGCACCGCGCTGGAATACGACGCGACGGCGCTGACCTCCTCGACCGAGGCGTTCTGGCGACTGGTCGAGGAGCGCTACCTCGCCTACTCGTTCGGCGAGGCGCTCACCCCGACCGAGATGCTGCGGGCGCTGCTCGGGATTCTGCCGGAGTTGACCAGCGCGATGCCAGCGATCACCCAGCAGCGCGACCTGGCGGCGAAGCACCGGTTCCAGTTCATGCCGTTTCATCCGATCGAACCGAAGGATGTCCAGCGGGTCCTGGCATACGCCAATCGCGCCATCGAGCCGTACCGTTCCGAAATCTGGGACGGTCGCTCGCTGGCGCGACGAGTAGTGGCGAAACTGTGGCGGCGCGTTAGGCGACGAGATCCTTGAGTTTTTCGCCGGTCTCGCCCTCGCGGAGCCGCACCAGGGCGCGGTCGCGGAGCTGACGGATCCGCTCGCGGGTGACGCCCATCATCCGGCCGATCTCTTCCAGGGTGCGCGGCTGGCCATCGTCGAGGCCGAAGTAGAGTCGGAGCACCTTGGCGTCGCGTGGCGGCAGTGAATCGAGCGCGGTCTCAATATCTGCGCTCTGCGAACTCGCCATCGTGTGCGCGTCCGTCCCCTCCTGCTCGGCCAGCGCGAAGCGCTCCATCCGCTCATTGCCATCGCCCTCCCGGGTGGGATGGTCGAGCCGGACCGCCTCGGTGTTCAGCGACGACAGCGACCGGACCGCCTCCTCGGTGAGGCCCGTCGCGCGCGCCAGCTCCTCGGTGGTCGGCATCCGACCCAGCTTCTCCTTCAGGAGCGTGGTCGTCTTGCCGAGGCGTGAGAGGTCAGCGGTCCGGTTGAGTGGCACCCGGACGGGGCGACCGTGGCGCGCAATCGCGGCCTGAACGGCCTGTCGGATCCACCAGACGGCATAGGAGATGAACTTCACGCCACGATCGGGATCGAACTTCCGGGCAGCCGTCATCAGGCCGAGGTTCCCCTCGCCAATCAGGTCGACGAGTGGCACGCCGCGGTTCTGGAACTTCTTGGCCACTGACACGACGAAGCGCACATTGTGACGCGCCAGCCGTTCCTGCGCCAGCACATCGCCGTTGAACGCCTTCCGCGCCAGGTCCATCTCCTCTTCACGGTTAAGCAGGGGGACCCGCGAGATCTCATCCAGATACAGATCGAGACTCTCACGTCCCTCGTCCACCGCCCGCGCAATCTGCGCCGGACGGAGGGACCGCCGCTTCCCGCGGGCACGAATTGTCACGTCCCGACTCCTATCCCTTCAACCCGCCTGGCGCGGCCGGTGCCCCAAGCACCAGCCCGCCGTTGCGGGACTTTTCCTGCAAAATCGAGCTAAAATAACAGAAATTCGAGCTTCGCGCAACCAAGAATCACAAAACTTTGTGAAACATACGGTTAGGTCACTTGCGCATCCGTGAAACTTCACCATCCTGTTGATTGCTATACGCCTTGGGGGTGACTCTGGTTCCTGTTCCACCCTGAACGCATCCCTAACTGGCTGAAATACTTGCACCCCGGCGTCACCAGAATAGGACGCGCGGGGCGCAAATACCGTCACACCTCGCCGGCAGGCGCGGTCCCGCCGCGGCTATAGTGCCTTGATCTCCGCCACCAGCTTGGTGAGGGACGCCTTCGCGTCACCGAAGAGCATCGCTGTCTTGGGGTCATAGAACAGCTCGTTCTCGATACCGGCAAAGCCCGCGTTCATACTCCGCTTGAGCACCAGGATGCTACGGGCCTTGTCTGCATTGAGGATCGGCATCCCGTAGATCGGCGAGGAGGGGTCGCTGCGAGCCGCCGGGTTGACCACATCATTGGCACCGACCACCAGGGCGACGTCGCACTGCTCGAACTGGTCGTTGATCTCGTCCATATCGTAGAGCCGGTCGTAGGGGATATTCGCTTCGGCCAGGATCACATTCATATGCCCCGGCATCCGCCCGGCGACCGGATGAATGGCGTACTTGACCTCGCCACCGTGCTTCTCGATCAGCTCCCCCAGTTCCCGCACCACGTGCTGGGCCTGGGCGACGGCCAGGCCGTATCCCGGGATCACGATCACCCGCTGCGCATACGCCAGCTGCACCGCAACATCCTCGGCCGTGGTGGCGCGCACGGCGAGTCCGGCGGTTCCTGCTCCGACCGCCGCCTGGACACCACCGAAGGCGCCGAAGAGCACGTTCGTGAGGGAGCGGTTCATCGCCTTCGACATCAGCACCGAGAGCAGCAATCCGCTGGCACCGTTGAGGGCACCGCAGATAATCAGCACATTGTTGCCGATCGCGAAGCCGGTCGCGGCAGCGGCCAGACCAGCATAGGAGTTGAGCAGCGAGACCACCACCGGCATATCGGCGCCGCCGATCGGCAGCACCATCAGGATGCCAATCAGGAACGACAGCGTCAGCATCAGCCAGAAGGCCAGTGGATTCGCCGGATTGACGACCAGCCAGCCGAAGAGTCCCACGGTGCCGGCGAGCAGCGAGAGGTTCATCACGTTCTGGAACGGCCAGGTGATCGGACGCCCCGGGAGTACTTCCTGGAGCTTGCCCCAGGCCATCACCGAGCCGGTGACCGTGAGTGCGCCGAACAACGTCTCGAAGCCCAGCGCCGCCATCGTCCCGGAGGAGACGCCTGCGCCGAAGTCGTGGACGACGAACTCGTTGACACCCACCAGCGTCGCGGCGAGGGCGCCAAAGGCGTGCGAGATGGCGACCACCTGAGGCATCGCCGTCATCTTTACCTTGGTACCAAGCGGAACGCCGATGACGGTGCCGATGATCAGGCCGGCGATGATCCACTGGTAAGTCACGATCTCCTGCACGAAGAGCGTGCCGACCACGGCCAGCAACATCCCGATCGCGGCCTGGTTCATCCCGGCGCGGGCGCGGTCGGGATGCGCCAGCGAGCGGAGGCCGAGAATGAAGAAGATGGAAGCGGCGAGATACGTGGCCTGGGTGAACAGGTCGCGCATCACTTCGCCCCTTCGGGCTTGTCGGCGCGCCGGAACATCTTGAGCATCCGGTCGGTGATGATGAAGCCACCCACGACATTGATCATCGCACAGGCAACCGCGATGCAGCCGAGGATGTTACTGATGCGGCGATCGCCCGAGCCGGCCGCAACCAGCGACCCAACCAGGGAGATCCCCGAGATCGCGTTGGTCGCCGACATCAGCGGCGTATGGAGCAGCGGCGGCACTCGCGAGATCACCTGGTAGCCGACGAAGCCCGCCAGGACGAAGACGTAGAGCTGAATCACCGTCATTGTGTTCATTGCCAGCCTCGCGTCAGCGGAGGGCGCCGGCGTGTGCAATGCACATCGCGCCGGTGATTTCATCAGTGAGGTCGACCGCCAGCACGCCATCACGACGGAGGTGATCGACCAGCGTCTGCACGTTGCGTGCGAACATCTGCGAGGCGTGCTGCGGCATCGTACTGGCCAGATTCAGCGGGCCGATGATGGTCACCCCGCCGTGCACGATGGTTTCACCCGGCACCGTCAGTTCGCAATTGCCACCGGTCTCGGCCGAAACATCGATGATCACGCTGCCGGGCTTCATTTTCTCCACCGTGCTGCGCAACAGCAGGCGCGGGGCGGCGCGCCCCGGAATGGCTGCGGTCGAGATCACCAGATCCGACGCCGCTGCCGCACCATCTACCGCGTCGATCACCTTCTGCTGCTGCTCCTCGGCCAGCTCCTTGGCGTACCCTCCCGCGGTCTCGGCATCCCCGGCAATCGCCTCGGGGGCGAGAAACTTTGCGCCCAGCGAAAGCACCTGTTCGGCGGCCGCAGCGCGAACGTCGAAGCCGGTCACGACCGCACCCAGGCGGCGCGCCGTCGCGATGGCCTGGAGCCCGGCCACGCCGGCACCGAGCACCAGCACTTTGGCGGGGGTCAGCGAGCCAGCAGCGGTTGTGAGCATCGGCAGGAACCGCGGCAGGGACGAAGCCCCCAGCAGTGCGGCGCGATAGCCCGCGACGGTCGCCTGCGAGGAGAGGACGTCCATCGACTGCGCGCGAGTGATGCGCGGGACCCGCTCGAGTGCGAGCACACTCACTTGCCGATTGACCAGCGCCTGGATCGCAGCCGCACTCTCACCGGTGGTGAGCGACAGCAACACCGCGCCCGCTCTGAGCGTCCCCACCTCGGCCATTGCAGGGCACTGGACCTTGCAGACCAGGTCGGCAGCGCCGGCGGCTTCAGCGTCGCCGAGCTCGGCGCCTGCCGCCGCGTAGGCCTCGTCGGGGTAAAACGCCGCCACTCCAGCGCCACGCTCCACGACCACGGTATCACCGGCCTTGATCAGGCGGGCCACTGCTTCCGGACTCAGCGCGACGCGGCGCTCTCTCGGGGCGGTCTCTTTCATCACTCCAATACGCATCGCGCGGCGACTCCTCAAGCGGGCATCGGCCGGACCAGCTCGGCTTCTCCGTGGACTTTCCAGCGGTTGAATAGTACCGTGCTCGGATGGCTTCAGCATCCACCCGTCCCGGGATCCACAAGTTCGGCGGCGCTTCCCTCGCCGATGCGGCCGCGATCCGTGGCGCGGTCGCGATCATCCGTTCTCGCCCCGCCCCGCGCGTCGTGGTGGTGTCTGCGCTCGCCGGCGTGACCGACCTGTTGCTTAGTGTACTCAGCCGGGCCACTGCCGGAGACGCCGCTGGCGCGCTCGAATCGGTCGCCGCGTTCCGAGCCAATCACCGACTCGTTGTGTCGGCATTGTTTCCCGTGAAGGCGCGGCGGCCACTCCGCGACGCGATCGATGCGACGAGCGACGAACTCGAGGCCCTGGCGCGTTCGTTGGCGGTGCTGCGCGAAGCCTCCCCGCGACTGCGCGATTACGTCGTGGCACGCGGTGAACGACTGAGTGCACGACTGGTTGCGGCGGCGCTGGAGGCGAGTGGGGAAAAAGTGGCGCTGATCGAACCCTCCGACGTGATCGTGACCGACGGCCCGTACGGCGGTGCCGCAGCCAACTTCGCCGCCACACGCACGGCGGCGCGCCGCGTGCTGCTGCCGCTCCTCAGGCGGCGGGTCATTGCAGTGGTCCCCGGCTTCCTCGGTCGGGCGCCTGACGGTGGCACTGCCACACTTGGTCGTGGCGGCTCCGATCTGACCGCGACGCTCCTCGGCCGCGCCCTCGATGCCGCGAGCGTCACGCTCTGGAAGGACGTCCCCGGCCTGCTCACCGCCGATCCCCGGGTGGTCCCCGATGCCCGGCTGTTGCCGCACGTGCACGTCCGCGAAGCCGCCGAGCTTGCATACTACGGCGCCAAGGTCCTCCATCCGCGGGCACTCTTGCCACTCGCCGATCGAAAGATTCCGCTCTTCCTCCGCCCCTTCGCCGATCCTGACGCCGCCGGCACCGAGATCTCCACCCGGCGCGACAGCAATCGGTCACCGGTGCGCTCGCTCTCCGCGGTGCGAGATCAGGCGCTGGTCACGGTCTCGGGCACCGGCATTCTCGGTGTTCCGGGGATGGCGGCGCGCACCTTCGGAGCGTTGCAGACGGCAGGCATCTCGGTGTCGCTCATCGCGCAGGCGTCGTCGGAGTACACCATCGACTTCACCGTGCCGGCGGATGCGGCGAAGCACGCCGTGACCGTCTTGCGTCACGCCTTCCGCGCCGAAATCGCGCAGGGCGAACTCGATGGGGTCGAGCTCCGCGGCCGGATCGCCATCGTCGCGGTCGTGGGAATCGGAATGGCCGGACACCCGGGAATCGCCGCACGCGTTTTCGACGCCTTGGCCGACGGGGCGGTGAACGTCATCGCGATTGCGCAGGGGTCCGGGGAACAGAACATCTCGGTGGCCGTCGATGAGGCACAAGTCTCCGAGGGGCTGCGTCGCATTCACGCGGCCTTTCAGCTCGGCAAGCTCGGCGGAGGGCAGACGCACCGGCGCACCGGTTGCGACGTGATCCTGCTCGGGGCCGGGACGATCGGTCGCGCGGTCCTACGCCTGATCACCCGGGCACCCGAGCGGTTCACCAGCGTGCGCATCGTCGCGGTCGTCGACCGTAGCGGTGCGCTGATCGATGGCGCCGGGATGACGACCCGTACCCTCAAGGCCATCGCGGCAGCCAAGGAGTCGGGGCAGGCCATTGCTGCACTTCCGGGTGCGACCGCGGGAACAGCCAGCGAAATCATTGGCCAGTTGACTCAGCGCGCGCTGGTTCGACCGATCGTCATCGATTGCACCGCCGACGATACCACTTCGCTCCTGACGACGACCGCCGAGGCGGGGTGGGACATCGTGCTGGCCAACAAGAAGCCGCTCGCGGGGGCGTGGGCGAAGACAGTGCGGCTACGTGACGCGCTGGCCCGCGGCGGTGGCCGATTGCGCCACGAGGCGACCGTGGGCGCCGGGACGCCGATCATTCTTGCGGTGGAACAGCTCATTGCCACCGGCGATCGAATTCGCTCCCTCGAGGGGAGCCTCTCGGGAACGCTCGGCATCGTCCTGAGCGGACTCGACGCCGGCGAGCCGTTCTCGGAGGTGGTCTATCGCGCACTCCGTGAGGGGTATACCGAGCCCGATCCGCGCGACGATCTCGGCGGCGTGGACGTTGCGCGCAAGGCGATCATCCTCGCCAGGATGCTGGGTCAGACGCTGGATGTGGCAGACATCGACATCGACTCCCTCGTGCGCCGCGGGGCGCGCGCGAAGCGCGATGCCTGGCTCGCTGCGCTCCCCAAGGACGATGCCTGGTGGCGGGCGCGGGCCGACGCGGCGCGGGCGAAGGACCGTTCGCTGCGCTACGTGGCGCGGATTACCCCGCGCTCGGTCACCGTACAGCTGCGCGAGATCCCTCGTACCCACCCGCTCAGCCAGCTGCGCGGCTCGGCCAATCAGCTGGTGATCTCGTCCGATCGATATCACGACTCGCCGCTGGTCATCACGGGACACGGCGCGGGGCCAGAGGGCACCGCCACCGGTGTGCTCGCGGACCTGCTGACGCTGGCGTCCGCCTGATGCGCGCCCACGCCACCGCCTTCGCGCCCGGTTCGGTCGGCAATGTCGGTCCGGGACTCGATATCCTCGGTCTCGCGATTGCGGGCGCCGGCGATGAAGTCACGATTTCGTGGTGCGATGGCACGGCAATCGTCGTGACCGACGCCGGACACCCTGACCTCCCAACCGATCCGACTCTCAATACCGCCGCGATTGCAGCCCAGGCGGTGTTCACACGGGTCGGAGTCCGGCGCGGTGCCCAGCTGATCGTCCGGAAAGGGCTGCCATTGTCGGGCGGACAGGGCGGCAGTGCAGCGTCGGCAGTCGCGGGTGCGGTGGCCGCAGATTTTCTGGTCGCCGCGGGGCTCGACAGCAACGAACTGCTCGCCTGTGCGCTGGAGGCCGAGAGCAGGGTCGCGGGTCGTCACGCCGACAACCTGGCGCCTGCGTTATTAGGGGGATTGGTGCTGGTCCGCTCGCTCGACCCGGTGGATCTGATCCGGATTCCGGTGCCGGACCGCCTTCGCGTCGTGCTGGCCCATCCCGAGCAGGAGCTTCGGACCCGCGACGCCCGGGCCGTGCTGCCGACCGAGGTCTCCCGCGCAACCGCGCTGCAACAGGCCGCCAACGTTGCCGCGATGGTGGCGGCGGCGTGCCTCGGCGATCTCGCGATGCTCGGCCGCGCGCTTGACGATCAGATCGCCGAACCGGCGCGCGCCCCCTTGCTGCCAGGGTTCCTTGCCGCGAAGGCTGCGGCACTGACCGCCGGCGCTCTGGGCTGCTCGATCAGCGGCGCGGGACCTACGGCCTTCGCACTGGTGGACGGCGATGCCACCGGTGCGAGCGTCGCGGCGGCGATGACCGCAGCGTATGCGGCGGCCGGCCTCCGGGCGACCGCACGAGTTGCCATCATCGATCGAGCAGGAGCGCGCGTGTGGTAACCGAACGCCTCAGCTGGCAGTGTTGCGACGACTGCGGGGCCGAACTCGACGAACTCGATCCCGCGCCGCGGTGCCCAGCCTGCGGAGGATTGCTCGCGATCGTGCACCGGGCGCCGAGTCTGCGGGGGGCGGCACTGCAGCTTCACTTTGCCGATGCCTGCTGTGCCCGCCCGAGCCGGACCGCGTCGGGGGTGTGGCGCTTTGGTGAGATCGTGCTGCCTACCGCGGTGGACGTCGCGGTGTCGCACCCGGAGGGCAACACGCCATTGCTGCAGCGGCAGGCGCTGTCGGAGTGGGCCGGGGTCGAGTCGCTGCAGTTCAAGCACGAAGGACACAATCCGACCGGGTCGTTCAAGGATCGCGGGATGACCGTCGGCGTCACCCAGGCGAAGCGGATCGGCGCCCGGGCCGTCGCCTGCGCCTCCACTGGCAACACCTCGGCCGCCCTCGCGTCGTACGCGGCGCACGCGGGGATCCCCGGTCTGGTCTTCATCCCCGAGGGACAGGTCGCGCTCGGGAAACTCACCCAGACCCTGGCCTACGGTGCGCGCACGCTGCTGGTGGATGGTGACTTCGACGACTGCCTCCGCCTCGTCCAGGCCGCTGCGCAGGAACTCGGTGTCTATCTCCTCAACTCGATCAATCCATTCCGACTCGAGGGCCAGAAGACGATCGTGCTCGAACTGCTGCAGCAATGCGGCTGGGAGCCGCCAGACTGGATCGTGCTGCCCGCAGGAAACCTCGGGAACACGGCGGCGTTCGGGAAGGCACTTGATGAGGCGATAGCGTGGGGACTGATCACCCGGCGACCAAGGATCGCCTCGGTACAGGCGGCGGGGGCAGCGCCCTTCGCGGCCGCCTTCGATCGAGGCTTCGACCGGCTCGAGCACGTCGAGGCGCACACGATCGCGACCGCCATCAAGATCGGAGCGCCGGCATCCTACGGCCGCGCAGTGCGCGCGATCCGCGCCTCTGGAGGCTGTGTCCTGAGTGTGACCGATGCGGAGATTCTCACCGCCAAGGCGGCGATTGATCGGGCCGGGGTGGGTTGCGAGCCCGCCAGCGCGGCCGCACTCGCCGGCGTCCGGGCCCTGCGGGAGCGCGGCGTCATTCACCCCGACGATCGCGTGGTCGCCATCCTCACCGGCCACATCCTCAAGGACCCCGGCATCCTGCAGCAGATGCACCAGGTGCAACAGCCCCCGGAGGCGTGGGCCAATGCCCCGATTCGCATCTCGCCGACAATCGAGGCTGTTCGCCGGGTACTGGAGCAGGAGATGGGCAAGACCGGGTGACCACTTTGTTGCCCTGTCGCCACACAACACCGTAGATTCGACGGAAGAACGCGACACTCCCGGACCCGAAATGGTTGCCTGAAAGCAACAGGTGTGGCGCAAGTCGGGGAAAATCATAGAGTTGCGGGTTGGAGGCGGGGTGGGCATTCCGCTTGCTCTGTATCAGGGAGTCGGTGACCGCTACGGCCACCGAACCCGAGGATCCAAATGCGATTGGCACTGCGCTCACTCACCCTGCTCACCCTGCTCGGCACCGTCGCCGCGGTCTCGTTGCGTGCCGACGATCCGCCGAAGACCTACGCCTCCAATTTCGGGTTGACCGGCGGCATCCTGGCGACGGGCAATCAGGTCACCGCGAGCTACTACGGTTGGGAAG
>JANLPG010000065.1:0-1844 GCA_031367105.1 Gemmatimonadota bacterium | reverse complement strand
CGAAGCCGTCGTGGAAGCGCTGCATCGGGGTTCGAGCCGCGGTGCGGCATAACGTGTGCTGAACCTGTCGGGCGATCTTTGGAAGCTCGCTGCGCTCGCATTTTGTTTGAACCGCTCGCTGCTTAGCTGGGGCGTTGATATGACTGGGCTGGTGTCAAGGGCGCGTTTAGTCGATGGGCATTGCCGGGTGTTGATGGTGGATGGACGTGATCGTGGAACGACGTGGGCCCGAGGCAGCATCGACGGTTGATCCTGCTGATATGCGCCGGTTCCCAATTCGCATTGGTACGGCAAGAAGCGGATTCGTCGGGAGCTGGCCCATTCTAGACTCGGGGATCCCGGTCCTGCGTCCAACCCGGGCCGCATAACGCCGTCGGGAGTGCTCGCACATCGAGCCTCGGGACCGCACGCCGCGCCACGATCATGGTGTTCACGCCGCCTGCACGGGCTCGAGCTCGCGCATCACCGCCCACAGGAATCCGACGAGCTCGCGCGCCACGGCGACCACCGCGATCTGCGGCCGCTTCCGATAGGACAAGTGATTGAACCGGGCATGCAACCGCTGCTGCGCTTTCCAGGCGTGGCCGATCACCGCCGGCGGTTGGCCCGCCTGGCGTCGCTTGAGATCGACACTGGTCTGCGGACGATGCCGGTAACTCCAGGCGGCTTGGACGAGGACATGACGACAATGACTGTTGCCCGCTTTCGTAATCGACCCGAGGCGCTGCCGGGTGCCGCTCGAGTCCTCGCGCGAGACCAAGCCGAGATAGCACGCCAGCTGCGACGGACGCTCGAAGCGACGCCAATCGACGATCTCCGTGGCGAGCACCATCGCTGAGTGCACCGAGATCCCGCGGAAGCACTGCATCTGCCTGACCATAGGGGCCAACGTGGGCAACTCCGCCAGCTGCTCGATCTGCCGGTCCAACTCCTCGCGCCGCTGCAGCTTGTACAGCAGCAGGGCGTGATATTCCCGGTAGATGAGTCGATCCTCCGGGGCCAGCGGCGAGCCATCCGTGGTGAGATGTTGCAGCCACGTGAGGTGCGGAGTGCACCAGTTGGTGCCCTCGCGGAACACGAACCCGCGCGTCGCCAGGAACTTCAGAATGTAATGCCGCGACTTGAGGATCTCGCGTTGAAAGGTCTCCCGGCACCGCACGACATCGCGCACCCGCTCATCCGCCTCGCTCGGAATGCGCACCGCCACGAGCTCGCCGGCGCGATACAGCCGCGCCAGGTCGGCCGCATCGCGCTTGTCGTGCTTCCGATGGACACCGGATCGCTTCGGGATCAGTGACGGGGCAATCACGTCGCACGCGTAGCCCCAGTCGGCGAGCGCCCGATGCAGCACGTACCCCGCACCGCTCGCTTCATAGCAGGCGTGGATCTCACCATCCCGTGCGATACGCTCGATCCACTTCTTCAATTTCGGCAGATCATTCGGCAACCGGTCCATCCGCGTGGGCGTTTTGGCCGACTGCGGCAGGACCGCGATGGTGATCGAGTCCTTGTGCACATCCATGCCGAGATAGATCATAGAGCGAGCAACAGGCACCGCAGCAGCAGCAGATGATGATGACATGGGTTGGTCTCCGGGAAATGCGACACGTCGGTCTCGTCGCAGGTGGCTCTGGTGACTCAGTTGCAACGCGCGAGGAATTAACCCACGCGAAGTCCGGAGGCCAGCCCAGTCATAACTTCTAGGCCGTCGCCTGAGCACCCAGTCACACCGAGTCCATCGTTCGCGAGTTTGCAACCAGAGTCAACACAACCTATTGAGGGGACCCCGTGCCCAAGAGAATGACTCAATGTGCCGACGGCAAGCGCTCATCCGAGGGCCCACT
>JANLPG010000028.1:0-27637 GCA_031367105.1 Gemmatimonadota bacterium | reverse complement strand
ATGTTGCGCAGGTCGGTCTTCACCGACGCCAGCTTCGCCTTGTCCTTGGTGGCAGCGAACTTGGGGATCGCGATCGCGGCCAGAATGCCGATAATCACGACAACGATCAGCAGCTCGATCAGGGTAAAGCCCTTCCGATTCTGGGACAGCATGGTGGTCATTCTCCTGGAGTGATGGCGCGTTACGGCGCGCTCGGCCGATTCGGCCCCCCAACCGCTGGCCGTGTGACGGTGGACACAAGAGCAGAAGTAATGCCAGAGTCGGCAGATATTCTGGAAGGCATTGTCGGACAATGAGTTAGTGCGGTTGCCCCCGGCGGCCTACCCCCTTCCCGCCCTCCCCGCCGCCCGGTAGTTTGCAAGGGGCGTGATAGCCTCCGCGGTGATGCTTTCACGCCACGCCACAGCTGCCACTCCACCTACATCCAGCAGGTCGAATGCTTCGTCACCGACTCCGCGGCACTCGAAATCTCGCGGCCGGCCTGCTGGTCGCCTGCGCCGCCGCCGGGAGTAGCAGCACGACGCTGTTCAATTTCTTTGCACAGGACGATGTACCGCTGATCATCGAGGACTCGCGCGCCCAGCACCTCGATCAGGCCAAGCGGATCTTCACCGAGGCCTACTGGCCGGCACCCTACCAGCGTGACCTGTATCGGCCACTCACCTCGCTGTTGATTTCCCTCGAGTGGGAGCTGGGCGGCGGCGTCCCCTTCTCCTTCAAGATGGTGCAGGTCGCCATCTATGCGGCTGCCGCGATCGCCGTCCTGATCCTCGCTCTCCAACTGCTTCCCTTCTGGGGAGCGGTGGCAGCGGCCCTCTTCTTTGCCGTGCATCCGGTCCACGTCGAGGCGGTGGCGCTCGCCGTCAACCAGGCGGAAGTCGTGGTCGGGTTGATCAGCGCGCTGGCGGTGGCCTGGTACATCAACGCCCGGCGCGAGGGCGCCCTCGGGTGGCGGGCCGCCCTCGGACTCGGGCTCACCACCCTGATCGCGGCGCATTTCAAGGAGAGCGGATTGATGCTCGCTCCGCTGCTCTTCGCCGCGGAGCTGTTCGTTGTGGAGCGGACCCCGGGGCGCTGGCGGGCGACTCGCCCAGTCTGGCTGCTGCAGTTCCTCGCCGCCGAGCTGGTGGTGGTGATCCGTTCGTTCATCCAGACCGACCGACTGAGCGGAACCTTTACCGCCGAGGTGTTCGAGCACAGCAGTGTGTGGAACCGGATCGAGACGATGCTCACGGTGGTGCCGGAGTGGCTGCGGCTCCATCTCTGGCCTGCCACGTTGCAGGCGGACTATTCGCCCCGGGTGATCCAGCAGGCCACCGGCTGGGGGAGCGCCCAGTGGCTCGGCCTCGCCGTCGTGGCGCTGATTGTCGTCCTCGCGTTCCGACTCTGGAGCCGGGCGCCGGTGATCCTCTTCGGGGTGGCCTGGGCGACGATCGCGCTCTTCCCGGTCAGCAACATCCTGATCCCAACCGGAATCGCGATGGCGGAGCGAACGCTTTTCCTCTCCTCGATCGGGGCGATGCTGGCGGTGGTGGCGTTCGGGATGGAGGCGATTCGGGTCGCGACGGCGGAGCGACGCGTCTTGTTGCAGCGGCTGCTCTTCGCAGCCGCTCTCGTCGTCGCGCTGCTAGGGGCCTCCCGCTCCTACTCCCGGCATCGGATCTGGCGCAACTCGATGTCGATGTGGGCGCAGACCGTGATCGACGCACCGGAGAGTTACCGCGCCTGGGTGGCATTCGGGACGCTGGTCTACCACAAGGAATCACCCGAACGCGGGATGCTGGCATACCGGATTGCGCTCCAGCTCTATGACAAATCGGAGGGGCCGATCATCCAGCTGGCCGAATGGTATCGCCAGCGCGAATCGTGCCCCGAGGCGATCCCGCTCTATCGGCAGGCGCTGCGACTGCGCGAGTTCGCCCCGGCGATGGCAAGCCTTTCGGCGTGCCTCTCCTGGGAAGGCGACTACCGCGGCGCCCAGCAGATCGCGCTCCGTGGGATGAAAACTGGTCTCTACGGCGGGATCTTCCACATCTGGTTCCGCACGGCGCTCTACGCCGAGCACGCCGGTGCGCCGGCACACACGATCCGGTTCCCCAAGGGACACGAGTATCTGTTCGACAAGCCGACGCCGAACGCGGCAGGGAATCAGATGGGCGGGAAATTGTTGCCGTGAGCGGGGAGTGAGGCGAGCGCCAGGAGGGAAGAGCCGGGCAACCATTTCGCCACGGGCCGAGCGACCCGTGCTTCTATCCGGAAAAAACCTCCGACGACCCGGTTCACTGCGGGGTGGGGCAGCTGGGGAAGTCGAGGCTTTCCGGAGCGAATCACTTCCGCGACGCGCACGAACAGCTTGACCAGCGCGAGGGTATGGAATTCGAATCGCAACATCCGAGGCACCAGACCGGCTCGCACCAACTGCCGCCGGAGTTCGGCTCGGGTATAACGCACCCGGTGGTGGTTCAACTCGTCGTGGCGGGTCCAGAGTGCCGGTAGCGCAGGCACCGTGAGCAGGAGTATCCCGTCGGGCGAGAGCAGTGACCGTGCCAGCGCGAGACTCGCGACCGGATCGTCCAGATGCTCGAGCACATCGAGCATCAGGATCAGGTCAAACTTTCCCGTGACGGGAAGCGGTGCTTCGAACGGGGCGTGATGAATGCGCCGCCCTGCGGGTGCCGTGGTACCAAGGGTGGCAGGGTCGGGCTCGATCCCCTGCACCTCGCCGAATCGCTCCAGCGACGGAAAAAGTCTGCCGTCGCCGCAGCCGACATCGAGAATCCTCCCTGGCGGCTTCCCCAGGCGAAGCTTCTCAATCTCGTCGACCAGCAGCGATTCGCGCGCGCGCCACCACCAGTGATGAGCTGCCAGATCGGAATACGCCGCAGCGTAGGCAGGATCCATTCAGTCCCTGCCCCCGATCACCCGGTCTACCACGTAGAGCGGCCGCTGTTTGGTCTCCGCGTAGACGCGCCCCACATACTCCCCGACCACCCCCAGAAAGAACAGGTTGACACCAGCGAGGAAGGTGATGACGAGAATCAGCGAGGTGAAACCGGCAGGCGACCGGCCGAGGAAGATTCGCGCATAGACAGCATAGGCGGCGAAGAGCGTCGCGATACCGACGGCGACTGCCCCAGCCGCCATCGCGGCACGGATCGGAAGGGTTGAGAAGGCGAACACGCCATCCAGCGCCAACCGACAGAGGGCGAGCAGCGAATACTTGCTGGTACCACCCTGCCGCGAGGCGCGGGCAACCGGAACGCCGATCTGCCGGAATCCGACCCAGGCTCGCAGCCCGCGCAGATACCGGTTTCGCTCCGGCGCCGCCTGCATCGCCACCACGACTCGGCGCGTCATCAGCGCGAAGTCACCGGCATCGAGTGGGACTGCAATGCGAGACAGTCGCGCGAAGATGCGGTAGAACAGATAGTACGCCGCCCGAAGCGGCCAGGCTTCGGAGCGCACCGCCCGCTGCGCATACACAACATCGAAGCCCTCGGCGTGGCGTGCGAGAAAGCGGGGGATCTCCTCGGGCTGGTCCTGCAGGTCGCCATCCATCACGACGATGAGGTCACCGCGGGCGTAGTCGAGCGCGGCCGTGATGGCCGCCTGGTGACCGAAATTTCGCGACAGGCAGACGACACGAATTCTGTCATCGCCTGCCGCGGTGACGGCGAGGATGGACGGCGTGGCATCAGTACTCCCGTCATCCACGACCACCAGTTCGTGGGGCCCGACCGGCAGGGTGTCGAGCACTGCGAGCACCCGGCGCAGCAGCTCGGGAAGGACTGCTTCCTCGTTGAGCAGTGGAATCGCAACGCTCAGACGCACGAAACCTCCTTGGCCGTCCCGCGGAAGTACACCATCGCCCACAAGGGAACTCGGGCCAGCGTCAGTCGAAAGGGCTCTTCGACATCGAGGGTGAAGTGCCGACCCAGCAGCGCCCGGAGATCGCTGAGGGCCCGGGGGTGCTCACCACGGTCCGAGCGCGCGAGGGTGCGAGCGATCCCGCGCTGCGCTGGCACGACGAGGTCGATCACGTGCAGCTGCCCACCGGCGTGCAGCAGCGCCGACGCCTGAGCGAGCAGCGTGTCGGCCTGGGCATCGCTGAGGTGATGCAGCAGGCTGTTGACGAACACGCAATCGAACGCCGGTACCGGACGCAGCGGCAGGGCCACCGCGTCCCCAACGATGGCCGATAGCCCGAGCCGATGGGCCGCGCGAATGTACGCCGCATCACGATCGACTCCGAGATACTTCGTCCCGGCCAACAGCGCGGCATTGGTCCCGGGCCCGCATCCGACATCGAGAACCCGAGTGTCCGACCCCAAGACTGTTTGCCGACGGAAACGGCTGACCTTCTGGTCGACGAAGGGGAGTTGCCAGAGCCGGTACAGCAGTGCGACATCGAGGGGATGTCTCACGGCGCCCTGGCTCGCCAACGGACCTCGAAGTCGCCCACTCGACGGAACTCGGGGTACCACTCGGCCAAGGCCGCAAGCTCCGACGCTTCAGGCCGCGGTGTGAACTGCGGCCGCCGCTGAACCACCACTGTTCGAACCCCCTGGGCGTAAAGCGCCTGACCCGACGGAACGCCGCCCGCTCCCGATTGGTCCAGGAAACCGAAAAATGCGCCGTTACGATCGCGTCGGCCAGCCAGGAATGCCACCTCCGGCGCATCCGGTCCTGCCCAGATCGGCAGCGTGTCGCCCACGCTATCCATCACGGCCAGCAATTGCCGGTAGACGGAGGCCTGGTCCTCCGGCACCTTCAGGCCGCCGCGGAGGCCGGGCAAGAGGCCCAGCACCGGCGGGGGGCGTCGCAAGAATCCTCGATTTCTCGGGGTCCCCGGGAGCACCTGCGCCACGGAGAAGGCCACAAGAAAGGCTGCCGCCAACAGAGTCTGCTTCCGATAGCGGATTTCGTCGGGAACGATCGAGACGATCGACAGGACGACGAGTGGGGCGAGATAGACAAAGTAGATCGCGGAGGCGAACGGGAATTGCCCCAGGGCAAGTGAGGCGCACGTCAGCGTCACCAGCACGTGATCGGCGCGACGAAGGTTTCGCGGGGTGTCGCGCTGCAGCCAGCTGACGGCGAGCAGCGTCGCAC
Source organism: Gemmatimonadota bacterium (assembly GCA_031367105.1). Classification (GTDB taxonomy): domain Bacteria; phylum Gemmatimonadota; class Gemmatimonadetes; order Gemmatimonadales; family GWC2-71-9; genus Palsa-1233. The sequence continues at coordinate 22,525 of JANLPG010000028.1, read as the reverse complement.
CGACCGGCACCAACCCACGCACTGAATGCCAGACGGCGCGGTGGGCATCACCCCGGAGCCACGCGGCAATCCAGAGCAGTACGAACACCACAGCAACCAGCTCAGCGCGAACGGCGCGTGCTGCGATCCCCAGAATGACCAGCAGTAACGGTACCGCCAGGAACGCGCTCATCGCCAAGGGCGGTGCGGTGCCGGCAAAGGTTGCGCGCTGTTGCGCAACACCGGAGAGCGAATGCAGGAATGGCGTCAGACCGCCCTCCAGGGCGAGCCAGCTCACGAAAGGCAGCAGGGGAATTGCCGCACCGGCTGTCAGGGTCAGGACTTGCCGCCGAAACTGTGCGTCGCCGCGGAGGCCGGTCGTGCGGGCCGTCCTCACTTCGACGACGAATACCGCCGCTGCCAGGGCAATGGTAGGGAGGAAAATATGCGTCACGACACCGGTCGATCCGGCGGGGAGCGTCAGCAGCGCCGTGGCCGCGATGAACAGCCCCGCACCGAGCAGTAACTCCGGACTCGCCGCTCGATTCCTGTCAGCGAGCTGGCGGATCCGGCCCAGCGCAATGAAAATTCCGGCGACCGCAAAAAGGGCCGTGACCTTCATCAACACCGCCAGGCCGAGGCAGGCCCCGGCAGCGAGCAGCGACCTCGTGTGCCACTCCCCCTCGCCCCTGACCAGGATTGCCAGCGCTGCGGTCACCAGGAAGAGCAGATACCAGGATGGCATCGCGGCGGGGTAGATCGGAACACTCCAGACGAGGGCCAGGATCGTGGCCAGGGCGGCCCCCCAGCCCGACAGCCATCGGCGGGCCAGGGTGAAGAACAGCGCCGACCAGCCCCACGCCACCAGATCGAAGACACGTCGGAGCGCACTCAATCGCTCCCCGAACAGATAAAAGACACCGGCGTGCCACAACGAGAGTCCACCGGTATACGGATCCCCGAAATCGCGGTGGGGGATCTCACCCCGGAGCAGTCGTTGCGCCGATTGCCCCAGCAGACCTTCGTCGTGGGGGTACCAGCCGCGCAGCCCGCACCACCAGAGGAGGGCACCGCTGAATGCCATCACCGTCAGCAATGGCAGTGCGTCCCGGAGGCGGCCGTGCGGAGGCAGTATCAATCCGGCACTGCGGCGGCTTTGCGCGGAGGATAGCGTCGACGGATCCGGAGCAATTCCAGTGGCGCCCAGAGAAAGTCGCGCGCGCGAACGCTCGACCCCCCAGGATCCTCCCAGACCGGCAGCGGGATCTCGCGCATTGCGGCCCCCGCGTCCCGCAATCGGGCCAGCAGCTCCACATCGAACAACCAGCGCGAGATGAACGGCGACGCCAGCGCGGTGTCGGTCGCTGCTCCGGCGCGGAGCGCCTTGGCGCCACACTGGGTGTCGTAGACTGCCAGTCCGAGCGTGAGCGACGCGAAGGTGGCGAACACGCGGCCGAGGTAGTGCCGTCGTTCGGAGCGGGCGATCCGCCAGCCGAGCAGCTTGATGCGTGAACCGAGTGCCAACGCGAGGGCGGGATCGGCCACCAATGCATCCCGCAACAGCAGCGCCGTATCGAGCGGGGCGGCCAGATCGGCATCGAGATACCCTGCCATCGGATAGCCAGCGTCGAGCGCGGCGCGCAGACCGATCCGCACCGCTTCGCCCTTGCCACGATTCGTGTCGAGCCGTTGCACCACGATGCGCGAGGGGGTGTGCCGCGCCAGTGCGGAGAGTCGCTCTGCCGTCGCATCGGTCGAGCCGTCGTCGATGAAGCGCAGGTCCACGACATCCTGCTGCGCCACAAACTCACGGAAGGCTTCATCGCGCAAGCGATTCGCTTCATTCCACGCCGGGATCACCAAGGCGAGCCGCGGTACTGTCATGGGGTCTCCTCCGCCTCCGTGATCCAGGCCGCCCGCGCTGAATCGAGGGAGAAGGGAACGAACCGGAGGGCGCCACCGACGGTCGGCTCCTGCGTGAGCAGGAAGAGCGGCCGACCGGGCGCCGCGTTGAGGAGCAGGGTGTCGCGGGCGTGCAATTCTCGCACGTAGCTGTTGCCATCCTTTCCGGCGAGCAGGAGTGGTGAAAAGGCGGTGAATCCGTTGCGATCCTCGACGATGCGTCGGACGCATCGTGGTGCAAGTTGGGTACCGGGGAGAATCCCCCAGGTCGAGTCGGGGGTGTTTCGCAGGCGAACAAGCTTCGCCGAGTCGCCCCGGAAGCGCTCCACACCGTGCAACACGTCGTCCGCCCCACCCCCTCCCTGCTCCACTTTCCCGAGCAGGAGATCGAGTTTGCAGGCATCGGACTTCCGATAAATCCGTTCGGCATCGACCCGCGATACCCCGAGGGCCCACATCCGCACCACCAGCTGCGCCCCCCAGCTCTCCCGGGCGAACACCAGCGCCCCACGCACTCCCGCCTGCCGCGCCAGCGCATCGACATCGAAGCGCATCGACAGCATTCCGTTGCGATACTGCTCCGCTCGCAGCGGTAACAGCATCGTCGCGCCCATCAGCAGCGCGGTGATTCCAGCCGCCACCACACCACGCTGCAGCGGGAGTGCGACCTGCCGCTCCGCAAGGGTCGCGGGGAATCGCGCCGTCCAGAGCGCCAGCCAGGGGGCGAGCGGCAGCACGAATCGGGGGCCGAGGTAGAAGCCGTCGTGCCAGTAGGCGAAATAGGAGAGCAGGAGCAGCCCGCTACCGGCGAGTGCCCAGCGATCGAAGGCGGTGGGGCGGCGCGTGAGTGCCAGCGCACCGGTTGCGAAGAGCAGCGACGGCACGGGGGTTTCGAGGAAGTAGCTCTGCAGCCGCAGCAGGTAGAGATTCACCAGCTCGAGCCCGCGGGCCGGCGTGTGCGGAAATCCCCAGGGCGCCTCGTGGAAGCCGAGCTCGTGCGACTTCCCCCACATCGCGATGTAGCCGAACTCCAGCGGATGCCCGGTCTGCGCGGCGTTGACCGCCAGCAAAGCGGCTACGGGAATCGCCACGCCGATGCCGCTCAGGAGCAGTGCCCGGAGCTCGGTCGCGCCGCCACGCAGCGTGCGGATCAGCAACCACACGGCCGTCGGGAGCGCGAAACTCACCGCATCGAGCGGACGGATCGTGGCGGCGATGCCGAGGGCCAACCCACAAAGGAATGCTCCCCTGGGGGTCGCGTGGGCGAGGGCCAGTGCGGCGAGCAGGAGCCAGGTCGTCTCGGTGACGTGGTTCATCATCGAGGCGTCGAGGAACACCGAAAACGGCGCGAAGGCGAGCAGGAGCAGCGCGGCGAGGGCGACGCCGTCGCGCCCCTCGATCAGCCGCAGCAGCCGTCCGAACGCATACACCCCGACCGCCGCCGCCACGGGCCCGACCAGCCACTCGGCGTGGAGCAGGGTACCGATCGCCAGCATCGCCGGACCGCCGGCCGGAAACTGGCCGTAGACCTTGCCACCCCAGTCGAGGAGGTGCATCGACGAGGTGAACTCGGGGTGCAACGGAGCCACGGCCCAGAGCCGACCACCGGCAAAGATGCGCGCCTGATAGAGCTGGATCACTTCATCGATCAGGAGCGGCTTGGCGGAGAGCACGACGCGCGACACCACCGCGTAGAGCAGCCCAGCCGCGACGGCGATGGCTCCATCGCTGCGGCGTTCGCCGGCACGCCAACGGGCGGCAATCCGGCTCCAGCTCCCCCCGCGCCACCAGGTCGGGTGTCGCCGCACCGCGATCGTCGCGATCATCGCCACACCCAGGACGATCGCGCCGCCACTCGCCCAGAGACGCAGCCGTTCGGCGAACCACGGTGCGGCGTGTCCGCCGGGGATCCAGTTCGCGAGCGGGAGCAGCCCGAGGACGATCAGCAGCAACGCGGCGAATTGCGCCACGCTACTTGACCTCGGTTCCCTCGTAGCGCGACAACTTGCGGTAAAGCGTGCTGGGATCAATCCCGAGCACTTCCGCCGCGCGGGTCTTGTTCCCACCCTCGGCTTGCAGCACGAACATGATGTAGGCGCGCTCGATCAAGTCGAGCTGCGGATTGGGCTGCGCCCGATCGGCCACCAGCGGCTCCTTCTTGCGCCGGGTGATCCGCTCGGGAAGATGCTGCGCCTCGATCAGGCCACCCTTGGCGAAGACGGTGGCGTGCTCGAGCGCATTCTGAAGCTCACGCACGTTGCCAGGCCACTCGTACACCATCACCGCGTCCATCGCCTCGGACACCAGGGCCTTGGGCTCGATGCCACGCTCCGCCGCGAGTTCCTGGAGGAAGTGATCCATCAGGAGGATCAAATCGTCACGGCGCTCGCGCAGCGGGGGCAGTTCCATCGCGATGACGTTGAGCCGATAGAAGAGGTCCGAGCGGAAGTTACCCCGTCGCATCTCCTCCTCGAGATCGCGATTGGTCGCCGCAATGATCCGGACATCGACTGGGATCGACTCGGTGGCACCCACCGGAATCACCTCGCGTTGCTGCAGCACGCGCAGCAACTTCACCTGAAGCGAAGGTGGCATCTCGCCGACTTCATCCATGAAGAACGTGCCGCCGCGCGCGGCCGAGAAGAGCCCCTGCTTGTCGCGCACCGCCCCGGTGAACGATCCTTTCACGTGTCCGAAGAGTTCACTCTCCAGCAGCGTTTCGGGGAGCGCCCCGCAGTTGATGGAGAGGAAGGGGCCATCGATGCGGCGCGAGGCCTCGTGGATGTAGCGCGCCAGGACTTCCTTGCCGGTGCCACTCTCGCCGCCGATGAGCACGGTCGAATCAGTCGGAGCCACCACCTCGGCGAGCCGGAGCACGTCGAGGAACCGACGCGACTTGCCCACCGGGCGCGACACCACTGGCCGGGCACCGCCGCCGCTGCGCCGGATCTCCTGCTTCAGTTGCTTGTTTTCCACCCGGATCTGCCGGAACTCGCAGGCACGCCGCAGGATCGCGATCAATTCGTCGTTGGCGAACGGCTTCTGCAGGTAATAGAAGGCGCCGGCGTTCACCGCCTGGATCGCGCTCTGCAGCGAAGCCTGCGCCGTCATCAGGATCACCGGCGTCATCGGGTCGTGTTCCTTGACCGCCTGGAGGATGTCGAGGCCTGTCACCTGCGGCATTCGGACGTCGGTGAGGACGATGTCGGCGCCGGCGCTGCGAATCGCATCGAGCCCCGCCTTGCCGCCCTGCGCCACCACGACCTCGAACCCCTCTTTCTTGAGGAGGATCCGCAGCGTATCGAGAATTCCCGACTCGTCGTCAATAATCAGCACCGAGGGCGGTACACTCATGCCCTGTCCTCCCTGTCCCAGGTCGCCGGAAGAAAAATCGAGAATGTCGTACCCGCCCGAGGGGCGGAATCCACCAGAATGATGCCGCCGTGCGCCGCCACGGCGCGTTGCACGATGGCGAGGCCCAGCCCGGTCCCACCCTGCCGTCCGGTCACGAACGGCTCGAACAATCGCTCCCGCACCGCCTCGGGGATACCGGGACCGTTGTCGCGAATAATCAGCTTCACCGGGTGATCGCCGAGCGAAGTGGGTGCCTCGCCCTGTTCGGCGATTCCCACGCTGACTGCCACGAGCCCACGACCGTCGAGCGCCTGCGCCGCATTGAGGATCAGGTTGGTGACAATCCGGTGGAGCAGATCGTTGTCGGCTTCGAACTCGACCGAGTTCCCCGCCACCACAATCTGGACTCCCTTGGCGTCGGGCCGTCCGCCCACGATCCGGGCGGCGTCCTGCGCCACATCGAGCAGGTCAAGATGCTCGAAATTGGTGGCCCGCACCCGGGAGAAATCCAGGAATTCGCTCAAGAGGCGATTCAGTCGCTCGCTCTCGCGCATCACCAGCCGCGCCAGCGTCTGTTCGTCCTCGTCGTCCTCGTCGACCGACGCGGCGAGTTGCTCGACGGCGCTGCGGATCGCCGCCAGCGGATTGCGGATCTCGTGCGCCAGGGAGGCACTCAGCGCGGCGACCGCCTCCAGCCGCTCGGCCCGCAGGCGGAACTCCTGCAGTCGCTTCAAGTCGGAAATGTCGGTGAAGATCGCCGTCACCAGGGAGCGGGAGTTCCCGGCCCGCTTAAACGTCGTCGTACTGAGCCCCACGGGGAAGAGCGTCCCGTCGGCGCGGCGGACCACCGCTTCGCCTCGCGCGATGCGGCTGCCATCGGTGATGCCCCGCTGGATGGCGTCGTGCAACTCGCGCGACCGGGAGCGCAGGGTCTCCATCACCGGCTGGCCGGGAACAAAGGTGTCCTTGGTCGCGCCGAGAATCCGGCGGCCACGCGGATTCACGAAACCGAGGCGCCCGTCGTTGTCGACGGAGAGGACGCCCGATTGAATGGTCGCGAGAATCTCATCGGCCTCGAGCCGCGCCTGCTGCAACGCTGCCGCCAACGCTGCCTGCTCCACCGAGACGCCGGCGAGCCGGTTGCCGAGCACCGCAATCAGCCCGCCGACGAAGGCGATCACGCCGAGCTGGGTCCAGAAAGTCGCACCTGGAGCGAGCCCGGTGTAGCGCACGGTCACCGCGACGTAGCAGACCGTAGCGAGGGCCACCACCAGGAGCCCGCGGCCCACCGGGAGGAGCAGTGCGTAGAGCGTGACGAGCGCGACGTAGAGCGCGGCGACCGGCGTGGCTGCCTCGCGATCCACCACCGACACGAGCGCGGTGACGACCAATATGTCGATCGAGGCCTGGGCAAAAATTGGAGTGGGACCTGGCAACGCGGCACGACGCCGAAGCACTTGCGCCAGCCAGGCACTTGCCCCGATCGCCGCCAGCGCGACCATCACCACCAGCTTCGCTTCGTCGGCGCCGGGGCCGACCGGTGCCAGTACCTGCACCAGGGCGAGGGTGACGAGCAGGAGCCGGGCGACGAGGATCCCGGCGAGGAGCGCCCGCGGACCCGGCAGTGTCAGGCGATCGAGCCCACGCAGCGCGGCCGGCACAACGGCCGGACCAACCGGGAACTCCCCGGTGAGCTGCTCGGGGGCGTCGGGTAGCGGTGTATTGGAATTCAAGAGACAGGTAATATGATCGGGTGTGGGCGATTTGCGCCCGGGGGAGCGAGCGACCAATGGGTGGAGTGGATTCCGAAGGCGGCCTCGGACAGGTCCGTCTCGACAAATGGCTGTGGGCGGCGCGGTTCTTCAAGACGCGTTCGGCGGCAACCGCGGCGGTCATCGGCGGGAAGATCGAGGTGAATGGCGAAAGCGCGAAGCCGGCTCGTCTCGTGGGCCCGGACGATGTGGTCGTGGTGCGACTGACGCCGTATCGCTGGGAACTCGCGGTGACCGGTGTGGCGGAGCGGCGGGGCAGTGCAACGCAGGCAGCCAGGCTCTTCGAAGAGACGGCGGCATCGGTCGCCGCGCGCGAGCGACACGCCGAAATGCTGCGCCTCACGCCAAACCTCGAATTCGCTGAGGGGAAGCCGAACAAGAAGGATCGGAGAGCACTGGATAAGTTGAGAGGCAGATAGAGACTGGAGACTGGAGGTTCCTCGTGTCATCCTGAGCGTAGCGAAGGATGACAACCTCTAGTCTCTAGTCTCCAATCTCCAGTCTCCGATCTCCAGTCTCCAGTCTCTAGAGTCCCCCGAACCACGGGTAGCCCTGGTCTTCCCAGTAGCCGCCCGGCTTCGCGGCGGTGAAGGTCACCCGGGTGAGGTACTTGGTAAGCTTGTAGCCGAGCTTGATCGGCGAGTAGAGCCGCAACGGCGCACCGTGGTCGGGGGCGATCGGCCGGCCGCCGAAACCGTCCGCCAGAATGGTCTGCGGGTGCATCGCCGAGGCGATGTCCCAGCCGTTCATATACCCCTTGTCGAACGAGTCGAACTGGACATACCGGGCCGTGGGGAGCGGTTGCACCAGCTGCGCGAACAGCGAGAAGGGCACACCCCGCCACGCGGCCACGCTGCTCCACCCCTCGACGCAGTGGTGCTCGACGCTGTAGTCGATGTGCGGCAGGGCAGCGATCATCTCGCTGGTGAAGGAGGTCGGCGTGCGAACGAGTCCCCCGACCTCGAGCCGCCATCTGGCGGGATCGTCGAGCACCGGCATCGCGTCGGAGATGAAATACGACGGCATCTTGCCGGTGATGACCTGGTGCGGCGGCACCGTGGCACCGCGCACCTGCAGCAGCTTCTCGCCCAGCTGGTTGTTGAAGCCGATGACCTGGTCGAGCACCGGTTGAAGGCGAGGCCCGCCATCCCAGCCGCAGGCGGCGAGGGCGGCCGGGAGCACGGGGGCGAGGCGCCGGAAGAAGGCGCGCCGATCGAAGGCGTCAGCCATTGTTCGGAAATCTCCCCCGATAGCGGCCGGTGATGATGGCGCGCAACGATGCCGGGTCGGCCGCGAACACCATCACCACGTGCACCAGTAGAAACGCCGTGAAGGTCCAGACCGTGACAAAGTGCCAGTAGCGGGCGTATTGATAGCCGCCGAAGAGCGTCGTGAGAAACGCCAGCTGGACCGGCTTGGCGATGGCGAAGCCGGTGAGAATCGCGACGATTGCGAGCAGCAGGATGAAGGTGTAGGCGCTCTTCTGCAACGGGTTGTGTTTGCCCTGCGGCGGATGATCCTGTCGCAGCCGGAGGTAATACTTCAGCATCTCGACCGATCCCTTCACATCCCGGGGCCGGAAGAGGAGTGCGCGCCACTCGCCCGAGACGACCAGGAAAAGGAGATACGCCCCACCGGTCAGGATGAAGGGCCACGCCAGCGCAAAGTGCCAGCGCAGGCCACCGGCAAGCCAGCCACCGAGGCGGACACTGCCCGGAATGTGCAGTCGGCTGGCGTCGAAAGGATTGGGGAGTTGATACACCGCGTCGTGCGGCCCGAAATGCGCGTATGCCGTGTAGATCTGCAGTCCGCTGGCAATCATCCCCGCCAGGAAGATGGCATTGAGCCAATGGGTCAGGCGGACGATCCCACGGTGGCGAAGCACCACGCGGGCGGGCACTTCGGCGGCGACCGGCTCCGACAGCAGCGGCGGCGCCGGACTTGGCGTAGCGGTCATCTGAATGCTCCCCGGAGATGCTCGAAGCTATGTCAAGCTACGCCTGAGGCAACCGGTCGGTTTTCTCCCGCCTCTCAGGCCGCGATGGTCGAGAGTCGGCTACCGATCCAGCGCCGCGATTGCCGCTTCCCAGGCCGTCATCGCCGCCTCCAACTTGCGCTGCTCCGCGTCGCGGGCGGCGGTGAGGGTGCGGGCGGCAGTCGCCCCATCGGGCTGGGCGTAGAGAGCCGGGTCGGCCAGCGATTCTTCCAGTTGGGTCAGCTCCGCCTCGTGTTTCGCGACCTGTGCCTCGGCTTCCTCGATGGCGCGCTCGGCCGATCGGCGGCGGGAGGCACTACCGTCAATTCCGGATGGCGGCGCGGCGTGTTGCCGTGCGCCCGCCTTCGCCGCTGCCGTCTGTTGCCGTACCGCCGCCGCCTTGGCATCGGCAACTTTGGCCGCCCTGCGGGCTGTCGCCTCCAGCTCCCACTCGGCAAAGTTGCCGGGGTAGTCGGTCAGCACCGCATCGTCGAATGACCAGATCCGCGTGGTCAGCGTCTCCAGCAGCGCCCGGTCGTGCGAGACCAGCAGCACGGTGCCCTCGTATTCGGCGATGGCATCCTCGAGTGCCTCGATCGACTCGACGTCGAGATGGTTGGTCGGTTCATCGAACACCAGTACGTTCGCCTCGGCGAGCATCATCAGCGCGAGCGCCACGCGCGCCCGCTCCCCACCGGAAAGCGACCCCGCGCGACGCAACACGCTGTCACCGGAGAAGCCGAAGCGACCGAGGTGGCCCTGGATCTGTCCTCGAGTCCAGAGGGCACGGCGGATCGCGATGAGATCGTAGAGCGTGCTGGATGGGTCGACATCGCTGAGATCCTGGCGATAGTACGCCACCTGCGACGCGGGCATCAGGCGCACCACGCCTCCGTCGGCCTTGCGCTCCCCGAGCAGGGTCCGCAGCAGCGTCGACTTCCCCGCCCCATTCGGGCCGATCAGGCCGATCACGTCGCCGCGCCGGAGAATGCCGCTCCACGGCTTCAGCAGCTCGCGGCCCTCGACGGACATCGCGACCTTTTCCGCCACCAGTACCTGGTCGCCACCACGGTCGCCGGCGGTGAACGCCACCGACATCGTGCCTTCCTCGCCCGGCGGTGGTGAGAGCCGTGGCACTCGCTCCAGCCGGCGGCGGCGTCCCTTCGCCTGGGCCGAATTTCCGCCGGCGATGTTGCGGCGAATGAAGTCTTCTTCGGCGGCGATCTTCGAGTCCTGTTTCCGGAAAGCGCGGGTAGCGGCAGCGCGGCGTTCGGCACGCTGTGCGACGAAGCCGGCGTAGCCCACATCATAGGCGACCGCGCTCCCCGCCTCGAGATGGAGCATATGATCGGCGACCGCATTGAGGAATGCGCGGTCGTGCGAGATCAGCATCACCGCTTCGTCGATGCTCTTGAGGTAACCCTCGAGCCAGCGGGCCGTCGCGATGTCGAGGTGGTTGGTCGGCTCGTCGAGAATCAGCAGGTCAGCCGGTGCGGCGAGTTGCCCGGCGAGCGCCAGGCGTCCGCGCTCTCCGCCGGAGAGGGTCGCGACATCACGGGTTCGCGCATCGATCGGTTCGAAGCCGAGCCCCTCGAGCACCGCATCGACCCGCGAGGAGGCGGCGTAGCCGCCCGCGTGCTCGAAGCGTTCGAGATCGTGGGAGTACCGGTCGAGCATCGCCTCGCTGACTGCTTCGCCGGCAGCGCCCATCGCCTCGGTCTGGCGCGCGAGATCCCGCTCCAGTTCGAAGAGATGGTCGAAGCCGCGGGCCGCTGCGTCCCAGACCGTCACGGCGTCGCCGAAATCGCGGTACTGGTCCATCACGGCGATGCGCAGCCCTTGCGCGCGCGCCACCGATCCCCGGTCGGGCTGCCGCGCCCCGGTCACCAGCTGCATCAGCGTGCTCTTTCCGCTGCCATTCCGACCGACCACGCCCCAGCGATCGCCAGCGGCCACGGTAAAGGTGACGTTCTCGATCAGGGTATCACTGCCGAATACCACGGCAAGCCCGGAGGCTGCAATCAGCGTCACGCCTGGTGCTCCCACACAGAAAAACGGAGCGCCGTCCAGCGGAAGAACCCGTCGGACGGCGCCCGCGACCCCCTAAACTAACCCCCTCAGCGGCTCACGGCCTCCGGGCAACCGGCGGCTTGGGCGGGGTGGCAATCTTCATATTCACGACTTCTTTCCCCGCTTCGTCGTGCACCACCAGACGACCACCAGTCGAGTCACCCTTCATCGACAGGATGCTCTTTCCGTTGACCTTGATGTCCATCGAGCCGCTGGCGCTGTCGATGTTCACATTGGTGCTGTCGTTCCCGCGGGCGGCGCTGTTCTTCGCGTCTTTCTGGATGTCACGCCGAACCGATTCCGGTATCAGCAGCACGACCTCCTGCCCCGATGGCTCCAGCGTCACCGTGCCGAACGGCACCAGCACCTGCTTCGCGCTGTCGGCGGCGGTGGCACACGCGAAGGAAGTATGCTCGTTGATCTTGTTCGGATCGGTGACGGTGAGTCGGCAATCGCTGAGCCGCGCGATCGCGACGGTATCATCGACCCGGGCGACGAGATGAAAACCGGAAATCAGCTTCGGTGCACTTCGCTCGATCCGCAACCGCTGGAGTGTGCCAAGCTTGCTGTCGCCCAGCCGGAAGGGCATCCCCAACAGCGGGATGGTGATCGAGCCGCTCCCCTGGGTGAGGTCGGTCACCGCGACCCTCCCCTTGTGGACCCCGGCGCGGATGACCATTCCCACGGCAAAGATTGCGAGCATTCCTGCCAGGATTCGGAACCAGTATTTCGGCGTCATCAGCCACCTCACACGAGAAGCCCCCGGCAGTGCGGGGCGTTGCAAGAATAAACGTAATAAGACCCGCGGCAGTTTCACGAGGGCGTTGCAGCCGTGAAACAGAGGGGTCGCCTTTACTTTACGACTGTGCCCAAACCTCTCGCTGCACTCCATTGGGACAACTCCTTCGCCCGGCTCCCTGACGCCTACTATCAGCGCGTCACCGCGACCCCGCTCCCCGACCCCTACCTGATCGCATTCAACCCCGACGTCGCCGCGCTGCTCGACCTCGATCCCGGCAGCGCCGCCACGGCCGAGTTCGTGGCTGTGATGAGCGGCAGCGGCCGGCTGGGAGCGATGGACCCCATCGCGGCGATCTACGCGGGCCACCAGTTTGGCGTCTGGGTCCCGGAGCTGGGCGATGGCCGTGCGATTCTGCTGGGCGAGATCCTCACCGCCGACCAGCGACGGTGGGAGGTACAGCTCAAGGGTGCCGGGATGACGCGGTACTCACGGATGGGGGACGGCCGCGCAGTCCTCCGTTCGGCCATCCGGGAATATCTGGGCAGCGAGGCGATGGCCGGGCTCGGCATTCCGACGACCCGAGCGCTGGCCATCACCGGCAGTGCGCTTCCGGTCTACCGCGAACGAGTGGAAAGCGCCGCCGTCCTGGTACGCGTGGCGCCGAGCCACGTCCGGTTCGGATCGTTCGAGCTGTTCGCCTCCCGCGGGATGACCGGCGAAGTCCGCGCCCTGGCGGACTACGTCATCGCACTTCACTTCCCCGAGTTGCTCGCCCTCGCGGCCGAGCTGCGTTACGTCGCCTGGTACCGCGAGGTGATCGATCGCACGGCCCGCCTGATGGCCCAGTGGACCGCCGTGGGTTTCGCGCACGGTGTGATGAACACCGACAATATGTCGATCCTCGGCCTCACGCTCGACTACGGCCCGTACGGCTGGCTCGATCGCTACGATCCCGGATTCATTTGCAACCATACCGATCACGCCGGTCGCTATGCCTTCGGTCAGCAACCGCGCGTCGGGTTGTGGAATTGCTCCCGGCTCGGCGAAGCGCTCTTTCCGCTCATCGATGAAGCATCGGCACTCGCCGCGCTCGAGTCGTATCGGGGCACTTATGAGGTCACGATCAATACGTTGATGCGCGCCAAACTCGGGCTGCACGCGGTCGACGCGAGTGATCTCCCATTACTCGGCGAACTGTTCGGACTGCTCCAGAGCACCGGCAGCGACTACACCCGCTTCTTCCGGGCACTCGCGCGCTTCGATGCGGCCGATTCACGCTCCCGCGTGGCCGTTTCGGAGGAAGTCAACGACCCTCAGGCGCTGGCTGTCTGGCTTGATCGCTATGCCGTCCGACTGGAGCTGGAGAGGTCCGTCGCCCTCGAACGGCACCAGCGAATGCTGGCAGTCAATCCGAAGTTCGTGCTGCGGAACTGGATCGCCCAGGAGGTGATCGAAGCAGCGGAGGCGGGAGATTTTGCGCTGATCGAGACCGTGCGCCGAATGCTGGCCGCGCCGTTCACGGAACAGGAGGGGCGAGAACGCTTCGCGCTGGCCCCACTGGCGGGCAGTGCGCCGATCGTGGTCTCCTGCTCCTCGTGAGCGCGCTGTTCAGGGAGCCGCGTCGAGGAATTCCAGCTTCCCCTTGACGCGTTCGAGGGTTGAGCGCAGCGCCCACTCATCCTCGAAGAGCAGGATCGATCCGCCCTTGGCATCGAAGAGCCGCATCCGCGAGCGCCCTTCCACCAGCTGATCGATGGCCTCGTCGTCGCCTCGCACCCAGCGCGCGTGGCGGAAGGGCAGCGGCTCGAGCCGGCACGGCACGCCGTATTCCGACTCGAGTCGGAAGAGCAGGACATCGAATTGCAGCATCCCGACCGCTCCGACGATCGGAATCGGCCCCACCACCGAATCCTGGAAGAAGACCTGGACCGCCCCCTCTTCGGCGAGTTGGCGCAGCCCGGTGTCGAGATGCTTCCGGCGCAGTGGGTCGGAGACGAGGATCCGCGCAAAGAACTGCGGCGCGAATCGCGGGATGCCGACGAACGCGACGTCACCCTTCTCGGAGAGCGAATCCGATACGCGCAGCGATCCGCGGTCGTGGATGCCCACCACGTCGCCCGGCCACGCCTCGTCGATCTCGGTGCGTTCCCGCGCGAGAAATTGCTGTGGTTGTGCCATCCGCAGCACCTTCTTCGTGCGTGCCAAAGTGACATTCATCCCGGCGGCGAAGCGACCCGAACAGATCCGGACGAAGGCGATGCGATCGCGATGTTTCGGATCCATATTCGCCTGGATCTTGAAGACGAAGCCGGTAAACTCCGCGTCGGTCGGCGAGACCACGCGGTCCTCCGCTTCCCGGGGCAGCGGTCCCGGTGCGTATTCGAGGAAATCGTGCAGAAACGGTTCGACGCCAAAGTTGGTGAGCGCCGACCCGAAGAACATCGGTGAGAGCGTCCCCCCGAGAATCGCCGACTCGTCCCACGGATGGCCGGCCATTTCAAGCAATTCGAGCTCGTCGCGAAGCGTGGCGAGATTGTCGCTGCCGAGGATGTCACTCAGTGTCGCGCTGTCCAGCGGGATCCGATGCGTCTCAACCAGCGAGGCGCCGTGATCAATCCCCTTGTCGAAGATCAGCACCTCGCGACGACGACGGTCAGCGACCCCGACGAATCCCATCGCCGTGTTGATCGGCCAGGTGACCGGGTGAATGCCAAGTCCGAGATCGGCTTCGACATCGCTCACGAGCTGGAGCGGATTGCCGCCGGGGCGATCACATTTGTTGACGAATGAGAAAATCGGCATCCGCCGCATCTTGCAGACATCGAACAGCTGCCGGGTACGCTCTTCCACTCCCCGGCGGTTGTCGAGCAGCATCACGGCGCTATCGGCGGCCACCAGCGTGCGGTAGGTGTCCTCGGAGAAGTCGGCGTGACCAGGGGTGTCGAGCAGATTCACCTGATAGCCGAGATACTCGAACTGCATCACCGAGGAAGTGACCGAGATCCCGCGCTGGCGTTCCAGCGCCATCCAGTCGGAGGTGGCGTGGCGCGCGGCCCGGCGGGCCTTGACCGACCCGGCGAGGTGGATCGCGCCGCCGTAGAGCAGGAGCTTTTCGGTGAGGGTGGTCTTCCCGGCATCCGGGTGAGAAATGATCGCAAAGGTGCGGCGTCGCGCGATCGCCTGGGCGAGCGCCTCGGTGGTATCGTCAGTCATCGGCGGGAAAGGTACACCGCCCTGCCGTTCCCTCCCGGCGGTTGTCGGGATAGGATTCTCCGGAATGACGACTCACGACGATGCCTCGCTTACCCCGCGACACTGGATCGCCCTCACCGCCCTGATCTCGGGGCTGGTGGCACTCTACCTCCACCTCTGGAAACTCGGGCTGACCGGTCCCCTGGTCTGCACCAGCAACCGCGGCTGCGAGATCGCCCAGATGTCGTCGTTCGGCTGGTTTCTCGGCGTCGACGTCGCCCTGATCGGTACCGTGGGGTATACCCTGATCCTGACCACGGCGCTGATCGGTATTCAGCCGCGCTGGATCGACGACGCGCGGATCACCAAGGTACTGATGGCGCTGATTTTCCCGGCGATCCTCTTCACCCTGCGGTTGAAATACGGTGAGTTCGTGGTGCTCCGGACCTTCTGCCCGTGGTGCGCGATCTCGGCGATCACGATCACGACGCACGGTGTGCTGGTGATGCTCGATCGGAAGCGGCTCGCCCGACCTCGTCGAGCCGCCCCACCGCCTTGAGTTCCGGCGCGAGCTGCGCCGTCACGGCGACGATCGCAAGCGTCAGCCCACCACCCAGAAGCACCGCCGGAACCGCTCCGAACAGCTTCGCCGTCAGCCCTGACTCGAAGCTGCCGATCTCGTTGCTCGATCCGATGAAGATCGCGTTGACGCTGGTCACGCGACCCATCAGGTGATCGGGTACCAGCAACTGCAACAGCGTCGAGCGCACCACCACACTCACCATATCGACCGCGCCGCTGAGCGCCAGGCAGCCGAAGGAGAGCCAGAGGTTGCGCGACAGGCCGAAGGCGATGGTGAAGAGAGCAAAGGCCGCGATCGACCGAAACAGTGCCTCCCCGGCGCGCTGCATCGGCGGGCGGTAGGCCAGCCAGAGCGACATCAGCACCGCGCCCACGGCGGGGGCCGCCCGGAGCAGCCCCAGCCCCCAGGCACCAACGTGCAGGATGTCGGCCGCGAAGATCGGCAGCAGCGCGACCGCTCCGCCGAAGAGCACCGAGAAGAGGTCGAGCGTCATCGCGCCGAGCAGGATCCGCTGGCGCCGGAGGTAGCGCACCCCGGCCTTGAGGGATTCGAGGATCGGCTCGCTCTCGCTGGCGGCGGCGGGCACGGCGCGGAAGCGCACCGAGGCGAGGGCGAGGAATGCAATCGCAATCAGCGCCGCATCGACGAGGTAGCTCCCCTGTGGTCCGATCCAGACATTCAGCACCCCTCCCACAGCCGGACCGATCACGGCAGCGAGTTGCCAGGCGGTGCTGCGCCAGGTCACCGCATTCGCCTGCAGATCGCGGGGGATCATCGCCGCGGCGAGTGCAGTGCGCGCTGGCTGGAGGAAGGCGCGGGCCACACCACTTACGGCGATGATCGCGTACGCACCGAGCACACGGTACTGCACGGCGTCGCGCGGTAGCGCTGCGAGCCCCGCCAGCGCCAAGGCGCACCCCAGCAATACCACGGTGGAGACCAACGCGAGCCGGCGGCGGTCCATCCGGTCGGCGACGTGCCCGCCGAAGAGGGAAAAGGCGATGTTGGGGAGCGCCTCGGCCAAGCCAATCAGGCCGAGCGACAGGGGATCGTGGGTGTCGAGGTACATCTGCCACGCCACCACCACGCCCTGGATCTGAATCCCGAGGGTGGTGGTGAAATGGGCGGCGAGAAAGCGACGGAAATCGGGTAGGCGGAGGGCGGCGCGCGGGTCGTGCATCTCCTAAGCTAGCGGGGGATCACTTCCCCTTGCCGCTCTTTTTCGGCTTGTCGGGCATCCACAGCTCGAGTCCGTTCGGGACCAGTCGGGTCTTCGCCTCGGGGGGCATCGCCACCAGAAACTCGCGACCGCCGCCGGAGAGCACCGGATAGCGACGACTGTATTCGGAGAGCGCCGGAGAGAGAAAGAAATCGGGGATCGTCGTGCCGCCCACCGTGACGCGCTCCAGGTGGAACTTCATCACGCCATACTGTGCCTGCGTCATCGAGAGTTCAGCGACGAAGACCGAGGTCGAGTCGACGAACGAAAAGATCGGACCCAGCTCGGAGCGGGACTGCGGCGGAAAGTCCATCAGGCGGCCGCGGATCCGGATCCGGCTGGTATCGGAGGAGACCCGGAATGCCAGGGAATCTGCGATCCGGGGGACGCCAAGCCGGGCGAGGAGATAGGCGGTGAAGTCTCCCACATCAACCGTATCGATCAGCTTGCGACGATCGACGAAGACCGAGTCGACAGCACCACCGGCGCGGGTGACCCCTTCATTGGTGATCAGCGACCCGGCCACCGGTGCCGTCACATTTTGCGCCGCCGCCGAATCGACGCCGAGTGGCGCATAGACGGTGGTCGCAAGAAGACAGAAGCGCAGCAACTGACGCAGCTCCACAGTACCTCTCTGGTAGAAAGCTCACGGTAGAGACGCCGTCGCGTTCCCCGCCCCACACAGTTGCGGCGCCGCGCTGGACGACCGACTACAATGTGAGCGGTTGCGCGCGACGGGCTGGCCGGAGTCGCGCACTCACGAACCATCAGCGTCAGGAACCTCAATGCGCCGTTTCCTTCGCCCTGCCCTGCTCGCCGCCGTCCTGCTGGTGGCGGCTCATCCCGGGATCGCCGCAGCGTCCGGAAATATGGCAGGGAACAGCCGCCGCTGGGGTCCGATGGGGCACCGGATCGTGGCGCGTGTCGCCGCGGCCCGGTTGACACGAGGGGCCGCTGCCGAAGTCGCGCGGCTCCTCGACGGCGGAAGTCTCGCCTCGGTCGCCAGCTGGGCCGATTCGGTCCGGACCAGGCGTCCGGAGACCGGTCCCTGGCACTATGTCGATATTCCCACCTGGGAGCAGCGCTACGACCCGATCCGCGACTGCAAGGGCGGCCAGTGTGTCATCGCCGCACTCGAGGCGAAGCTGGCGATCCTCGCCGACCGAAAGCGCAGCAAAGAGGAGCGCGGCGATGCTCTGCGCTTCGTGGTGCACTTCGTGGGGGATATGCACCAGCCGCTTCACGCCGGCGAACGCGCCGACAAGGGCGGCAATGATGTCAAGCTCAGCTACGAGGGGCGGCAGACCAACCTGCACGCCCTCTGGGACAGTGGGCTGCTCAATGCAACGCTCGAGAGCGAGGAGGCCTTCGTCAGCGCCATCACGGAGCGCCTGGAAAACCGCGGCGACCTCGCCATCGTCACCAGCGGTTCGATCACCGACTGGGCGATCGAGTCACACGACGTGGCACGCGATGTCGTCTACGCCTTTCTGCCGGCCTCTCTCGCGGTCGACCATAGCTACCTGACGGCAGTCCGTCCGGTGCTCGAGGACCGCCTGCTGCGAGGCGGAGTCCGCCTCGCAGCGCTGCTGAACCGGGCGCTCGACGACTAGGCCGCCGTGTCGTACACGAAGCGCTCGCGAACGATCTTCCCACCCTGCCAGGTCTGCTGCGCCAGCTGATCCATCGTGATGCGGAAGCCACCCTTCAGCGTCACATCGCCGATCCAGTGGATCACGACCTGGTCGCCGTCGACGACGATTTCCGGCGCCGCCATCGAATGCACCGCCTCGATCGAGTGCACAAACTCTTCCTCGCGCGCGCGATTGGCGATCTTGCCGATCATCGGTTCCTTGCGATTCTCCTGCATCACGACACCATCGGCGTAGTACTTGTCGAAGGCCTCGAGCAGCTTGCCATTGGTCACCAGGTGCACGAGATCCTGGGCAGCGTCACGGTTGGACATTGTTGCTCTTCCTCTCAGCAGATGAATGCGGCGCGTCAAGACGCCGTGGCGGTGGCGAAACGGGGAATCGAGTCGTTCGTGGTCGCGAGCAGTCGGCGCAACATTTGATGCCTCCAAGGCACGGTGTAGCCGGTTCCGGGCCGCTGGACCCGCGGGCGAGGGAGGTATCTTAGTACATTATAGTTTACTAGTCAAGTATCTGCCTATTGATAATACTCCTGTAAACTATGTTCCTGTGTGGAACTGCCTATTCCAATGCGGCGCGGACCTGATCGAGGAGCTGGATCAGCTGTTTCAACGCCGCGGCGGAGAGGTGCGGGGTCAGGAGCGCATCCTTCGCTGTCACCAGCGGGTCGAGTTCGGCCAGCAGGGCGAGGCCGCCCGGAGTGATGTGACAGCGTACCTCGCGCCGATCGCCCGCCGCCCGGGAGCGCTCGGCCCAGCCGGCCTGCTCCAGCTTGTCGATCAGCCGGGTGATGGCGGCAGAGGGATCGATCATCCGGCAACGGATGGCGAGGGTGGGGAGCCCCACTGGCCCAACCCCCCGGAGGATCCGGAGGACGTTGTATTGGGCCGGAGAGAGCTTGTAGGGTGCCAGCACCCGGGTCAACATCCGGTCGAGCATTGAGGCGGTGTGCCCGATACTCAGCAACGCCTCCTGTGCGGCGCTTCCAAACGGTCGGGTCTGGCCGAGCTCCGCCTGGAGGCGGGAGGGTACGGGGCTGGAAGGTTTGTCGCTCATCGATCCGAAATTACTCCCACGTCGCGATCAGTGCCCCATCCCATCGTGCATCGCCATCCCCTTCCCCAACTGGTTGAGGTCGGCGAGATCCGCCTGCATTCCTCGATCGTTGAGGTCGAGGGCAGGCCACTTGCCGAGGTCGTCCGGCGCAAAGAGTCCGACGAGATGGGCCATCGCCCCCGCCGGAATCACCTTCCCAGTGGGATTCTCATAGCTGGCTACGACGCGATACTCCACCCCGCTCCTGAGGCGGATCCCCTCGCCGGTCACCCCTGGGAGCGAACGCGAGACCGAGGTGACCTTTCCGTCAGCAGTCCGGCTCGCGGTGACTCTGGCGATCACCTTCCCCGAAGCGACCTCCTCCAGTCGCACCGCGCTACCGTAGTCGTGCATATGCCCGCCGAAGGCCAGCAGCCGCCCCGGAGTGGGGATGGTGAATTGGTACGACTTTTCGGAATGACCCAACCCAACATCGTAGGCATCCTCCCCCCCCACCGTGAGGTTGACATCGGCGTAGAACGGCAGGGCATCGATCGGGCGCGGGTTCAGGTTGGCGGGGCTGTATGGCAGCCGGACCGTGATGGTTACTCCTTCGAGATCGGTTCCGGTCTCGTTCTGCCAGGCGAGGTAGACGCCAAGGTGTGCACCCGGCTTCATCGGTACTCCGATCGACTTCGGTACCAGTGCCGCTTCGGTCTCGGCGCCGGCACCGAAGATCCGCTCGGCCGCCGGATAGACCAGTTGCCGCCGATCGAAGTTGATGCCGATGAGGTGGTGGATCATCCGCGGGTCGATCGACTTGCCATCGGCGCTGGTCACTTCGATCCGGAAACCGCGCAGCCAGCCCAGCACCGGCCAGGCGAAGTGGATGACCGGCGTGTTGTGATCATTCATCATCGCCATATCGGCGTGACTCATCCCCGCCGGCATATTGGGAACGTGGAACGGTCCCAGCGTCACCACGACTTCCTTCCGCGCCGCATCGACCCGCACCTGCGCTGCAGGATCCAGTCGAGCCGTTGCCGGTGGAATTGCCGACGCGGCGACAGCTCCGAGTACCAACACCATTCCCCACATTCCCAGGACCTCACATCGTTGGTGGTTGCCAGCGGACTTAGGGTTCCCTTGCTCCCTCGGCGGATCAAAAGTAGCATAAGCGCACCTATGAACCACCGCTCGCGTCGATGCTGCTAGCGCTCCTCGGGTTCGTCGCGGTCGGTATCGCCCTGGGGCTGTTGGGTGGCGGCGGCTCGATCCTCGCCGTCCCTGTCCTGGTACACCTGATGGGGCTGCCCGCCAGGCTGGCGGTACCGATGTCGTTGCCGGTGGTCGGGATCACCGCAGCGGCGGGAGCGTTCACCCGCTGGCGGAAGGGGCAGTTGCGTCTCCGGGTGGTGGTGGTGTTCGCGGCCTTCGCGATGCTCGCCTCCTATCTGGCAGCGCGAGTGGGCACCCAGATTCCTGATCGGCCCCGCCTGGTCTTCTTCTCGCTGGTGATGCTGGTTGCGGCGGCGGTGATGTGGCTCCGCTCCCGCCGGCCACTCGGAGCGAGTGCGCCAGCCGAGGCCGTCGCCGCGGCGCCCGTGAAGGTGATCCCCGCCGCTCTGGCAGTCGGGACGCTCACCGGGCTGGTCGGGGTCGGGGGTGGGTTCCTGATCGTTCCGGCGCTCGCCGGTGTACTCGGGCTTCCGATGGCGGCCGCCACCGCGACCTCGCTTGCGGTGATCGCCTTGAATACAATCGCTGCCGGCGCGGGGTGGATCGGGCGGGCATCGCTCGACTGGGGTCTGACTGCGGAGGTCACGGTCGCAGCATTGATCGGGATGGCGATCGGGACCTATTTCGCTCCGCGTTTCTCGCCGCGGACGCTCACCCGTTCCTTCGCAGTGCTGCTGGTCTTACTTGCTGCCTTTATGCTGGTGCAGGAATTTCGCGCCGCCGCTCCGGCCCACTGAGGATTCGCGATGCTGATTCGTCGCTTCTACGATGACCGGCTGGCACAGGCCAGCTACCTGATCGCCTGCCAGCGCACCGGGGAAGCCATCGTCATCGACCCCGCACGGGACATCGCCCCATACCTCGAGGCTGCACGCGCGGAAGGGGTGCGGATCACCCGCGTCACCGAGACGCATATCCACGCCGACTTCGTCTCGGGTACCCGCGAGCTGGCGGCGCGCGCAGGCGCGAGGCCGCTGCTCTCCGGAGCGGGTGGGCCGGATTGGCAGTACGGCTGGGCAGCGGAGGCCGGCGCAGAGCTGTTGCACGACGCTGATCTGATCACGATGGGCGGCGTCCGGCTCGAGGTCTGGCACACACCTGGGCACACCCCCGAGCATCTGGCGTTCGTCGTAGTCGATGCGGCGCGCAGCGAGGAGCCGGTGGCGATGGTATCGGGCGACTTCGTCTTCGTCGGCGATGTCGGGCGTCCGGATCTGCTGGAAAAGGCCGCGAAGGTCGTCGGGACGATGGAGGCCGGGGCGCGTCAGCTGTTCGCATCGCTGCAGCGACTCCGAACCCTGCCCGATCACTTGCAGATCTGGCCAGGCCACGGTGCTGGCTCAGCCTGCGGCAAGGCGCTGGGAGCGATGCCGACCAGCACGCTCGGCTACGAGCGACGAACCAACTGGGCCTTCGCCATCACCAACGAGGCAAGTTTTGTCCTCGCGGTGCTGGAGGGCCAACCGGCCCCGCCCAGTTACTTCGGCACGATGAAGCGGATCAACCGCGATGGGCCGGCGATGCTGGGCGAGCAGAACGCGCTTCCGCTCCTGGGCGTGTCGCAGTTCGCCGAAGCGCTCGCCGCCACCAATGTGGTCGACCTCCGGAGCTCCGCCGAGTATGCGGAGGCACATCTCCCCGGCACGCTCAATCTCCCGCTGATCAAGGCATTCACGACCTGGGCGGGATGGCTGCTGCCATACGATCGCGACATCACCGTGATTGCACCCGACGCCGCCAGCGCCGCCGACGCGCGTCGTGCGCTCGCCTCGATCGGACTCGATCGGACACGCGGCTGGTTCGGACTCGAG
>JANLPG010000021.1:0-5727 GCA_031367105.1 Gemmatimonadota bacterium | reverse complement strand
TTGCTGGCAACGTCACTATTGGCCGTCGCCGCATGCAGCAAGAATGAAACCGCTCTCGTCGGTGCCTCGTCGGCCGACAACCCGTCCGCCATCAGCGCCGCCAAGGTAAAGCCGGGATTGGCTGCCGTGAATCTTCGTTCCGCCGGCAATTTCGTGATTCTGTCGAAAGCCGGAATCTCAACGACCGGAACCACATCGATTGTCGGGGATATTGGAGTCAGTCCAATCGCCGCAACCGCCATCACCGGCTTCGGCTTGATCCTGGACCCATCGGGGACATTTTCGAGATCAGTACTGGTGACCGGCTCGGTCTATGCCGCAAGCTATGCGGCTCCTACGCCCAGTATGCTGACCAAGGCGGTGGGCGATATGCAAACTGCGTATGCGGACGCGGCGGGTCGGACCAATCCCCGAGCCACCGAACTGGGTTCCGGGAATCTTGGGGGGTTGACCCTCGTGCCCGGTCTGTACAAATGGTCGAGCGCAGTCACCATTCCCACGAACGTTACCCTGTCGGGGAGCTCTACCGATGTCTGGATTTTCCAGATTGCACAAACCCTCAACATCAGCTCGGGTAAGAAGGTCATCCTGACCGGCGGTGCACGCGCCGAGAATGTGTTCTGGCAAGTCGCAGGTGCGACGACCCTTGGAACGACGTCGGTATTCAACGGCAATATCCTGGACGCGACGAATATTGCAATTCAGACCGGTGCCCGACTGAACGGGAGGGCGCTGGCAAAGACAGCCGTCTCGTTGGACGCCAATACCATCCGGTAGCTTCTGCCGGTAACCGCTCGGAGTGGGAACAGACAGCAGTGCGACGATGTGTCGCACTGCTGGCTGTAGCGCGGCCCGCTGGAGCTGCGGCGAACGTACTCCTCGGGGTTCAACTGCCCGAGTGAACTGTCAGACGGGGGAACGCTGTGCACCCAAGCCCCAAGTTATTCTTCCACAACAGTATGCGGGCGCCCGGACTCGAACCGGGATGGGTTACCCCACAGGATCCTAAATCCTGCGCGTATACCAATTCCGCCACGCCCGCGGGTACTTCGCTTCTCGCTCCTCGTTTCTCGCCAAAACCTAACGCCACGACCGCTCGCCGGACTATCTTCCCTGCCTTCACTCGTGTCTGACCCACTCGATCCAGGGGAATGCTCGCAATGCGTGGATGGATGACTCGGGCCGGCCTGGCCCTGGTGGCCACGGCCACCCTCGCTGCCTGTGGCGACCAGCGCCTCACCAAGTTGCACGAAAATATGCCGGCCGACTCGGTCACGATGGCAATGAGGGCCGAGACGCCCCACCGGACGCTGACCTACCTGACCGCTGGCCGCCAATGGGAAGTGCGCCTGTACGCTCAGGGCGCCGCCGCAGCGACCGACTCGATTCCCTGGCGCAAACTTTCGCCTGTCGTGCTGACCGATGGCAAAGTGATGGTCTACGGCTGGGGCGCGTGGGAGAAGCTCGCCGCGAAACTCTCGATCCCGGTGCCTGCCAAGTAACCGCACCGCGCTCCGGAAAATGACGGACGCCCGCCGACCCTCAGGTCGGTGGGCGTCTTGCCGTCCCACCGTCACCGGCTAGTGGTCGGTGAGGCGGACTCGCACGACTCGCGAATAGGGATTGCCGCCGTTGAGAATTTTCAGCGTCACGATGTTGTTCCGGGCATCGTTGAGCGCGGCGCGAAGGTCGGCTTCGCTGCGCACCGGCTTTCCCTCGACCTCGGTGATGACGTCGGTGAATGCTTGCGGCGTCCCGATCGGGACCAGCTTCTCTTCTGCCGGGGACCCCGGCGCCACAGCGCGAACCATCAGCCCCTTGGTGTTCACGGGCAGACGAATCTGCGACGCGAGGCCGGGTGTCAGCGGCTCGACCGTGATGCCCAGCCGGTTCTTGAAGATCCCGGATCCCGAGACCGGTGCTGGCTTGGCGACCGCCACGGTGGTGTCGCTGTCGCTGTCGACGTTGACGGCGTTGAGGCGTACCGTGAATTCCTTGTGGCCGCTTTTGCGGACCGCCTCGACGCGCACTGTCGTACCCGGCTCCTTGAAGCCGACGATCTGCTGCAGCTGTGCGACGTATTTCACCGGCTGGCCATCGATCGCCACGATCACATCACCCTGTTCCATTCCCGCAGCTTTTGCGGGCGAGGAAGGCGAGCCAAAGTCGCTGAGCTTTACGCCAGCGATCGAATCCAGGCCGAGGTATTCGGCATCTTCGACGTCGGCGGTCTCGACAATCACGTCGAGCCCGGCACGCACCACTTTGCCGTGCGCGATGATCTGCGTCATCACCTTGCGGGCAAGATCGATTGGCACCGCGAACGCATAACCGGAATAGAAGCCGGTGAAGGATGCGATCGCCGAGTTGATCCCGATCACTTCACCACGGACGTTCATCAGTGGCCCACCCGAGTTGCCGCGATTGATCGCGGCGTCGGTCTGGATGAAGTCCTGAATCTCGCCTCGGCGTTGCGGCGTGCCAGGCTCGTTGAGCCGCAGCGTGCCGCGTCCCTTGGCGCTCACGATTCCCTGCGTGACCGAGAAGGTGAGATCCTCCCCCAGCGGGTTGCCGATGGCCAGAACCCACTCGCCCACGCGCACCTTGTCCGACTGACCGAGTGCCGCGGGCGTGAGGCCGGTGGCTTCGATCTTCAGGACGCCGATGTCGGTGTCCTTGTCGGTCCCGATGATCCTGGCAACGAACGAGCGGCCGTCGAGCAAGCGCACCCGGACCTTCGTCGCGCCCTCAACCACGTGATTGTTGGTGAGGATGTAGCCATCCGACGAGACCACGAAACCCGAACCGCTACTGCGGTCGACTGGGTTCTCCTCCGGCTGGCGAAAGTACTTCTCGAATCCGGGTGGGATGTTGTGCGGCGCGGCAGTGGCCGCAGGCGCGGACTCCTCCCGTTCCGACTGGATGAAGACGACCGAGGGCCGGACCGCCTCGGCAATCGCCGCATAGGCATCGCTGAGTTCAGCCAGCGGTCGGGCCGCAGGGATATGCGGTGCATCGACCTTGAGGATCGGCGTGCGCGAGCCACCCCGGTTCTCCTGAGCGAGACCGTTGGTGGGGAAGTTCAGGAGCCCGGCGAAGAAGAGGCCGAGCACGAAGGCGAGCGCCACCAGGGCGCCAAACTTGAGCCAATTGCGCGAATGCGTGGACATGGGTCCTGATCCAGTGTGTGTATCCGGCGGGCCGGACCCCAGAGAGGAGCCCGGCCCACAATGACTACATAATACTCTGATGTGTCGACCGGGGTTTCGGTCGCCCGCCACCCCGAGTTATGCCTTGGGTGCGTCGTCGACGATTTCGTAATCGGCGTCGACCGCGTCATCCTTGGGCGCCGACTCCGCTCCGGCCTCACCACCTGCCGGTGCCTCCGCCTCCGAAGTCGAGGCATTCTGGTAGAGCGAGGCTCCCGCCGCCGAGTAGGCGACGTTGAGTTCGTCGAGCGCCAGCCGGATCTTGTCGGTGTCGCCCGTGCGAAGTGCTTCCTTGCCGCTCTCCACCGCCTTGTCGAGCCGTTCCTTTGCGTCGGCCGCCAGGCGGTCGATCCACTCCTTCGAGTCCTTTTCGACCTTGTAAACCAGGCCGTCGAGCTGGTTCCTGGCCTCGATCTGGTCGCGGCGCGCCTGATCGTCCTTGGCGTTCGCCTCGGCCTGCTTCACCATCTTGTCGATCTCGGCGTCCGACAGGCCGCTGGAGGCCTCGATCCGGATCTTCTGCTCCTTCCCGCTCGCCTTGTCCTTGGCCGAGACGTGGAGGATGCCGTTGGCATCGATGTCGAAGGTCACCTCGACCTGCGGCATCCCGCGCGAGGCGGGTGGGATGCCCGTCAGCTGGAACTTGCCGATGGTCCGGTTGTCCTGCGCCATCTGCCGCTCACCCTGGAGCACGTGGATCTCGACCGTGGTCTGGTTGTCTTCCGCCGTGCTGAAGACTTCGGATTTCTTGGTCGGAATCGTCGTATTCCGCGGGATGAGGACGGTGGTCACGCCACCGAGGGTCTCGATACCGAGCGACAACGGGGTGACGTCGAGCAGCAGGACGTCTTTCACTTCGCCACCCAGAACGCCGCCCTGGATCGCCGCGCCGATCGCCACGACTTCGTCGGGGTTGACCGAGCGGTTCGGCTCCTTGCCGAAGAAGGCCTTGACGATCTCCTGGATCTTCGGAATGCGGGTCGATCCGCCGACGAGGATGATCTCGTCGATGTCGCCCGGCTTGAGGCCGGCGTCCTTCAACGCCTTCTCCATCGGTGGCATCGTGCGCTGAATCAGGTCGTCCACCAGCTGCTCGAACTTGGCGCGCGTGAGCGGCAGGTTGAGGTGCTTCGGACCCGATGCATCGGCGGTGATGAACGGCAGGTTGATGTCGGTCTGGGTGGTGCTCGACAGCTCCATCTTGGCCTTCTCCGCGGCCTCCTTGAGGCGCTGGAGTGCCATCGGATCCTTGGAGAGGTCGATGCCCTGATCCTTCTTGAACTCCGACACCAGCCAGTCGATCAGCCGCTCGTCGAAGTCATCGCCACCGAGATGGGTATCGCCGTTGGTCGACTTGACCTCGAACACCCCTTCCGCCAGCTCGAGCACGGAGATGTCGTAGGTACCGCCGCCGAGGTCGAAGACCGCGATCTTTTCGTCCTTCTTTTTCTCAAGGCCGTAGGCGAGGGCTGCGGCCGTTGGCTCGTTGATGATCCGGAGTACCTCGAGGCCGGCGATCTTGCCGGCGTCTTTGGTCGCCTGACGCTGGGCGTCATTGAAGTAGGCAGGCACCGTGATGACCGCCTTGTCGACGGTATGGCCGAGGTAGTCCTCCGCGGTCTGCTTCATCTTCTGGAGGATCATCGCGGAGATTTCGGGCGGCGTGTACTTCTTGCCGGCGATCTCGACCGAGGCGAGGCCGTTCGGGCCCGATTCGACCACGTACGGGACGCGCTTCATCTCGTCCTTGATCTCATCAAGGCGGCGGCCCATAAAACGCTTGATCGAGAAGATGGTCTGCTTTGGGTTGGTCACGGCCTGACGCTTGGCAACCTGGCCGACCAGCCGCTCCCCGTCCTTCGTGAATGCCACCACCGACGGAGTGGTCCGACCACCCTCGGCGTTAGGAATGACGACCGGATCGCCCCCTTCCATCACTGAGACGACGGAGTTGGTGGTGCCCAGGTCGATCCCGATGATCTTCGATGCCATAGTATGGTTCTCTCCTGAATTCCGTCGACGGGAGCCGTTCTGGCCTGTGGTCGGTGCGGTCGACGGTATCAGGGGCAAGCGGCATACCGGGATTGCCTGCCGGATTGGCAGGGAGCGGGGAATGCAAAAGGCCGCACCCGGTGGGTGCGGCCGAGTGCGTCAGCTTGTGGGGATTACTTGCGCGTGCGCCGGCGCTTCGCCGCCAAGGCGACCAGGCCAGTTGCCAGCAGCGACATCGTTGCCGGTTCCGGGACGACACCGTTGGGAGTTCCCGCGTCGCCACGGACCAGCCAGGTTTCCCGGTTGGGGTCGTCGATGACGAACTGACCGGCGCCTGAGCCAAAGTATCCGTTCACCGCGTCGGTATAGTCGCAGTTGACCCAGGTACTACTGAACCACGCGCTGGCGCAGCGCATCTGGCCGCCGCTGCCAGCGAAATTGCCCGCCGCATCAAGGAAGGCGGTGACGGCCGGTCGATTGGTCCATTCGGTTGCGGTCGCGAAGCGGAAGCCGTCCTGAAAGCTGT
>JANLPG010000011.1:0-4197 GCA_031367105.1 Gemmatimonadota bacterium | reverse complement strand
GTCCAGTTTCACCATTCCCTTCTCTTCGATCAGCTTGAGCGCCATATCGACCATCGATACGGCGCCCTCCACGATCAGTACGCGTGCCGCGATGATGGCACTCGCCTGCTGCCGTCGCAACATCGCGTTGGCGATCTCCGGTGCATAGGCAAGGTGCGCGAGGCGTGCCTCGAGCACCTTCATTCCGGCCTTGGAAAGCCGCGCCTGCACCTCGTTTGCCAACTGTTCGGAGATGTCGGTGGCATTGTGGCTGAGTGAGCGGACTTCCTGGCTATTGGAGTCGTAGGGGTACTGCGACGCCAGGGCACGCACGGCGGATTCGCTCTGCACCCGGACATAGTCTTCATAGTTGTCGACCTCGAAAAGCGCTTCGGCCGAGTCGACGACCTGCCAGACCACAATGGCACCGATCTCGATCGGGTTGGAGCCGTGGTCGTTCACCTTGAGCTTGGCGGTCTCGAAATTCCGGATCCGCAACGAGATCGCCTGCTTCTTGTAGAAGGGGTTAGCCCACCAGAGCCCTGAGCTCTTCACCGAACCGACGTAGGTCCCGAACAGCGTGAGCACCCGGGCCTGATTCGGCTGGACCGAAAAGATCCCCGCCTGGAGGACGAGCAGCAGGAAGAAACCGACGATCGCGGGGATAATTCGCAGCAGATCCTGGGAGGCGGTGCCGGTGATGAAGAGGTAGCCAACCACCGCAAACGCGGCGATGATGAGGAGCTGAATCAGCAGGCCGTTGGCTGCCTTCCGCTCGATTTCACGTACCATAGCGCCCTTCCGGTAAAAGTGATATCATAACCATATCTCCACGGTATCCTTTTGTCCAGTGGGGTCTCCGCCGGCAGCCCGAGCCGCCTTTTTTCTCTTTCTTCGTACCTTTCGCGGATCTCCGACCTCCTTCCGCTCCCTTCTGGCCGCCGGCTCGGCCTCCTGCTCATCGGTTACCTCGCACTGGTGGTCGGCGCCATCACGCTCGCTCCGTTCCAGTTCGCTGTGCCAGCGTCGTACCACGCTTCGTGGATGGTGCTGGACGAGGGCTGGGTCAGCGACCTGTTGCTCAACGTGGTGCTCTTCCTCCCCTTTGGCTTCCTGGTCAGGCGAACCACCAGCGCCAAGGGCGGGATGAGACGGGCACTGCTCGCGGGGGTACTGCTCAGCGCTGCGATCGAGGCCGCACAACTCTTCCTCGAACCGAGGTTCAGTTCGGTCAGCGACGTGATCGCAAATTCGCTCGGCGCCGGTGCTGGCGCGCTCCTCTCCGATGCGGTGGGTCGGCGGCTGGGGGAGGGTCGCAGTCTGATCGGCCATCTGCTGCTCGATGTGCCCCTTATGGGCTTCGTGTATCTGCTGGTGCCGGTGATGTGGCTCGATGGGCTCGCCAGTGCCGGCGCGCCCAGTCGGCTGTGGTCAATGGTGCCACTGGTGAGCGCCGGCACGCTCGCGCTCGCCGCCGTCGCGGCGAGCGGAGCGGCGACGGTGGCGGCAGACGACGGCCATCGCCACGCCTTCTCTGCCGGACTCGGATTGGCGGCGCTGCTCTGGTATTTCCTTGGTGCGGTTCCCGCGCTGCGGGTCGCACCGGGGGGCATCTTGGTCGGAGCCGTACTGGTCGTGCTGGGCACCCCGGCCGCACGGCAACTGTGGCGTGGCGCGGTGCGCCACGACCGCCGCCTCGAGCCGCAGGTGGTCCGGCTG
The DNA here is from genome assembly GCA_031367105.1 of Gemmatimonadota bacterium. Lineage (GTDB taxonomy): Bacteria > Gemmatimonadota > Gemmatimonadetes > Gemmatimonadales > GWC2-71-9 > Palsa-1233. Next base: position 2,499 of record JANLPG010000011.1, on the reverse strand, counting down.
TTGTTGCCGCTGGTGTTGCTCTACCTCACCCAACTTGCGTTGGACGGGGCCCCGTTCCCGGCCGCTGGTCGCGGAGAGGTGGCTCGCGTGGGGCTGCTGCGCGGGCTCGAGCGCGGCGTCGGGTTCACGCTGCTGGGATATCTCGTCGCCGAGTGGCGCGGCCGTCGCGAAGAGCCGTTGCCACGGACGCTGCTGGCCCCGGTGGTGGTCGCGGCACTCCTCGTCGGGGCGCTCGCACGTTTCGTCAGCGGGCCAGCCGATGGTAGTTCCGTGATGGTGGCGATGGCCGCGACGGCGTTCGGTGCGCTGCTCTATGCCTTCCAGCGGGCCCACATCCTCGCCTTGCTGGGACGCGCGGAGGCGCCGCAGTCGTGAACCACGGTGGAGCGATGCTGATCGCGTTCGCGGCGCTGGCTGCTTGCCAATCCGATCCGGTCACGCCGCCCCCCACGGTGACCCTGCCGCTGACGGAGCTGGCCGTGGTCCGTAACGGACCGACCAACGCCTCGCTCCTGGCGGCGTGGGCCGCGACTCCGACCCGCGCGTGGGTCGGCGGCCAAGCCGGCGTGATCCTGGCGTGGGACGGCACGTCCTGGCGCTCCGAGTCGATCGCGGTCACCGAAACCATCACCGGGATCTGGGGCGTCGACACGACCGATCTCCTCGCGGTGGGAAGCGACGGGAATCTCTTCCAGCGTGTCGGTTCGACGTGGCAGGGCGAGCGCCTGGCACCGGGGATCACCCTGCTCGACATCTGGGGGATCGACCGCGATCGTGTCTGGGCGGTCGGCACCGGGGGGACGATCCTGCGGCGGCAGAATGGCAGCTGGCGACCGATGCCGACACCACTGCCGGCGGAGTTGTGGGGGATCTGGGGCAGCAGCGAGGAGGCGCTGGTCGCAGTCGGCCAGAACGGCGTCATCCTCGAATGCTGCGACGGTGGTGGCTGGCGCAGCCTCGCCTCACCCACCAGGGAGGGACTGTTCGCGGTGGCGGGCGATGGCGCCGGTCGCACCGTGGCGGTGGGACGTGCGGGTACCATCGTCCTGCGCGAGAACGGCAGCTGGCGTCTAATCCCGGCGCCGACGGCGCTGAATCTCTTCGCGGTGTGGAGCGACGGCCCAGGGCGGTTCCTGGCTGCGGGCGATGGCGGCCGACTGTTAAGCGGCAATGGTGCCACCTGGAGCATCGTGCCCACGACGGGCGCGAAGGAGAATCTGCGTGCCATCACCGGCGCGGGGGGGCGTCGTTTCGTGGCAGGCTGGTATGGCACCGTGCTCGACGACCGCGCCGGCTGGGCCCCGACGCTCGACGGCGGCGTGCTCTTCGCCGTGCACGCACCAGCGGATGGTGGAGCGCTCGCCGTTGGTTCCGGAGGGCTGGCGTATGCTCGCACCGGTGGCGGAGGCTGGGTGGCGACCGCGCTGCCGACGACGGCGACGCTCTACGGCATCAGTGGGCCCTCTTCAACTGCGCGTCTGGTCGTGGGCGACAGCGGCACGATCCTGCGAGCCGAAGGCACCGGCTGGAAGCGGGATGCGTCACCGTACGCCGGACTGCTGCGCAGCGTCTGGTGGGCTCCCGACGACCGGGCAATGATCGTCGGCAATGAAGGGACTGCGCTGGCCTGGGAAGGTGCCGCGTGGCGCCGGGTGAGCACGCCGAGCAGCGCGTTTTTAAGGCACGTCTGGGGGTTGAACTGGAGTGACATCTGGGCGGTTGGCGATAGCGGGACGGTGTTGCGCTTCGATGGTTCCCGCTGGCAGAAGCTCGCGGCCCCGACCTCGGTCTTGCTGCGGGGCGTGTGGGGGCGATCGTCGCGGGATGTCTGGGTCGTAGGTGAGGATGGCACCGTGCTCCGTTGGAACGGCAGTAGCTGGCGAACAATGCCGGTCCCCTTCGCCGAAGCCGTGCGTGCAGTGCGTGGCGTCGGTGAGCATACCTACATCGTAGGAGCGCTCGGGCGGGCGTTCCGTTGGGACGAGAGCCAGGGATGGGTGCCGCTCTTCACGACGCTACCCGGATTGCTGGTGGGCCTCGATGGATCGAGCGCATTGCCGCTGGTCGCAGTTGGCGACCTGGCAGCGATCGTCGAGGGACGCCCCTGATCAGTGGGGCTGGTCGTCGTGGATGAAAACCGCCGTGGCACCCAACCGCTTCGCGAGGCGGCTCCCTGCGTTGCCTCCCATCACCGTGATCATCGTCGAGAGCGCATCCGACATCGCACCGACCGGGTGTACGACCGTCGCCTGGGTCGCGCGGGTAAGGGCGCGACCACTCCGCGGGTCGACGACGTGCGAATAGCGCACACCATTCAGCTCAAGAAACTGTGCCGATGGCCCCGAAGTCCCGATGCCGGTATTGGCAAGAAATGCCGTGGTGTCGCCCGACGCGGTGGCGATTGCCACGCGCCATCCGGCTGCACCGGCGGGGGGGTCGCCGAGCACGATATCGCCGCCGGCCTCGAGCAGCACCCGGGTGATGCCGTGAGTGCGGAGC
>JANLPG010000007.1:0-8533 GCA_031367105.1 Gemmatimonadota bacterium | reverse complement strand
GCTCCACCACGGCTCTCCCAGGTGTTGAGGCCGATATGATGGTGATACCCCCCTGCCCCCAGAAACGCGGCGGTCAGCCCGAAGCGCTGCTGAATATCGAATCCGAGCACGCCGTGCCAGAAGCCGAGCGCGCGCTCCAGGTCGGCCACCTTGAGATGCACGTGCCCGATGTCCACCTGCGGGTCGATTGCCGTCATATCAGCATCCTGTCGATACCTCGGTTGAGCAGCGGACTGCCGCGGCAGTCGGGTCAGGCAATTATTCCGGCGCCGGCGGGGGCTCGCTGCGGCCGCGAGCGAGAAATGCGACCAGCGCCTCAGCCAGCGTCTCGAGACGCGCGTCACTCAGGTCGGGATCGGGTGGCAGGCGCTTCCCTGCGACCGACCATTCGATATCGGTCCATCGGGTGACCACCGCGCCACCCGACTGCCGCGCGGCCTCGATCCAGACCACCCGTTCGGAGCCATCCCACGCCAGCCGCATCCGGACGTCACCCAGCGAGTATTCCGCCGCCGCGCTCGCCTCGCTTCCCGCTTCGTAATCGCGCGCGACCACCCGGAAGCCGTGCGCCTCGAGCAGCGGACCGAGGTAGATCGAGGCACGGGTGAACGGCTCCGATGGAACGTGACCACTCACCGGGCGCTGGCCTCGCGCTCACTGCGGGGGAACCGCCGCATCCACCGCTCAACCTCGATCACCCAGCTGTGGATGAACGCTCGAGTCGACTCATCGGTGAGCTTGCCCTGCGCGTCAATCTTGTCCTGCACGCGCGAAACCAGCACTTGCGGAAAGGGGAGGCAGGGGGAGTTCAGGGTCGCCAGGGTTTGCCGAGTTGCAGCCTGAGAGCGCGTCGTGCCGATCATCCCATTGCTGCCACCGAGCAGTGCGGACGGGACGCCGAAGAAGGCGTGGGGCTGGCTGCGGGAGAGCCAGTCGAGGGTGTTCTTCAGCACACCGGGAATGCCGTGATTGTATTCCGGCGTCGCGAGGATCACCCCATCCGAGGCCCGGATCGCCCGGTGCAGTGCGGTGACGGCCGCTGGAGTCCCCTGCGCTTCCACGTCTTCGTTGAACAGCGGCACATCGCCGATGCCGAGGATGGTGAGACGCATCGTGGGCGGCAACATCTCGAGCAAGTTGTGCAGCAGCGCCGTATTGTAGGAGGCGGCACGCAGCGAGCCTGAGAACGCGACCAGATTGAGCACATCGGACATCAGGAACTCCAGTCGGCCCGCGGATCGGGCAAGGGGGTCAGCCGCGCTTCGATGCTCGCCCGCTGCGACTCGAACTGCGGAGGCAGGATGATACGCCGACCGAGTTCCGCCAGCGGAGAGTCAATGGTGAACCCCGGACCCTTCGTGGCCAGCTCGAACAGCACGCCACTCGGCTCGCGGAAGTAGATCGAGCGAAAGTAGTGACGATCGATCACTGGTGTCGACGACACACCCGCCTGATGCAGTCGTTGCAGCCAGCCCTCGTGCTCAGCCAGTTCCGTTGCCCAGGCCACGTGGTGCACCGTCCCGCCCCCCTGTCGACCCGGGAGGTCCGGCGGGGGATCGTAGCCGATGGTCCCGACCCGGGAATTCCCCTCCAATTCCCATTCCTGTTCACCGACGAGTTCGGCCCCCAGCACACCTTCAAGCAGCTGGCGGGTGGCCGTCGTTCGTGCCCCATAGGCGCGGACTCCCTCGAACCCCAGCAGCGCGAAGGCGTGGGGGATCTCCTTGTGCTCGGCGATCAGCGGCGCGTCGGTGACGTCCTGCACCACCAGTTCGAGTCCGAGTCCTTCCGGGTCTGCAAACTGGAGATGGCGACCGTGTCGGGTGACCTCGATCCGCTCGGCCCCGAGGCGTGACGTCCAGTAGTCGAGCGCGGCATCCGACATCACGCGGAAGGTGATTCGGTGTACCATCCCGGCCCCGGCGCGACCCGGCAACGCTCCCGGATACTCGAAGAAGGTCAGGTCGGAGCCGGGCGAGCCGATTTCATCGGCGTAGAAGAGGTGATAGACACTGGGATCGTCCTGGTTCACCGACTTGGCAACCAGGCGCATTCCCAGCACCCGGGTATAGAAGTCCAGATTGCCACGCGCGTCGCCGGTGATACAGGAGATGTGGTGAATGCCGTCGAGGCGCATATTGCTTTCCATCGGGAGTCCCTCCATTCCTTGTCGGCTGCCGCCTTTCCGGGTCGGTAGCCGTCGCCACGAGGCGCCCTGGACAGCCCCCGCACCCGGGGAACGTACCTCCCAACCCCCTCCCGGACACCCCCGCCCCCGACCCATCACCCCCCTCCCTATTGCGCAAATGGGCTTTTCGATGTTGCTTGGAGGCTACGGTCACTACGCCCGACGGGGTGTAGGCAGGCTTCAGGGGACGCTATCAGGGGATCGGCGTTCAGCCGGTCCCCTTGGTTTTTCCGACCGTACGCACCGAATGGCAAGAGCTGTTCACTGTGGGAGCCGCCCCCGCCGCGAGGGTATGATCGCGAAACTGTAGTCGGTCAGCACGGCATCGTCCGGACTCCGATTACACCATCCAGGAGTAGGACAGCATGCGTACGACCGGCACTGTGAAGTGGTTCAACGACGCGAAGGGCTTCGGATTCATCACCCCCGAGAATGGCGAAAAGGATTGTTTCGTCCATCACTCGGCCATTCAGGCCCAGGGCTTCAAGTCGCTTACCGAAGGTGAGCGCGTTGAGTTCGATATCGTCCAGGGCCAGAAGGGCCCGGCGGCAGAGAACGTCGTGAAGCTCGGCCGCTAAGGCCAACCGTCGAGGCTTTCGAGCCACGACACCGGGAAGGGCGCCCCACTTCGGTGAGGCGCCCTTTTCGTTTCCAACTACCTCCCGCCGCCAACCTTGAGCTTCAACGACCACCACTTCGCAATCAGCGTGGCAAGTGACGCCTGAGCGTCGATCGCTGCTTTCACGGCGGTTTGCGTCGGCACCGCATCCGAGCCCTGCAGCACCCCCATCACCCCGCTCAGCTCCGTGGTCACTCGCGTCAGCGTTGCGGCTTCAGCGACGCCAGACGCCGCTCGCCCTGCGCCACCGCGACCCGTTGCGACCCCCGCGAGGGCAGCGAGCTGACCGTCGAGCGAGTCGGCCGTCGCACTGCCCTTCTGCGCGGCCAGCGTTGCTCGTGCGACGCGGATCTCTTCCAGGGCCTGGCGGGCTGCCGCGATGCCATCGTACAACTGCAGGGAAAGGAGACCCTGCTGCCGCAGCGCCAGCGGCGGCGTCTTTACCCGCGGGTCCATCCGGACGCGGAGCGGCTGAGTCACGCTGGTTCCGTCGACGCTCAGGCGGACGGTGTACCGCCCTGGCGGTGCCCAGGGTCCTTCCGGTTCGGGAGCCGTGTTATGCGGCACCGCCGACATCGGATAGCTGAACGATGACGTTCCCGCCGGCGGTCCATAGTGGACATCCCAGACAAATCGGTGCAGTCCGGCGCTCGCATCGAGAATGCGAGTCGGACGCATCCAGTACGCCGGCGTGTTTCCCTGATCGGCGATCGTCAGTGCGGTGTCGGTACTGGCATAGTGTCGCACGACCCTGCCGGTGCCATCGACGATATCCAGCGTCACCGCAGCCGTGGCGTTTGCCTTGAGCCAGTAATCGACGATGGCACCATCGGGAGGGTTCTCTCCCGTCGGCTCGTCGGGAGGGAGCGGCGTGTCCGTGTTGGTGCTCCACCGCACTCGCCAGGCATCGGCGGGCGCGAAAAGATGGAGCTTCGTTGCTGCGATCGCCGGCGTCGCCTGCCGCAACGGACTCACATCATCCAGGATCCAGAAGCCGCGGCCGTGCGTGCCAATGACGAGGTCGTTCTCCTTCACCACAATATCACGGATTGACGTCACCGGCAGATTGTTACGCAGCGAAAACCAGTGGTCGCCATCGTCCAGCGACGCATAGACCGTCCGCTCCGTCGCAGCGTAGAGCAGTCCCTTCCGCTTCGGATCCTCTCGCACAGCATTCACTGTCTCGCCATCGGGTATGCCGCGGGTGATGTGCGCCCAACGCATCCCACCATCGTGGGTTCGAAAGATGTGCGGCGTCAGATCATCGAGCCGGAGGGTGTTCACCGCCGCGTAGGCGGTCGCGGCGTCACGGCGCCCGGCATCGATAATCGAGACCTTTGCCCACGGCGTGAGCGCCTTCGGGGTGACATCCGTCCAGTGCGCCCCACCGTCTCGGGTCACGTGAATGAGCCCGTCGTCGGTGCCGGCCCAGATGGTGTTCGGGTCGACGTACGAGGGTGCCAGGGTATAGACCACTCCGCGCTGCGTCGGCTTCGCGGCCGGCGTCGCACGGTAGACCCCCACGCTGGCCGGGATCTCCCAGTTCGTCCGCGTGAGGTCGGGAGAGATCTGCGTCCAGCGCGAACCACCATCACGCGTCCGCCACACGACGTTTTGCGCGAAGAACAGCGTATGCGGTTCCAGCGGCGAGAAGAGCAACGGCGCCGTTCGCAGTGCGCGGAATGCACTACTCCTGCCAGCAGTTGGACCGACCTGCTGCGTCTGCCCCGTGCGCCGATCGTAGCGGGAGACCTTGCCGCCGTAGATCAGATCGGGGTCGAGCGGATCCGGAGCGACGTAGCCGTATTCCTCGACTCCCACCGGATGCCATTCGCGAAAGGTGATGCGCCCATCATTGCCGCGGCTGGCGACACAGGCCGAGCCGCTCTCTTGCTGACCGCCACAGACACGGTAGGGAAAGGCGTTGTCGGTCGAAACGTGGTAGAACTGGGCGGTGGGCTGGTTATACCACGAGCTCCAGCTCTCGCCGCCATTGGGGGTGACGACTGCCCCCTGGTCTGAGGCGATGATGATGATATCGGGGTTGTTGGGGTTGATCCAGATGCGCTGGTAGTCGTCACCACCGGGAGCACCACGGAACGCCGTGAAACTCTTCCCCCCGTCCGTCGATTTCCACGCCACGATGCTGGCGGTGAAGATGATATCGGGGTTCGTGGGGTGCACCTTGATCTCGGCCATATCTGAACCGCGCGACACCACTCGCTGATCGTCCGTAATGCGCGCCCAGCTCTCACCGGCATCGTCCGACCGATACAACCCGGGATTGCGGCTGGCGTCCACCGAGGCGTACATCCGCTTCGGATTGCTCGGCGCGATGGCGATCCCGATGCGCCCCAGGCCGTCACTTGCGAATGTCGGCAACCCGCCGGTCAGCGGACGCCAGGTATCGCCCCCGTCGGTGGATTTGAACAGCCCACTGTTCGGACCGTTCCACGCGGAATTTTCCCACGGGCCCTGGCGCGCTTCCCAGAGGACGGCGAATACCGTCTTGGCGTCATTCGGGTCGAAGGCGAGGTCGACACCGCCGGTATTCTCATCCTTCCCGAGCACCTTGGTGAAGGACGTGCCGCCATCGAGAGATCGATAGATACCGCGCTCGGAATTGGGGCCATACGGATGGCCGAGGACGGCCACAAAGAGTCGGTTCGGGTCGCGTGGGTCGACAACGATCTGCGCGATCTGTTGCCCGTCGCGGAGGCCGAGATGGGTCCAGTGCTTTCCGGCGTCGACGGAGCGGTAGACGCCGTCTCCGGTCGAGAGGTCGGGGCGCTGCAGCCCTTCGCCACTGCCGACATAGAGGATGTCGGGGTTGGAGGGTGCCACGGCGATGGCGCCGATCGAACCGGTGGGCTGCTCATCAAAGATCGGCTGCCACGTGATGCCGTAATCGGTACTCTTCCAGACCCCACCGTTGGTCGCGCCGATATAAAAGACGTTCGGCTGCGAAGGCACGCCCACGGCGGACTTGGTACGGCCACCACGGAACGGGCCGATCATCCGCCAGCGCAACTCACCGAACGGTGAACCGTCCTGCTGTTGCGCCGCAGCACCACCGACCCAGGCGGCGCAAAGGAGGAAGCAGAGCACAAACGACCGGGCGACAGGTGAAGGCATAGCCAGCAGCTCCAGGAAAACGTGGATCACGGATCGATGGTGGATGGTGGATGATGGTGGTGGATCGAGCTTGCGGTGCATCAGTCTACCAGCCCGGCAAGCAGTGCTGTTTCGCCGCGGGCGATCCGTTGCGCCACGCCTCGGCCGCAGATGGCACCCACCACGTTGCCGGTGCCGTTATATCCCCCCAGCGCCCACACTCCGGGCTGGATTTCGGCCACGGTCGGGAGCCCCGATTCCGAGTAACTCACGACGCCGGCCCAGCGGTGCGTCACCGGCGCCTGCACGCGGAGGTGCTCGCGGAGCAGTCGCTCCAGTCGCTCCTGCACCACTGCGCTCGGTACTGGATCATCCGTGCATTCGGCATCACCACCGACGTCGCGGAAGCCACCCAGGGCCACCGAGCCATCGGGCAACTGCTGCCAATACTCGTATCCGTAACGGAAGTAGATCGGTCGCGGGAACGACACCTCGGGCGCCGGTGCCGTGGCGAGCATCTGCAAGCGGACGCTCCGCAGCCGAGGGGCCAGTTCGGGGCAGAGCCGGCTGAGACTACCATCGACGGCCACAACCACCTGCTGCGTGCGCACCACCCCGTGACTCGTCACGACCTCGCCCGGTCGGATCACGAGCGCTGGACTCCCTTCGTAGAGTCTCGCTCCGGCAACACTCGCGCTGGTGGCGAGCGTGCGGCAACGAAGCAGTGGGTTATACACCCCGTCTCGCGGGAAGAGGAGCCCGTTGCCTTCCGTGCCGTGGTAGCGCTCGACCGGGAGGCCGTCCGCCGTCATCGCGACGAATTGTGCTTCACAATCGACCAGCTCCGCGGCGGACGCCGCGATCCGTAGCGAACCGGTGCGACGGATCACCGCCGGCGTTTCGCGCGCCATTCGATCCATCTCGTCAAGCGTCCGGCGGTAGAGGGCGGTGGCTCGCTCTCGGCCGTGAGCCGCCGCCGCGTCGTGGTGGAACGCAGCGATCCCGGCGAGAAAGAAGCCGCCGTTACGTCCCCCGGCACCGCCGCCCACCGCCGCCGCATCAAGCCCGACGACCCGGAGTCCGTGCGTCAGCAACTCGTGGATGCAGGAGAGACCCGAGCCGCCCAGGCCAACGACACAGACGTCGGCGGAGAGATCACTCCGGAGTGGTGCGAAGCCCAGCCAGCGGCCGTCGTCCCACACGGGTGCAGTCGCGGCGGCGGATTCAGGGGCGGTGGGCGGCGTGCTCGATGCCATTGCGGCCCCTCAGGGAATCGGTCGGTCGATCGCCGGGCTCTGAGGGGAGAAGAATCGCGGGCCATCCTCGGTGATATGCAGGCAATCTTCGAGACGAATTCCGAATTCGCCGTAGATGGCGATCGTCGGTTCGTCGCTGAAGCACATTCCTGGCCGGATGAGGGCGGGATTTCCCCTCACAAAGTTGGTCCATTCGTGACCATCGAGCCCGATCCCGTGTCCGGTGCGGTGCGGCAGCCCAGGCACCTGGTATCCGGGCCCGAATCCGGCGTCGGTGATCACCTTGCGCGCGGCTGCGTCCACGGTGCCGCAGGTCGCGCCGATCTGGGCAGCAGCGAACGCCGCATCCTGCGCCCGACGCTCGAGGTTCCAGATCTCGGTCTGCCGCGCCGTGGGCTTGCCGAACACCGTGGTCTTGGTGATGTCGGCCTCGTAGCCCTCCACCTTGCAGCCGGAATCGAGCAGCACGATATCGCCTGCGCGCAGGCGCTGCGGTTGCACGCTCCCGTGCGGAAATGCCGAAGCGGCGCCAAACCCCGCGAGCGACCAGGCGTCGGTGCCACCGAGGCGCGCCATCGCACTCTGCATATTCGCCGTGAGTTCGTGCTGGGTCATCCCTTCCGCCAGCGTGGCGAAGCCAGCCTTGAACGCCACCATAGTGATGTCGTTGGCACGCTGCATCAGCGCGATCTCCGCGGAGGACTTGTACATCCGGCAGCCGGCGGTCACCGCCTCGGCGCTGCTGAACTGGACCGTGGGCGCCACCTTGCGCACACCATCCAGGATGAAAAAGCGGAGTCGCTCCTCGACCCCCACTCGGCCGTGCGTCACGCCCCGATCGCGCAGGAGCTGCGCGATCAAGCGGTATGGACTCTCGTCCTCCTGCCAGACTCTCACGTCGGACGGGAAGAGCATCAGCTCTCGCGCCCGGGCTTCCTCGAATCCTGGGCAGACGAAGGCGAGTTCCCCTCGGACTGGGAGGATCGCGACGAAGGGGCGCTCGGATAGCCCCCATTTCATCCCGGTGAAATAGTCCAGACTGGTGCCGGGTTCGAGCAGCAGCGCGCCGAGACCGTGGCGGACCATCAGCCGTCGGGCCTGTTCCATCCGACTGCGACGTTCGTCGAGGGAGATCGGGACGACCCCCGCGGTCATCGGGGTGAGCGCCTGAATCGGGGCCGGAAGCCCGCACGGATCTGCAGCAGCTTTGCCCTGGGCCAGGAGTCCCGGCAGCGGCAAGGCAGTGCCACCAACCAGGCCGGCAAAGAGACCCGTGAAGCGGCGGCGGTCGATCAGCATCGTTCGCTCTCGTCGGTGGGAAGATTCGAAAGATACGGTGGGATCTGGGGGCGTGGA
>JANLPG010000187.1:0-18824 GCA_031367105.1 Gemmatimonadota bacterium | reverse complement strand
ATGATCCGCAGCCCCCGTGCCGCGATGGCGGTGACGGCCGGATCGCGTCCAAAGACCGAGACCAGCAGCGGCGCCGCTGCCACGAAGCAGGCCCCCAGCACGCCGAGGAAGATCAGATTGTACCGACACGCAGTCCACGTGCCCGATTCGGCACGATCCGGCTTGCCAGCACCGAGGCTCTGCCCCACGATCGTGGCGGCAGCATTGGAGAGTCCCCACGACGGGAGGAGTGCGAAGATCACCAGCCGGATCGCGATCGTGTAGCCTGCAAGCGCGACGCTGCCGAAGCCGGCGATGATGCGGACCAGTCCAATCCAGCTCGCCGTCCCGATGAGGAACTGCAGGGTCGCCGAGGAGGCCAATCGGAGCATCGTCGTCATCACCCTGGCGTCGAGGCGGAAGTGATGCGCACGAAGCTGGAGCCGGTGCCCCGGCGTGGTCATCGCCCGAAATGCGAGCAGGGCGCCGACGCCTCGGCCAATCGTGGTGCCGATGGCGCCGCCCGTGACGCCGAGCTTGGGGAAGGGGCCCACGCCGAACACCAGCAGCGGGCAGAGCACGATGTTGATGGCGTTGGAGATCCAGAGTACCCGCATCGCGATCGCCGGGTCCCCTGCCCCGCGGAAACCGGCATTGAGGAGGAAGAGCAGGATGACGGTGACTTCGCCACCAAGCATAATGCGGGCAAAGGTCGTCCCGACGGCGAGCACCTCCGGGGAAGCTCCCATCATTACCAGCAATTCGCGCGCGAAGATCGCGCCCGTAATCCCGAGGACTGCGGCGACGAGAACACCGAGGAGCAGCCCCTGGGCGGCGGCGTGCGAGGCACCATCGGAATCCTTCTCACCGATTCGCCGCGAGACCACCGCTGTGACACCCATCGCGAGTCCCATCGCGAGCGCGTACACGATCGCAAGCAGCGATTCCGTCAGCCCGACGGTGGCCACTGCTGCGGCGCCGAGTCGCGAGACGAAGAAGATATCGGTCACGGCGAAAACCGACTCCAGCGCCATCTCGAGCACCATCGGGATGGCGAGCAGGATCACCGCCTGCCCGACCGGCCCGGTGGTGTAGTCACGCTCAACGCCGCTCAGGGCCGCGCGGATCGTGTCCCAGACGCCCAGCCCGGGCGCAGAAGTCGTGGTGGTCATCGGGGGCGGAAGCTAGCAAGGGACGTGCAGTAAAGCAGACGGCCACCCCGAGGGGTGGCCGCTGCCTGCTACTTCGGAGCTTCGCGCCTTCGGCCCGCCGCAAAGCGGTGCCCCTCAGGAGACCAGTTCGCGGAGCGGACTAGTACATCCCGCCCATTCCGCCGCCACCGCCGCCACCTGCTGGAGCGCCCTTCTCTTCCTTCCGCTCCACGATGACGCACTCGGTGGTCAGCAGGAGGCCCGCGATCGACGCCGCGTTCTGCAGCGCGGTGCGGGTCACCTTGGTCGGGTCGATGATGCCGGCCTTGACCATATCGACGTACTCATCAGTCGCCGCATTGTAGCCATAGGCCTTGTCCTTTGCATCGCGGACCTTCGCCACGACGATCGACCCCTCGACACCGGCGTTCGCGACGATCGCACGAATCGGCTCTTCGATGGCACGACGGATGATCTCAACGCCGATCTTCTCGTCGCCGCTTGCCTTGACCCGATCGAGACAGGACTGCGCGCGGAGCAACGCGACGCCGCCGCCGGGCACGATCCCTTCTTCGACGGCAGCACGTGTCGCGTGCAGCGCGTCTTCGACGCGAGCCTTCTTCTCCTTCATCTCGGTCTCGGTCGCGGCGCCGACGTGAATGACTGCCACGCCACCCGCCAGCTTCGCCAGCCGCTCCTGCAGCTTTTCACGGTCGTAGTCCGAGGTGCTCTTCTCGATCGCGGCGCGGATTTCCGAGATCCGTCCCTGGATCGCGTCGGACTTTCCCTTCCCGTCGATGACGGTGGTGTTGTCCTTGTCGATCACGACGCGCTTCGCCTGACCCATCTCGGCGAGGGTGGCGTTCTCAAGCTTGAAGCCGACTTCTTCGGAGATCACCTGGCCACCGGTCAGGATCGCGATGTCGCGGAGCATCTCCTTGCGGCGGTCGCCAAAGCCCGGAGCCTTGACGGCCGAGACCTTGAGGGTGCCACGGAGCTTGTTGACCACGAGTGTTGCCAGCGCCTCACCCTCGACGTCCTCTGCGATAATCAGCAGCGGCTTGCCGCTCTGTGCCACCTTCTCGAGCACGGGGAGCAGTTCCTTCATCGACGAGATCTTCTTGTCGTGGATGAGGATGTACGGGGCATCCAGTGACGACTCCATGGCTTCCGGATCGGTCACGAAGTATGGCGAGAGGTAGCCGCGGTCGAACTGCATCCCCTCGACCGTCTCCAGCGTGGTCTCGAGGCCCTTCGCCTCTTCGACCGTGATCACCCCTTCCTTGCCGACCTTGTCCATCGCCTCGGCGATGAGCTTGCCGATCTCGGGGTCGTTATTGGCCGAGATGGTGCCCACCTGGGCGATGTCCTTCTTGCCACTCGTCGGCACCGACATCGACTTGAGCTCGGCGACGATGGCCTCGACAGCCTTGTCGATGCCGCGCTTCAACTCCATCGGGTTGGAGCCCGCCGTGACGTTCTTGAGGCCTTCGCGGAAGATCGCCTGCGCCAGCACGGTGGCGGTGGTGGTGCCATCGCCCGCGAGGTCGGAGGTCTTGGTCGCGACTTCCTTCACCATCTGTGCGCCCATATTCTCGATCGGATCGGCGAGCTCGACTTCCTTGGCCACGGTGACGCCGTCCTTGGTGACGGTCGGCGAGCCAAATTTCTTGTCGATCACGACATTGCGACCCTTCGGTCCGAGAGTGACTTTCACCGCCTCGGCGAGGGCATCGACGCCCTTCTTCAGCTTCGCACGCGCATCGACGTCGAAGAGCAATTCCTTCGCTGCCATTGTGTAATTCCCCAGTTCAGTAGGTGTGGATCAGCCGAGCTTCGCGAGGACGTCAGAGGCCTTGAGGATCATGACCTCCTTGCCGTCGATCGTGAACGGCGTGCCGCTGTATTTCCCGTAGATCACCGTGTCGCCGACCTTGAGGTCGACGGGCACCCGGGCACCCTTCTCGAAGCGGCCGGGACCGACGGCGAGGACTTCGCCCTGAGTCGGCTTTTCCTTGGCCGTGTCGGGGATGTAGAGCCCGCCCCGCATCGACTCGCCCTCATCGGCGGGTCGGATCACAACACGATCTTCGAGCGGCGAAATGGTCTGCTTGGACTTGGCGCCTGCCATAACCAGAACCTCCAACGTGAACGTGATGCTGTAAGTGACTACTTGACAAAGACTTGGCAATCGCCAGGGGAGACTGCCAACCGGGAAGCAAGGTAACCGGCAGGGTGCCTATTAGCAATCGACGTGCCCGAGTGCCAAGCCAATCTGACAGGCCACAGGGCGACAACCCCGGGACGGTGGCCGAAGCGAGGATTCGCTACTTTTCTGGTGTCCTTCGTGTCGGGATCGACGATGACAGCCCTGGCCTTCGCCGTTTCGCTGCTCAGCCTCCAGCACGCCCCTCCTCCCATCCTGCGCGTGTGGGTCGATTCGTCCCGCCACCAGGTGGTCCTCACCGTCACGCCCATCGACCTCTCCGCAGGCCACGGCGCTGAGCCTCACGCCTCGATCCACGCGGGAGGTGAGTTACCCCTGCTGCGGTTTCTCTGGCCGGTCGACGGGTGGGCCCGAGGCGCTTCACTCCGGCTCTCGGCGGAGGGCGGCACGGCACTGCCCCGCGCCATCCTGCACCACATCAACGTGATCAATTTCGGTCGGCGCCAGCTCTTCTATCCGACAGCCGAACGACTGCTCGCGATGGGACAGGAGACAGAAGACATCCGGCTTCCGGCGACCGTGGGAGTTCCGGTCGCAGTCGGGATGCCGATGGGGCTGGTCGCAGCATTCCACAATCCGGGCCACGAGCTGGTCAACTCCATCACGCTCGAACTCCGGATCGACTTCGCCCCCGCCAACCAGGTGCCTCGACCCATCAGTGTCCTCCCGGCCTACCTCGATGTGCAGAATCCGGTCGCGCACGACGTCGATTTCGACCTTCCCGCCGGTGCTTCGATCTGGACCGCTGACTTCACGATCCCGATCTCGGGACGCATCCTTGGTGCGGGTGGCCATCTCCACGATTACGGGACCGCACTCGAACTCCTGGACGTCACCGAATCGTCCCCGCGAGTTGTCCTCCGCCTGGGGACGAGGCGCGACCGGAACGGACGCCTGCTCGCGGTCGGGCGGGCGCTGCCGGGCGTGACCGGCAAGGGCATCCGACTGCACCCGAGTCGACGCTATCGGTTGGTGGGCGAATATCGGAACAGCAGCGGCGAGGCGATCGTCAAGGGCGCAATGGTCCACCTGATCCTGCTCTTCAGCCCCGACCGCGTTGCGCAGTGGCCTCCCCTGCTCGCCGACAGCCCGGAGTTCAGAAACGATGTGATTCGGCTGGAGGGAATGGGAACTGCGCGATGATCCACACGCGCGGGTGGAGCTGCGTGCTAATCGACGACGCGCCGGACTCCAACCCAGCGCCGCAGCCACCAACGGCCATCGGTGTCATCTTCGCTGAGCCGGCTCAACCGCACTCCGCTGGACGCGCTGTGAATGAAGCGTCCTTCTCCGACGTAGAGCGCGACGTGCGTCACGAGATCCCCCCGTTCTCCCGCGAAGGTGAGGATGTCTCCCGGGAGCAGCGCGTCGAGGTCACGACGGATCGCGGTACCTGCGTTGGACTGGCTGGCAGCGGTGCGCGGAAGCGGTACGCCGTGCCGAGCGTAGGCGTAGTGAATCAACCCGGAGCAGTCGAATCCGCCATTGCCATCGCCGGTGCCGCCCCAGACATAGGGTTGCCCCATTTCTTCGAGGGCGGTCGCCACCACGTCGCTCAACAGCTTGGCCTTCGCCTCGGGAATTCCGGCCGTGCGGAGCGCGTCCGCGGTGGCGCGCGGCGCCCAGAGCCCAGCGCTCTCTGGCCGGGCCACGTCCGGATCGTGCCGCACCCGGTAGCCTAACGAGATTCCGAATTCGAGACCGTCCCGCCCCGGGACGGTGATGTTGCGCCAACGTCCTTCGAGCGAGAGCCGGACGCTGCCGAGGACAACCACCGGCATCCGCAAACCGATCGAGCCGCTGGTCCAGAAGCGGCGCTGATCGCGCGTCCCCAGGCCAGCTGCGGCTCCGACGAATACCGTGGGCAGCCCACGCGCGTCGCTGAACAGCGTGAGTTCGGCCCCCGGTCCGAACAGCTCACCCTCGCGAGGGCGTCCTCCTGGCAGTTCGGTGAAGGAGAGGTCGAGTCCAAGCGGTCCCGCGAGGTCCCGCTGCACCGTGACGCGCCAGCTCGATTCATTTGGTGTGCCGGCGGTCACCCGCCCGCCGGTGACGAAGAATCCCTGCTGGGCACCGAGCGGAGGTGTGATCGAGGCAGCCACCAGCGCGGCGAAGGCGAGGAGGCGCATTCCCATCAGGGGACGTCCTTGCCGGTGGGCTCGGGGCGATCTTCGATCAGCGCCTCGACCGCGGACGCTTCCGGAATTCCTTCGGGCGTCACGGCGAGGGCAGCCCGCAATTCCGGCGAACGCCCGAGCAGCCGTTCCCAAAGGCTCAGGCCGAGGAGCGCACCGAGCAGTCCGCCGAAGCCCATCACGATCAGGGCATTGGTGGTACCAAAACGCGGGGCGACCAGCGCCCCGATGGTCGCCCCGATGGCGGCGGTGACGGTCAATACGACGGGCGTCAGCAACCAGCCCGCCAGACGGAAAAGGAGCCGTGCCGCTCGGGCCAGCACGGCGCGCCCCGTCAACCCCGCTTCGCGCCCAGCCCGCTCACCACCGCGCCGAGCGCGAGCGCCGGGAGCACGGCCACCCCGAAGGTCGGGACGTTCCAGCCGGCCAGAGGAAAGCCGATGGCGGCTGCGAGTGCCCCGAAGCCGGCGGTGAATAGCGCGATCAGGCCGATCGCGCCAGCGCTGGAGGGTGCCCCGTTCTTGTTGGTCTGATTGGCGAGAATCCACGCGCCCATCCAGGAGAGGTAAGTCCCGACCATCCACCAGACCGGGTGGTACCACCAGTTCGAACCGCCGCCGACCTCGTGCCACCGATTGGTGTACGTATGCAACGGTTGGAGCAGGATGACGTCGAGCACCAGGAACGTGATGGTGGCACCCAGTCCGATACCGGCTGCCCCGGCGATTCCTTCGATGCTCCGAGGCCGCGTCCGCAATCCCGGGAGCAGAATCGTGGCGGTGGCGCCGAGTGCGACGACCACCGCCGTGAGCGCGTGATCGGCGGTCCCCTCGAGGGTACGGTTGATGAGCGAGACGGCGAAGACACAGACGGCCTGAATCAGGCCGAGTTGCACAGCGCCGCGGACAACGGAGGGGATTTCGGTGGCGTCGCTGGGAGTCTCGAGCCGGGCAGCCGTGGCCATCAGGTATCTCCGAAAGCAGTGCGGTGGACAGCCGAAAAACTAGCGGAGCAACGGGGCATCGGCCAAGTGCCATTCCCCGAACAGCTTAAACGACCCAGCCGAGGAGGACCGCGACATCGGTCAGCACCCAGGCGACGAGGGCGTGGTACATCCCCCGCTGGTGTTCGGCCGATGACCAGCGTCGCCCGTCCCGGTACCACGGCCAGAGGACCACCAGCCACGCCAGCAGCGCGCACGTCAGGGCCGCCCAGCGAGGCCATTCGCCGGTCAGCCGCCAACCGTTCTGCCAGGCAGCGCCGAACAGCAGGCCGAACGAGAGCCCGGTGGCCGCCAGCGCGACCGCAAGACTACGGCGGGTCCCGAGCCGGAGGACCAGGGTGCGGTCGCCGCGAGCAAGGTCTTCGTCCATCTGATAGAGCTGGGTCAGCGGGTACAGCGCCGCGAAGAGTGGACAGAAGCTCCAGATAACCAAGGAGATCGACCCGCCGAAGGGTCGCCCGCTCAGCGCCCAGCCGGCGAACGGCGTGGCCACGCCGAAGCCGAGCATATTGATCAGCCAGTCGGCGCCACCGACCGCCTTCAATCGGAAGGGAGGCACGGAGTACAGCACCGACATCACGACGCAGGCGAAGTACGCCGCGCGGTAGGGGAGCGGCAGCGACCAGGTCAGCAGGGCTCCCAGGAGCATCAGCACACCAGCAAACCAGCGTAGCCCGGTGGGAACCGGCGGCGGTTGCCGCAAATACGCCACATCGCCATCGTCACGGTCGAAGGCAGAATTCAACGCCAGCGTCCCGCCATTGAGTGCCACAACCCAGACCACCAATCCGAGCAGCGCTCGGCTGTCGAGGGGCCGAAATCCGCCTGCGAGTAGCCAGCCGAGGGTCGCGTGCACAGCGACGATCGGCCACTCCAGCGGACGGAGGTGCAGCAGGTAGGGTAGCGCGGGACCGAAGAGCCGATGCGCGACGCGCCGGACGGGCGTTGCCGTCAGCGCGTTCCTGCGTCCGGCGACGTGGCTCACGACACCAATCCCAATGCGATGGCTGCGACGTGCAACCCGTGCAGTGTGAGATCGGGATCGACGATGTCGATACTGGTGGTAAGCGGGGCGATCAGCGGGGCGAGGCCGCCAGTGGCAATCACCCGCGGGCGGGCGCCGCCGGGCCATTCGGCGCGGATCCGCCGGACCATCCCATCCACCGCATCAGCCGCGCCGAAGAGCACTCCGCCGCGGATGTGCTCATCGGTACGCCGACCGATCGCGCGGCTGGGCGGGACCAACTCGGTGGCAGTAAGCTTCGCGGCCTTGCGGACCAGCTGCTCGGCCGAGGTGCGCAGACCAGGCATAATCGAACCACCAATGAAGCGGCGGTCGGCGGTGACACAATCGAAGGTGGTTGCCGTGCCGAAGTCGACCACGATGCTGTCGCCGGGATGAAGTTCAAGGGCCGCCAACACGTTGGCGATCCGATCGGCACCCACCGAGAGCGGTTCATCGACATCGAGCGTCAGCGGCAGCGCGGCATCGGCTTCGACGATGCCGATCGTGGAGGTTACCGAGGCCCGGACCGCCTGCACCAGTGCCTGCGTGACGCCCGGCGCCACGGATGCGATGCACGCCGCGTGGATTTCCGCCGGCGAATGGCCGGCCCGCAGCAGGAATGCCTCGAGTGCCACGGCCCATTCGTCGGGGGTGCGGTCCGCCGCGGTCGTCAGGCGCCAATGTCCGCGAAGCTCCCCGCTGGCGAAGAGGCCGACGGTGACTTCGGTGTTGCCGATATCGAGGGCGAGGAGCATCCGGGGAATCTCGCGCTAACCGGGCGTGGTGACCACCCCGCCGAGGATTTCCCGGAGGGGGCCAGAGTCGGTGCGAACCCGCAACGCCCCACCCGCAGTGATCCCGTCGGCGGTTCCCGCCACCGGGTCGAGCACCCGGCGCCCAGTGAGCGCATCGCGGGCCGCGAAGGCGTTCAATTCGATGGCGCTGAGCGGACCGGCTGCGTGCGCAGCCAGCGTGACGGCGGCCACACACGGCCCGGAGAGCAGCTCGGGATCGGCCTCGGGCGCCCAGTCGGCGAGACGGGTCGCGCCGTCTGCGAGCGCGTCGGGCAGCGGGTTCCGGACGTTCAGCCCCACCCCGATGACAACCCACTGACAGGCGCTTCCCGACCAACGTGCCTCGCAGAGGATTCCGGCGAGCTTCCGGTCGCCGAGGACCAGGTCATTGGGCCACTTGAGACCGATCGTCGGCAACGCCGGAAACTCCAGCTCCAGGAGTGAGGCGAGCGCCAGCCCGATGCGGAGCGAAAGCGCCTCCAGCGCATCGGTTCGGGTCGGTCGAGCCACCACGGAGAGCCAGAGTCCACCCACCGCTGCCGACCACTGACGCCCACGCGTTCCCCGCCCTGCGGTCTGTCGTTCAGCGATGATCGCAGTCCCGTGCGGCGCTCCGAGCTGCGCCTGCGCGTGCGCCGCCTCCATCGTGCTCGGTAGCTCCGGCACCCGGAGGATTGCGGGAAGCTTCACTTCACATCACGCGCAGCGCGAAGAGCAGAAACAACAACCCACCGAAGGCGATGCGATACCAGGCGAACACCACAAACGAGTGCCGTTCGATGAAGCGCAGAAAGCCACGAATGACACCGAGCGCCGAGACGAACGCGACCAGGGTCCCGACGAGAAACATCGGCAGATCTGCGGCGCTCAGCAGGTCGCGACTCTTGATCAGATCGAGGCCTGCCGCCCCGACGAGGGTGGGAATCGCGAGCAGAAAGGAGAATTCCGTGGCCGCTGGCCGCGAGAGGCCAAGGCCGTAGCCGCCCAGAATCGTCGCCGCCGATCGTGAGGTGCCGGGGATCATCGCGAGTACCTGGGCACAGCCAATGCCGAACGCCTGTCGACCAGTGACTTCGCGAATCGAGGTGGCGCGTACCACCGGGCGAGCCCATTCGAGCACCAGCATGATGACGCCCCCGATCACGAGTGCCGCCGCGACGGTCGTCGGGGAGAAGAGGTTCGCCTTGATCCAGTCGTGTGCCAGGACTCCGATCACGGCCGCGGGGAGAAATCCCAGCGCGAGATTCCCGGCAAGCCGGCGTTCGACCGGTTGGGTGACGCAGCGCGTGACGAGGGTCCAGAGGGTGGCCCGGTAGTGCCAGATCACGGCGAGAATCGCACCGAGCTGGATGACGATCTCAAATGTGGCGGCGCGCTCTCCGGTGAAGTTGAGCAGGCCACCGACCACAATCAGGTGACCCGTGGAGGAGATAGGGAGGAACTCGGTCACGCCCTCGACGAGTCCCAGAATCACTGCGATCAACATCGGGGCAAAGAGCATTAGTGACCCAGGACCTGATGGTAGAAGGCTTCATATTGCGGAACGACGATGTCCGCCGAAAACTCGGCCGCCCGTTGCACCGCGGCATCACGCATCGCCGCGTGGCGATCGCGGTCCTTGAGCAATTCGATGGCTCGTCGCGCCATCGCCTCGACGGAACCAGGCGGCTCGAGGATGCCATTGACGCCATCGGTCACGACCTCCGGTAATCCACCGACCCGTGACGCGAGGACCGGGGCGCCGCACGCCATCGCCTCCAGTGCGGCGAGTCCGAAGGATTCGGACTGCGACGGCAACAGGAAGAGGTCGGTCGCGGCGAGTATCGGGGCGACCGTGTCGAGCCGGCCCAGAAACCGGACGTCGTCGCTGATGCCAAGTTCCCGGGCTTCCCGCTCGGCGTCGAGCCGCTCTGGGCCGTCGCCCACCATTACCAGGGTACTCGGCATCGCCCGGCGAACTCGTGCGAAGATCCGTACCACATCCTTCACCCGCTTCACTTCCCGGAAATTGGAAATGTGGGAGAGCACTTTGTGCCCGGTCGGCGTCAGGATGCTCCCCTTGGCGACGGCGCCCGGATGGTACTCCGCAAGGTTGACAAAGTTCGGAATCACGGCGAGGTCACACGAGACGCAGCCGAAGGCGCGATAGGTCTCATCGCGGAGGAAGGAGGACACCGCGGTGACCCCGTCGGAGCGCTCGATCGAGAACTTGGTGATGGCGTAGAACGAGGCCTCCTGCCCCACCAGTGTGATGTCGGTGCCGTGCAATGTCGTGATCACCTTCAACGGCATCTCGGGGGCGAGCATCTCGCGCGCCAGATAGGCCGTTGTCGCGTGGGGAATGGCGTAGTGCACGTGCAGGACATCCAGCTTTTCCTGCAAGGCAACTTCATACTGTCGAGACGCCAGCGCGAGGGTGTAAGGATAGTGTTCGAAGAGCGGATAGTGGCTCATCGCGGTATCGACTTCGTGGAAATACGTCCGTTCGGCGTACCCGCGGAGGCGGAAGGGCGAATCGAAGGTGATGAAATGCACCTCGTGCCCGCGCCGGGCGAGGTCGAGCCCGAGCTCCGTCGCCATCGCGCCGGACCCACCATAGGTCGGATAACAGGTGATCCCGATTTTCATTGCGACATTCGCTCCCATTCTGCGGCGATCGCGGCCGCGAGCTGTTCCGGCGGCCGGGTGGCATCGAGGGTGAGCATCGCCCCCGCCACCTGATGGCGGAACCACGTTTCCTGGCGTTTGGCATACTGGCGCGTCGCGGTCGCAATCAGGTCGACCAGCAACTCCCTGGGGAGACGCCCCTGCAGCACCGCCACCGCTTCGCGCACGCCGATGCCATCCATCCCCGGTCCATCCGTCGGCGCACCATCCGCGAGGACAGCGGCGACTTCCTCGAGCAGTCCCCGGCGCAGCATCTCCTCGGTGCGGGTGCGGATCCGCTGGTGGAGCAGCTGTCGTGGCAGGGTGAGCCGCACCATCCACGGATTCACGACACCTTCGGCGGCCACCGCACGCTGCCACCATCGCAGCGAAAAACCTGTCAGCAAGGCGATCTCGATGGCACGCGAAGCGCGCTGCCGTCCGCTTCCTGCCGGCATTCCCGGATCGAGCCGGGCAGCCCAGCGGACCAGGCTCACATTGTCCATCCCGGCGGTCAGCGCGAGGAGCGCGTCTCGGCGGGGGCGATCGAGCGGCGGCTCCTTGAACAGCCCCTCCACCAACGCCTTGAGATAGAGCCCGGTTCCCCCGACGACCACCGGCATTTTGCCGCGCGAGCGGATGTCGCGGATCGCCTCAGCGGCATCGACTGCGAATCGGCCGGCGCTGTAGCGTTCGCCGGGGCGTATCAGGTCGAGCAGATGGTGCGGAACCCGTTGCCGTTCGCGCCGCGTGGCCTTGGCGGTCGCAATATCGAGTCCGCGATACACCTGACGGGAATCGGCCGAGACTACCTCGATGGGCCAGTATTCGGCGAGTGCCAGCGCAACGGCAGTCTTGCCAACGCCAGTCGGGCCGAGCAGGATCGGCGTCCTAGCTTCGACCAAAGCGGCGCTCCAGCTCTTCGCGGGGGAGCTGCACAATGGTGGAGCGACCGTGCACGTCGTGGGGCGCAAGCCGGCAGGCGAAGAGGCGGAGCAGCAGCTCGCGCATACTGCGCTCATCGAGCCGTTGGCCGGCCTTGACCGCCGCACGACAGGCGTAGGTCGCGGCAAAGCGTTCCAGCCGATTGGCCCAGCCGCCGAAGCGACCCCGCGCAAGATCCGCCACCATCTCCCGAAAACACGCCGCCGCGTCAAAGCGGGGATGCGGGTTCGGTACCCCGTGAATCGCGACGGTCCGACCGCCGAATGGTTCGATCTCGAAGCCGATGCGTCGCAATTCCTCGGCGTGAGCGGCCGTCACATCCAGTTCCTCGTCGGTCAGCTCGATCGTGAACGGGAGCAAGAGCCGCTGCGCCGGGATCCCCACTCCGGCAAGTTCCCGCAGCACTTCCTCGTACAGCACTCGCTCGTGCGCCGAGTGCTGGTCCACGATCACCAATCCATCGGGCGATTCGTAGCAGAGGTAGGTGTCGGCAAGTTGCAGTAACGGAGTGCTCCACGCCGCGACAGGGACTGGCTGGCCGCTGGGCGACGCGACACCGGTGCCATCGGTGTCGAGTGGCGCGAAGAGGTCGGGCGGTGACTCGTCGTCGGCAATGGGCTCGGGCCAGCGTGGGAGCGGAACCGCACCGGCGAGCGGTGCCTCACCCACCATCGCAGCGGCGACCAATTGCCCGAGCGCGTCGCGCACGGCTTCCTCGACCGCGCGCTCGACGGCGAAGCGCTCCCGGAAGCGGACTTCGAGCTTGGCTGGGTGGACGTTCACATCGACGTCCGCGGGGTCGACGCGGACGTTGAGGAAGAGCGACGGTCGGTCGCCGGGGTGGATTGCCGAGCGATACCCCGCTTCGGCGGCGCGCACCAGAAACGAGTCGCGAAATGGCCTGCCGTTGACGAACATCTGAGTGCGTCGGCCCGTAGGCTGGGCATCGGCAGGGCGCTGCGTGAAGCCTTCCACCAGCACCCCCCCCACGGCGAACGAGACGGGGAGGAGCGTCCGGGCGAGGTCGGGGCCCCAGACTGCGGCGAGCCGCTCGTCGCGGGGCTGATCGGCAGGCACGTGCAACCGCTGCCGGCCATCGATCAGCAACTCGAATCCGACTGCCGGGTGGGCCAGAGCGAGGGTACTGACCGCGTCGAGGACCGCACGAGTCTCGCTCGCGGCGGAGCGCAGAAACTTGCGGCGTGCGGGAGTATTGAAGAACACCGCACGCGCGGTGATGGTGGTGCCGCGCTGCCTGGCCGCGTCGCGCACCTCATCGATCCGCCCGCCGGTGACTCCGACCTCGGTACCGAGGCCGTCGTCGGTGGCGGTGAGCAGAGTGAAGCGAGTGACCGAAGCAATGGCTGGCAGCGCCTCGCCCCGAAAGCCGAAGGAGCCGATCCCCACCAGGTCCTGGGTCGATCGGATCTTGCTTGTGGCGTGACGGTCCAGGGCGAGGATGGCATCGTCGCGGCCCATTCCCGTGCCGTCATCGGCGACTTCGATCAGCGTCTTGCCGCCGTTCTCGATGGTCACGCGAACGTGCCGTGCCCCCGCATCGAGGGCGTTCTCGGCCAGCTCCTTCACCACGGACGCGGGACGCTCCACCACCTCGCCCGCGGCGATCTGGTTGGCCACGGCGTCGGGCAGGATCGCAATGCGGCGAATGACCTCGGTGGGCATCACCTCAATCTAGTGGCCCGAGGGGCGCAACATCGGTGCCCGGGAGCCAGCCGCGCCGCCCGCCATCGAGGGCGACAAGAACCCACCCATCGCGCTGCCGCTCCACCCGACCGATCGCCCACGCCGTCCCGTCTCCGAGCCGCGGCGCTGCGGGATGGGGTGAGACGCGCAGCGTGGCGCCCGAGCGCAACAACACCCGGTGTCGCGACACTCCGACGGTACGCAGCACGACCGCGGTGGCAGTGGCCACCGTCAGCGCAACGAGCAGGACACCGACTCGCCGCGCCCGCAGGAAGATCGCCAACCAGGCCAGCAGCCAGGCAGCGAGCGCGACCAGGAGCAATTCGTCGCGGCTGAGCGGAACACTTGGCGCGAGCGCACGCACTTCAGCCGGAATCCCACCTGCACCGTGCCACTCTTCGCGGGTCACCGGATCGCGGGGCGCGAGGTGCAGTGCTCGCAGCCACGCCGCTGCCGCGCCGACATCGTCCCCTTCGAGCCAGTGCGCTGCGGCGAGGTTACGCCAGAGCCCGACCGACAAAGGTGCCCGTTGCGCGGCCACGGTGAATGAGGCCGCGGCGGCGGCGTAATCGGCACCGCGATATTGCGTCATCGCGTCGGCGGCGGTCTGTGCGACAGCGCGGGGCGCCAGCAGCACCACCAGCAGCAGGGGTGTCATCCGCACGACTCGGCGGAGTCGAGCGAGCACGCGTGCGAGCGGGGCCGGTGGCGGGGTCACGTCCGACCCAGGAGGTCCGTAGCGGCGGCGCGAGGCCGCAGTCAACCACTGTCGGACTCCTTCGGCGTCGTCACGTGGGACACCACGACGGCGGAGCACCGGCACCACGGTCTCGGGACTCGCTTCGCCGCGACTTCCGAGGAGGGTGGCGAACTCGGCCTCAGGGGAGCGCGGCGGCGCCACGACTATACGCGCGGGTCGGCGTCGCCGCTGCCAGACTATTACGACCAGCGGCAACAGCGCGAGTGCGATGATCGCCGGCCAGCCGCGCTCCACGAGCTGCGACGCCACCGGGAAATCGTCGTCATCGCTGATCGGCAGCACACGGCGCAATGCCGCGACCCCTTTCCCCGGCAACACCACGAGGGCCACCGCATCGGCGGTGGCGGCGCTCACGTCCGCCGTAACGGGATCAAAATAGGGATAGCGCACCCGGGCCAGCGACAGCACCCCCTCGCTATCCGCGACGACGGTGAAGCGAAAGCGCTTCTCTCCACCCCGGCGTCCCGCCACGTCGATCGACCGCTCCTCAGTCCGGTCGGGGTAGACGCGCACCCCCGTTGGCCAGGTCAGCTCCGGCGAAGGCCAGAGCGCGACGTTCCCCTCGCCGGTCAGCACGACTTCGATCATCGCGGGGGTGCCAGCGTGGATTGGCGCGGCCACGCCCCGCCAGGTCACCCGGAGGTTGCGCGCCGTCGGGCCGCTTCCGAGCGCTGCACTCAGGCGCACGGGGATCGCTCGGATCACCAGCGTCGCGGACCGTGACGTCAGCGTCTTGCGTTGCTCCGGAGCAAAAAATGAGAGCGACGCCGGTACCGAATAGGTCAGCACCGCCGGTGGCACCGTGATCTTCCCGCCTCCAAGCGGGAAAAGCGTCTGGTGTGCGACGAAGAGATCGTACAGTTGGCCGCCCACTACGCGTGTCGCCGCCATCGACATATTGGCTTGCGCCTGCACACTCCACAGTCCGTTCAGCGCAGGTGGCAGCAGGTTCGGTGTATGCCGGAGCCGATTTCGCAGTTCGCGCGGGAACCACGCTGCCGTGACCAGCTCGACCTGCTCGCCGATCCAGGCTGTGTCGGTCGAGAAGCGGGTGGCGATGGAGACCTCGCCCACCCGGGGAACCGGGAAACGGTCGAGCATCGCCCGTGCGCGCGGCGACAGTCCAGTGGTATCCTGGGCGATCAGGGTAAACAACAGCGCGATCAGCATTACCAGTCCGGCCCGTTCGGCGGTTGCGACCGTCGCTGCCGCTGATATTGCCCTTGGCGAGTATCTCGTTCCGCGCGTTCCATCGCGCTGAGCACTTGCTCGGCTTCTGCCTTGCTCATCGAACCCTTGTCGTTCTTCGGGGGTTCCGGCGGCGGCTGACCGGTTCCCTTCCCCGAACCACCACCACCCGAAGGCTTCGGCGGCGGTGGCCGACGCAGCGTGCGGGCAAGTTCGTAGTTGAACTTGGCATCGCGATCCGTCGGACCAAGGAGCAATGCCGATTGCAACTGCGTCGCGGCGCTGGTGAGCAGTGAGTCGCGTCGCGTCGTGTCCCGCCGGGCTTGTTGAAGGTAGGCCGTCCCCAGATTATAGAGGGCGCGCCGCCGCAAGTCGGGATCGAGCGAGGTGGTCGCCCGTTGCAGCGCGGCAGTGGCGGCGGGCAGATCGCCGGTGAGCAATGCCGCCGTACCGGCATTGAACCACGCCGTGTCGCTCCGAAGCCGGGTGGCTTCCTGCAGCAGCACCACTCGCGCTCGCGCACTGTCCCCGCGCGCAAGGTACCGCGTGCCGGGCGACGGCCGCTGCGCCTGGGCACGCCCAAGGCCAGCCGTGAGCATCAGCATCACGAGCGCCGCGCTCCGGCGCGTCAGCGTCTGTCCGAGCAGGAGCAGCACGGCCACCAGCGCGAACAACCAGGCCCGGGGCATCAGGTCGGCCGTCGCCCGATCGCTGGCCGGGGCGCGAGCGAGCCGCGACAACACCCGGCGCGCTTCGCCCGAAGGGTCCGCTGCCGATGCGGGTACGAGCACTCCCTCGGCTGCCGTGACGGCAGCACCGAGCAGATCATCGCGACGCACCGTGACAACTTCTTTCCCTTCGCTGTCCTTGTGCCAGCCGCCGCCCGGCTCGGGAATCCGGGCCCCACGCACGTCACCGACCGGCAGCGCGATGAGGGTGATTTTCGCCTGTCGCAGGGCACGCCCCGCTGCAGCCAGCTCGGCCTCGGATTCGAAGCTCTCTCCATCAGTAAAAACCACGACCGCCCGATCGCCACCCTGAGAACTGCTGTTGAGCACGACGCGCGCCTGATTCAGCGCGCTGGCAAGGCCCGAGCCGCCCTCGCTCGCCATCTCGGGATCGAGGGCATCGAGCTGGAGCGCGATCGCGCTCTGGTCGAGCGTGAGCGGCGAGAGCAGGTAGCCGCGGGCGCTGAAGGCAATCAGCGCAAGGCGATCACCGGTGAGGTCCTGCACCAGTCGCCGGGCCAGTCCACTGGCGCGGGTGAGCCGATTCGGGGCGACATCCTGCGCCAGCATCGAACGGGACACATCCATCACGAGCACGACGTTGAGTGCCCGGGATTCTGTCGAGCGCGCTGTCACGCCCCAACGCGGCCCGGCCATTCCGACGGCGATCAACAAGGCAATCGCCGCAAGCAGCCACGGCGACCGGCGTCCGAGCTGCAGCGCCCGGGCCCCGAGTGCCGCGGACCACGCCGCCGCCGCCGCGCGCCGACGGCGGCGTGCCGCGAGTGCCAACGCGAGAATACCCACCGCGAGCAGCGGTGCCGCAAAGAGCAGGGTGACAGATTCCACCTTCACGGAACGCGGACCACGGTCGTCGTTGCCAGCAGCAGTTCGAGGCCGAGCAGCACGAACGCGGCGGCGAGGAATGGTCGAGTGCGCTCTTCGTGACGGGTATAGCGGATCACGTCAACCGGGGTTCGCTCGAGACGGTCGATCTGCCCGAAGATCCGCGTCAGTGCCTCGGAATCCTTCGCGCGGAAGTAGCGGGCTCCCGTGTGATCGGCGATCTCCCGTAGCAGCGCTTCGTCGATCCGCACGGGAAGCATCTCGTAGCGGAAGCCATTCAGCCCCTGCCCCGTGGGCACCCGTGCCTGGCCCTCGGTGCCAACACCGATCGTGTAGACCTTGATGCCGAACGCCTGCGCGGTCTGCGCGGCGGTCCGTGGGTCGATCAGCCCGCGGTTGTTCTCGCCGTCGGTCAGCAGCAGAATCACCTTCTCCTTGCCGGGGACCTTCCGCAGGCGTGCCACCGCCGTCGCCAGGCCAGAACCGATTGCGGTGCCGTCCTCGAGGTCGCCAATCCGGACCGACTCGATGGCCCGTTCGAGGGCGGGATAATCGAGCGTGACCGGTACCTGGGTAAGCGCCTCCCCCGCGAACGTCACCAGGCCGATCCGATCGGCGGTGCGACCTCGAACGAACGCCAGCGCTTGCTGCTTGGCGACCTCAAGACGATTCGCCGGTGAGAAATCCTCGGCCAGCATCGAACTCGAGACGTCCAGTGCGATCACAATGGCGATGCCATCGGCATTCACGATCGTGCGGTCACCCTGACGGTACGGTCCGGCTGCAGCGACCACCAGAGCGGCCACGACCAGCGACCGGAGTGTGGGCGGCAGCCACAGTTTCCAACGGCCGCGCGTGGCCGCCAGGAACGGAGCGCTGTCGCTGACCACCGCAGTGGCGAGCGGCACTCGCCGACGCCGATACCACCACCACGGGAGCGCCAGCAGCAGGAGCAACAGCCAGGGGCGGACGAATTCAATCACGTCAGCTGCTCCCACCCTTCCCGCACCAGCGCCGCCAACGCCGCGTCCGAGCCACGGGCGTAGCGGGCCGCATCCGCGCGGGCCCGCCAATCCGCGAGTTCGGGTCGCTCGCGCAACAATGACTCCACGTGGGCCAGCGCCAGCTGGGCTTCGCCTGCGGCAAGCCATCGATTCAAGCGTTCGGCGTCCAGCGGTGGCGGCGAGAGCGGCCGAGGTGACAGCCGCTCGGGGCCGCGGCGGCGGAGCCACCACGCGGCCACGGCGACAGCGAGCATTAGCAGGGTGAGGAGCACCACGAAGGGGAGAAGCGAGCGGTCGCCGCGGGGGATGACTGTCCGCGCCGGTCTTGGGGCGAGGGAGGTCACCGCTTTTCCGCTCGGCAACACCGTCGCCACCTGCAACAGGACGTGGGTATCGGGAAGCGTGTCGACCACGCCCCCCGGGCTCACGACCACCGCACCCGGCACCGTCAACTCGTTCGTGCCGGCCTGCCAGACGGCGACGTGGTACGCAATGCGCAGGTTGTCGCCCTCGCGCGTGAGCGACGGCGGCGAGAGCAGGGTCACCAGCGAGGAATCGGTGAGCAACCGCGGTTGCACCACCGCACCGGGCACGGTTCGCACGCGTTGCACGATGGTAAGCGTGTCACCCACGGTCCGCCGGACCGGTTGCTGGCTCATTTGCGTCGACTGCGACCGAATGCCGCCCGCAGTGCCGGCAAGTATTCAC
>JANLPG010000154.1:0-4877 GCA_031367105.1 Gemmatimonadota bacterium | reverse complement strand
CTGCTCGGCACGCCGGACAGGGGCGAGATCGCGGTCGGAAAGCTGGCGGACCTGATCGCGGTGCCGGGGAATCCGCTCGCCGACGTGCGAGTGATGGAAAAAGTGAGTTTTGTGATGATTGGGGGAAGGCGGGTTCGGTAGCGCCCCACGCGGAGCGCCGGCCGACCCCCGCTGGCGTCGCGCCTTGCGCGACGCCGATCTCAATTTCGACGGACGCCCCAGATCTTTGACCCGCTGACACCCCCACCCCATCCGCCGCGCAGATCCATCCATGCCCTTCCCCCGCCCGCTCCGCGCCACACCACCGGCATCGCCCTCGTCTGGGGGGCGAGCTGGGGCATCCTCGGCGCGGCGATCGGCTTCTACGGGATGGCGAAGCACTACCTCGACACCGATGGAACTGGGCGCTGCTCTGGGCCGCGGTGTGGTTCGCGGGGCTCGGTGCGGATTCGGGGGCAAGGCGGAGTCGAACATCTCGAGGGTACCTAGGACTTTTGTAATCGGCGACTCATTTGGGAAACCGATATTCGACGATACTCGGCACCCCGTCCGCATCCTGCGCGACACCCCAGAGCGACCCAGCCGTACCCGCTCGCACTTCGACGCCAGCCGGAATCAGGAAATCGCCAACCCGTTCACCGGAGGCTGCGAGCAGCATCCATCGCGCCATCGCAGCGGTGGTATGCTCACGTTCGATCCAAATGCTCCCATCCACACCCGCGATGACGGCGTTCACGGCTGGGAGGTACGGTGGCCGGTAGAGGGCGTCCATTGCGCGCTGCCGGAAACCTGGGCCGCCCGAGGCAGGCAGATCGAAGATGAGCCTGGAGACCGCCGCTTGGATTTCGGCCTTGCCTAACGATACTGGGATGTATGGGTATGTCCGGTCAAAGAGCAGCTTTCCTGTCTCGGAAAAACGCTGCACGGTGAAGGCGGTTGGACGGCGTGATGTTGCCTCCCGCTTCACCAGCACGAAGCCCGTGCCGGAAGGAAATGCTCGCCAGAGGGGAAAGTCGTCGAACGGCTGCTGCCCCACCATGTGCCCCTGACCCACCGCCACACTCCAGGCACGATAGCGCTTGATCACCGAGAGAAGCGTCGCTTCCATCCTACCGTTGACGACGCGCTGGATTCGCTCGACAGTCGGCTTTTGCTCGGCGACAGTCGCAGCGGGCATCGGCATCACCGCGGTGATGCCGCCCCGTAACAGAATCGGCGAGCCACCAACCTGAACGGGAATTGAGCGAATCAGTCTTCCCGTTGCAGTGAACAGGGTCACGCGTCCAAGCGAGGCATCCCCTACCCAGAGCGTATCTCCAATCCAGCCGATGGTGCCTGGTAGCCTCAGTTCTCCCGGGCCGCCCCCTGCGCGGGAGAAGAACAGCGGCCGTTCAGTGCCACGCACGATCACCAGTCGCGGCTCGGTGAGCAGTGCGACAGCGAGTGTGCCGTCCCGCCAAGGCGCCATGGACCCGATACGACCAAGAGGGATTCCTATCAACTGCTCCGTAACTACTCTGCCTCGTTCCAATTGCTGTGTCTGTGCGAGCGCGGTTGCCTGGGGACCGACAACCATCAAGTAGATCCATATGCTTCTTTGCATTCCTGGTGATCCGCAGTTTAGGGCACGAGAGCGAAGATAGAGCTTGCCTTTGAGCCTTGGGACACGCTGCTACCCCCACAGGACATTCTCGGCGTCCGTTGGGGTGAATCGCTCTGGACGTCGCCCTCGTTCAATTCAATCCCCCATAGCGTGGTGAGTGAGGCCTCGGGCAGCGAGCCCCCCTCGGGCATCTCTACCGTCCCCAACGGTTCACCACACTGGTCGAGCACCTGCCAACGATGTGGAGATCCCTCGTCGCCGTACTCTCTCAGCCACATCGTCTTGTCAACGCCGAGCAGAAACCCCGAGAACGTCGGATATATACTTGGGTAATTTGCGGTCCGATAGGCATCTCGTAACGCCGAAGGAAGTACCGGATCATCGGCATTCGACGACCGGATTGCATCGGGGATCGATCGTGGAATGGGCTTGGGCTTGAACCGGTATGTGCGGTTGACGACCGTGTCACTGGTCGCCCCGTCGATCGACACGAGTCGATACGAACCAGAACCATTCGACGTCGGAAGGAGAATCGTCACCCTGGAGCCGCCTCGAGCGATATCAAACTCTGGCGACGCGCAGAACCGACTCCTGATCACGCCTCCCGCCACCTCAACCGAGCAGCTGGTGAGGGGTCGCCTGTGGACCGGTGACGAAAGCCAGCGCGATGGGACACGCAAGACACGCGTGCCCCCGGTCAAGCGACGACCTACTTTGAAATTCTGTAAAGTGCTATGACTCCACGACCCTCTGAGTCCTCACCAAAAGTCGCCAGGAATCTCCCGGCGACCGTTATGTCCCGGACTGGCGCAGCGACCAGGAACCTGCGTTCAGACCGATTGCCGCCTGTCTGGAAGGCGATGACTGGCACAAGGGTGTCTTGCACAGAAGCTGGTCTAGTCCAGACGACACCGGCCCCGTCAACGCCAAGCGATTTCCAGCTGAACCTTGGCTTGACTTTCCGCATCTCGGAGAGCGGGAGTGGCGGCGGCACTGGACGCCCACTCCGCCGGATCGTCCGTTGTATCCAGTCCTGCCGTTCCTGAAGTTCCCCCGTGGTGTAGAGAATCGGTGCTTCGCTACGGTCCACGACAACAGTGATCGTACCGTTTGGTGAAAACTCAAGAATTCGAAAAGTCGAATCGGCACTACTCGCCACGATGAGTACGCCATCCCGTCGCACAACGAGAATCGGTATCTGGCCCTTCGGCTGACCAAGGCGCAAGCCGATCGTATCAGTTCGCCACATTGCAATCGTATCGACTGGAACAAATCCTTGAGTGGCCCCGCGGCGATTCACCCTGAAGACTGCGATTGTGTCAGCTCCGATACGCGCTGCGAAAATGATTGAATCCGGCCCCGCCGTGGAGGGTGCGAGTATCTGGCCAGGCACGAGGAGCGTCGTTCCCGGTCCCCCGGCCATTTCACAAACCTGCATACGGCCGAGCCGGGCCTCGGCAATTGCGGCAGCAACGCTTCCGACGGCGACGAAGTCGGTGACAGACCTGAACTCGCAAGGGCCGTCTCCGGTGCGTCCAATGGTGCCAACGCTATCGCCTCGAAGATTCAGCACGCGAACAAATCCTTCGGAGGGAGCGGACACGAGCACACCACCAGAGTCGGTGAGGGCCCCGTTGCCGATCCCGAAGTCGACAACCTCGCGATAGATTGGAGCAAGGGCTTCTCCCGTTACAGGTTGAGATTGCGCCTCTCGCCCCTCCGTGCCACAGCCTCCGAGCCCGAGCCCGAGCGCGGCGCCAAGCGCCGCACTCGCCAGGAATGCCCTCAAGCCCCATCCCCGCACGGGTGGCCGGGAACCGGCGATCCACAACCCTTCATGCAGCAATCGTAGGAATCGGCACACAAGTTGACTTGCGCCGGCGTCGTCGCAGAGTCGAGGCAAAGCCCGAGGGCACGCGCACAGTTGTTGGCACAGTTGCTCTGCTCGGCGGAAGCCGACGCCGGAGCACCAAGCAGCCAGAAGAGCGCAGCCAGAAATGCGAACCCCGCCGGGATGTGGAATCGCTGCTTCATTCGACGTACCCCCGTGGATGGAATGTGCGGGGGCGCAATCACCCACCGTGGCGGTCGGGAGAGCGCCTGTTCCAAACCAATGTGCCAGATCCGCACGACTAATGGAACCGGGCAATATTGCCCCACCGAAAATCAAGAGTTTACCCTTGTTGCCCTGCACAAGCGCAATATTCGGCACTTGCGCCGGACCCAGCTTTTTCGTATCGTCACAGTGCACGAGTAGAGTATCAGTACACCGCCCTGATCCCGGACCCCCTCCGTGACCCAGCCGCAGCAGCTGCCCAGCGACGACGCGCAGCGCATTCCCGTCAATTTCACAGCCGAGGAACTCCAATTCATTCAGGAGAGTTGGAAACTGACTGACAGGCAGACGGAGATGCTCACGCACCTGTTCGCCTGGAAGATCCCCAAGCAGATCGCGCCGATGATGGGGATCGAAACGAAATCGGTGTACCGGTTGATTGACGAAGCTCGGCTACGCGCCGGCCTCTGCGACGGTGCCGACGGGATGAAGGAAGCAGCGGCGAAGTGGATTGCACGGAAGCGAGTCGATCCGACGCTTCCCGCGTACATCTGGCGCTTCGAGCACGAACGACCTGGGGAAAGCGCTTAAAACCAGAATCGCCGCCCACGGGATGTGGGAGGCGGTTCTGTGGTCAGGGCTTTCGCTGCGCTCAGGATGACAACCGGTGGGACGTGGGTGCCGCGCAAGTGCGGCACCTACGGGCGTCAGGACCGATCGCGATCCTCCTTACTTCGAAACCCCAAACCCTGCGATGTGCAGATCGAGATTGTGATTGAGCCGCAGCCCGACCAGCCCGTCGGTGCTGGCACCATCGAGCTCGCTCTTCTTCAGCGTCTTCACTTCCTTGTCGTTCACCAAGAAGACCACCGCGTCCTTGGTCACCTTGATCGAGAGCTTGTTGGTAGCCGAGCCGTCGGTCGGGGAGTCCTTGACGATGAAATCACTCTCCTGGTACTGCACCACCGACGTCGGCTTGCCATCGCTGGTGCGATGGTTGATCAGGAAGGTGCCGTTCTGCGGCTTGACCACGAAGTAGAGGTAGTTCTGCGTGGCACTCTGGAGATCCTTGCCACCGATGAAGAGCCCGAACGCTTCGTGCGCCATCGACTTCCGCTGCCCGAAGGTGGCACTCACCGTGTACTCGCCCTTGGACGCGTCGGCCGGACGGTAGTAGATCGCCGCGGGACCGGAGGTGTGGTGGAATCCGGGTGCCAT
>JANLPG010000104.1:0-34701 GCA_031367105.1 Gemmatimonadota bacterium | reverse complement strand
CGGTTTGGCACCTCGATGTCGGCTTATCACATCCTGGGGCTGGAGAAGGTCCCAAGGGTCCGGCTGTTCGCCGGTTAAAGTGGTACATGAGCTGGGTTCAGAACGTCGTGAGACAGTTCGGTCTGTATCCGTCGTGGGCGTGGGAGTGTTGAGGGACGTCGTCCTTAGTACGAGAGGACCGGGACGAAGCGACCGCTCGTGTACGGGCTATCCTGCCAAGGGTATCGCCCGGTAGCGATGTCGCGCGAAGATAACCGCTGAAAGCATCTAAGTGGGAAACTTTTCCCAAGATGAACACTCCTGGATCTTAAGATCCCTGAAGGGCCCTGGGAGACTACCAGGTTGATAGGCCGCAGATGCAAGGCGTGCAAGCGCTTCAGTCGAGCGGTACTAATCGCCCGTGCAGTTTGATCTCTCCCCAAGTTTTTGTGTGATCGTTCCCGTGTCACAACCACATCATCCCACGCTTCAGTTGCCAATCTGTCAATCGCAGATTGGCTGGCGACCAGCGCGCAGGGGCCACACCCGTTCCCATTCCGAACACGGTAGTTAAGCCCTGCAGCGTCGATGGTACTGCCACCGCGAGGTGGTGGGAGAGTAGACCGTCGTCAGCCACCCACATCGCAAAGCCGGATTCCGTTCGCGGAGTCCGGCTTTGTCGTTCTCCACCCCTGACTATCTTCCCACGATGCCTCGCTTCGGTCACGTCGCCCTCGCCGGCCGACCCAATGTCGGCAAGTCCTCGCTCCTCAATGCCCTGATGGGCACCCACCTCGCGATGGTCTCCCCCAAGGCGCAGGCCACCCGCATTCCCACCAGCGGGGTGATCACCGATGCGGAGACGCAGCTGGTCCTGATCGATCGTCCCGGGCTGCTCGACCCGGCATATCTGCTGCAGAAGAGTATGCGGCAGCTGGCCCTCGATGCCCTGACCCAGGTCGACCTCGTCCTCCATCTGCACCCTGCCGCAGACGCCCCCGCTCCCCCCTTCGTGGACCTCGTACCCGACGCGCCACCGTTTCGCGCCGCCGTGCTTCCCGTCTACACCAAGGGTGATCTGGTGAACTTCGCACGTCGGCAGCGGCTGAGCGAGGAAACGATCGTGACATCGGCCCAGGACGCGCCCAGCGTCCAGCGGCTGCTCACCCGGATCCGCGCCCTCCTCCCCGAGGGGGCCTTCCGCCACGATGCCGATGACATCGGAACGCAGCCGGTGCGATTCTTCGTCGGGGAGTATCTCCGCGAAGCAGCGTTCGAGGAACTGGGCGAAGAAGTCCCCTATTCGTTTGCGGCTGAAGTCGACGAGTTCCGGGAGGACCGCAAGCCGGTGTACATTCGAGCGACACTCTATATCGAGCGTGAGTCCCAGAAGGGCATCGTGATCGGCCATAAGGGTGCCACGCTCAAGAAGATCGGCGCGCACGCACGAATCCGGCTCGAGGAGTTGCTCGGCGAGGCCGTCTACCTCGAGACCTGGGTCAAGGTGCTGCCGAAGTGGCGCCGCTCCGCAACGGCCCTCGCGCGATTCGGCTTCCCGGTTCCTGACGATGAGATAAGCTGATGACCCTGCCAACCGAATTGCTGGAAATACTGGTCTGCCCGAAGTGCCACGGTGATCTCGAGCATCGCCTCGAACCCGATGAGGCACTGATCTGTCACACGTGCCGGCTGGTGTATGCCGTCGAAGATGACATCCCCATTATGCTGATCGACGAAGCCAAGCCTCTCTCCTGAGCCCCGTGACCATACCTGATCAGTTGCGCGCCGACGCGGCGACGCTCGCCACGTTGCTCGAAGCCGATTTTGTCGGCACCGAGCATCTCTTCCTCGCCTGGCTCGAATCCGCCACCGGACCGATCGCCGAGGCGATGCAATTGGCCGGGCTCACGCCAGCCGCCTTTCGCACCCTGCTCGCATCGAGCAAGCAGCGTCGTCGCGGCCCTGGGCCGATTGCCGCTCCTGGCGGGCTTTCCTCCCAGGCGCAGCGGGTGCTCGACCTCGCTGCAGAGCTGGCCACCGCGGAAGGGCGGTCCGACATTGATCGCGATGACGTGATCCTGGCGATGATTCGGGAACCCCGCGGTGCCCTCGCCCGCGCCCTGAGCGAGTTCCAGCTGAAGCCCTCGAAACTTCGCGCCCTGATCCGCCCCGGCGCCCCCGAGAGCGGGCGCGCCGACGCCGCGG
This sequence comes from Gemmatimonadota bacterium, assembly GCA_031367105.1. GTDB lineage: Bacteria > Gemmatimonadota > Gemmatimonadetes > Gemmatimonadales > GWC2-71-9 > Palsa-1233. The sequence continues at coordinate 32,517 of JANLPG010000104.1, read as the reverse complement.
TGCGTCCTCGGCGAGAGCCATCGGGAGAGCCGGCCGATGACGAGGCCGTGGCCCCGTCGAAGCCGAAGTCCGAGCCGCGGCCCCGGCCGGAATCGAAGCCCAAGCTGGAGTCGCGTCCGAAGCCGGAGCCACGACCCAAGCCCGAGCCGCGCCCCCGGCGCGACCCCGAGACCGATGACATCCCGTACGCGCGTGCGCCCGAGCGTCCGCGACTGACCCCGCCGCCGAAACCACCCCGAACCGTGGAACCTCTCCCAGAGAAGCGGCGCCGCATCCCGCTTTCCTCGGTGCTCTTTCTGGCGGTCCCCGCCGCGCTCTGGCTCTCGCAGGCCCAGGCGGAACCGGCCGTGGTGTTTGCCGTGGCTTGTCTCGCCGTGCTTCCCCTCGCGGGATTGATGGGAGCCGCCACCGAGCACCTCGCGGAGCGAACCGGCCCGACCCTCGGTGGTCTGCTCAATGCGACCTTCGGCAATGCGGCCGAGTTGATCATCGCCCTCGCAGCGCTGCGAGCCGGCTATGTCGACCTCGTCAAGGCCTCGATCACCGGTTCGATCCTCGGCAATCTCCTGCTGATCCTGGGACTTTCGCTCATCGTCGGCGGGAGCCGGCGCCCGCTCCTCTCCTTCAATCGGACCAATGCCGGAATGGGGGCCGCGATGCTCGCCCTCGCCGTCGCGGGGCTGATCTTCCCGGCGCTCTTCCACGCCGTGCACCCGGATGCCCTGGTGGGCGTCGAGCTGCACCTCTCCGAGGCCGTCGCCACCGTGCTGGCCGTGACCTACGGCTTCTCGCTCCTCTTCGTCCTCCGCACCCACAAGCCACTGTTCGGCGGTGGGCACGGCGGCCTCGAGGGGCCCAGCTGGGGGGTCGGCAAGGCGCTTGGCCTGCTGGCCCTCGGCACCCTGGGTGTCGCCGTGATGTCCGAGATTCTGGTCCACCAAGTCGGTGCTGTCACCGCTACCCTCGGGCTGTCCCAGACCTTTCTGGGCCTGATCGTGATCCCGATCATCGGGAATGCGGCGGAACACGCAACCGCCATCGTGGTGGCGCGCAAGGGTCAGACCGATCTGGCGCTCCAGATCGCGCTGGGCTCGAGCACGCAGGTTGCCCTGCTGGTGGCGCCGATACTGGTGTTCGCGGGTGCCTTCCTCGGCGTGGCCGGAATGAACCTGGTCTTCTCGGCGTTCGAGATCGTCGGGCTGAGCATCGCGGTGATCGTCTCCGCCTTTATCACGCTCGATGGTGAGTCGCACTGGTTTGAAGGGGTTCAGTTGCTGGCCCTCTACGCCCTCATCGGCGCCGCCGCGTGGTTTATTTGACGCTCCCGTCCGGCCCACGTACGTTGCCTAGCCTGACCTTTGCCTCGGAGTGCCGACGTGCAGCTGCAGCGGCGCATCCTGCTCTACTGCGGCCCCGCTGATCGTCCACCGCCCGACCTGCTCGGGCGGTGGGCCGCGGCCCGGGATCTCGCCATCGAGGCCTACGACTCCCCGGAGGAAGTCGAGGCGCTGGTATTGCGCGGCCGCGGGGCCTTGGTCTTTGTGGAGGGCGACCCGACCTTGCCCGGTCGGGAGGCGATGGTCCGCCGCCTGAAGGCCGACTCCTTTACGGCGATCGTACCGGTGACGATCCTCACCCAGGGGCACGACGCCGCGGCCAATTGCCGCTGGTACGAAGCCGGTGCCGATGAAGTCCTGACGCCACTGTTCGACCCGCAGGAGCAGCGAGCCCGGCTGGATGCCCTGGTGGCTCGCACCGAGCGCGATGTGGCAGTGCACCCCTCGACCCGGTTACCCGGAACCACCGAGATCGAGCGCGAGATGCGCCGCCGCCTCGATGCGGGGAAGCCGTTTGCGGTCTGCTACGCCGACCTTGACCACTTCAAGGAGTTCAACGACCGCTACAGCTATTATGATGGCGATCGCGTCATCTACATCCTGTCGCGGATCCTGCACGACGTGGTTCGCGGGATGCTGGGCTCCGACGGCTTCGTGGGGCATATCGGTGGCGACGATTTCATCTTTATCACGTCGCTGGGCGATCACGCCCCGGTCTGCGGGGAAATCCTGTCGGTGTTCGACGAACTGATTCCGCTCCAGTACAGCGACCAGGATCGTGGCGCCGGGTACTTTTTCGGGAAGGACCGTCGGGGGCAGTTGCACCGGGTCCCCCTGATGACGTTGTCGATCGGAGTCGTGACCAACCAGCACCGCCGCTTCACCCACCCGGCGCAGGTCAGTGAGTTGGCCACCGAAATGAAGAGTTACGCGAAAACGCTGCCGGGCTCGGTGTTCGTGGTCGATCGCCGCCGAGGCGACCAGGAATTGCGCAGTGGTCCCGGCGGGCGTGATGCTCGCTCCCCGTGAGGTGCTTATGAATGTGACGTGCCCGCAGTGCGCCACCGTGTTCCGTGTCGATCCGGCGAAAGTGCCGGAGGGCGGGGTCCGTGCTCGTTGCTCGGTCTGCGCCGGTTTGATCGCGGTGCATCGTCCGACGGCGGCGTCGCTGTTGCCGCGCGAGAGTATGCCGGCAATCGCTGCGCCGGTTCCTCCGTCCCCGCCAGCCATCGTACCACCGCCAGTGCGCTACGAACCGCCGCCGCGGCCAGCACCACCGCCACCCCCGGTTGAGCGGCTGCCCCTGCCGACACCACTGCCGGCGCTCGACAGAATCGATCCGCCGATTCCGCCCCTTTCGCCTCCGTCCGTGCCGTTCTCGACCCTGCCGAAAGACTCGGCCCTGCCGCCGACGACGCTCCCGCCCGTGGCACCGCTCCCGCCGCCGAGCGGTAATCGGTTCAGCAATCCGTTTCTGCAGCAGGATCCGTCCACTCGGGCCCGCCGACTGGCGCGCGCCCTGGTCTCCGATCTGGTGGTCTACCACCCCGAGAAACGGCAGCGCGGGCTCGCCGAGGGCAACCTCAAGGACCTCTTCGCCGAGGAGATCCGGAAGAGCTGGGAGGAATACACCGAACAGGTCGGCGAAGATGTCGCCACGACGACGCCGTACTTCACCGAAGCGCTCAATGAAATCCTCGCCGAGGGCCGCGCGCTCTTCGGGTGACCGGGCTATTATTCCAGCCTGACGTCGGGCCGTTCGCCGTCGCCCACCGTGGGGCGGGCGAGCGGCCTACTCCGTACCGGGACCACAGGAGCAAGTGATGGCCGATCTGGCAGAGCGCGTGGCAGGGCTGAAAAAGCAGGTCCTCGAGCTACGAGACTTTCTTTGACCTGGATCACCGTATCGCACGACTGACCGACCTCGAAGCGAAGCAGGCCGATTCGGCGTTCTGGGCGGACGCAGGGCGTGCCCGGGAACAGGTGCAGGAGATCAAGACGCTGAAGGGGTGGATCACCCCGTATCAGGACCTCGTCAATCGGCTGGCCGATGCCGAGGGACTGCTCGAGTTGCTGGAGGTCGAACCCGACCCGTCGCTGACCCAGGATCTCGAAGTCGAGATGGCGCGAATTACCCGCGAACTCGCGAGCTTCCGGCTGCAGACGATGCTCCAGGGCCCCGACGACGGCCGCGATGCGATCCTCACGATCCATCCTGGCGCCGGCGGCACCGAGTCGCAGGACTGGGCCGAGATGCTGATGCGGATGTACGTTCGCTGGGCTGAGCGGAAAGGCTTTTCCGTATCAATCCTCGACCTGATGCCCGGTGAAGAAGCCGGCATCAAGAACGTGTCGATCGAGATCAAGGGGCAGTATGCCTACGGTTTCCTCAAGGCCGAAAAAGGCGTGCACCGACTGGTGCGGATCTCGCCGTATGACTCGCAGGCGCGGCGACACACCTCGTTCGCTTCGGTGTTCGTCTATCCCGACATCGACGATACGATCGAGATCGACCTCCGCGACGAGGACATCAAGATGGACGTCTATCGTGCCTCGGGCGCGGGCGGCCAGCACGTCAACAAGACCTCCTCCGCGGTTCGCCTGACCCACGAACCGACCGGGCTCGTGGTGACCTGTCAGCAGGAGCGCAGCCAGTTCAAGAACAAGGATACGGCGATGAAGATGCTGCGCGCTGCGCTCTACCAGCGCAAGCTGGAGGAGCAGGAGGCGGCGAAGGCGCTGGTCGAGGCGACCAAGACGGACAACTCCTGGGGCAATCAGATTCGCTCCTACGTCTTCCAGCCCTACACGATGGTGAATGACCACCGCACCGAGTTGAAGCTGTCGGACGTGCACGGCGTGATGAACGGCGACCTCGACGAGTTCATCGAGGCCTATCTCAAGCGGTTCGGAGGGAAGGCGGCGTGAGCGAACCCCTGCTGGAGCGCACTCACATCGAGGAGGCGCGTCGCGCCAAGCGCGCCGAGCTCGAAGCCCTCGGCGTGCCACCCTATGCCTATGCCTACGCCCGGAGTCACGTCGCCGCCGAAGTGCACGCGGCCTGGGACGATGCGCTGGGGGAGGACGGCCCGGCCGTCCGGGTTGCGGGGCGATTGGTCGCCTGGCGCGGGCAGGGGAAGACGGTGTTCGCCCATCTCGAAGACGTTTCCGGTCGGGTGCAGCTGTATCTCCGCCGAGACCAGCTGGAGGCGCTCTGGCCCCTGATCGAGCGGCTCGACCTCGATGATCACGTGGGGGTCGCCGGGCGCATCTTTCGCACCCGTGCCGGGGAAGTCACCATCGCGGCGCGCGACATCGAGCTCCTGGCCAAGTCGCTCCGGCCGCTGCCCCGCGGAAAAGTGGAGCAGCTCCCCGACGGCAGCAGTGTCGTCCACGGTGGACTCACCGATCCGGAAGTGCGCTATCGGCAGCGTTACGCCGACTTCGCCGTCCACCCGGAACTCCGCGCGACGTTTCGCCTTCGCGCCCGGGTGATCGCCTACATCCGCCATTTCCTGAACGATCGTGGCTTCCTTGAGGTCGAGACGCCAGTCCTGCAGCCGCTCTACGGCGGGGCCTCGGCGCGACCCTTCGTGACCCACCACAACGCACTCGATATGCCGCTCTTTCTCCGCATCGCCGACGAGCTCTACCTCAAACGGCTGATCGTTGGAGGCTTCGAACGCGTGTACGAGATCGGGCACGACTTCCGGAACGAGGGGATGGACCGGACACACAATCCGGAATTCACCATGCTGGAGTGGTACCAGGCGTATGCCGACTATCGCGACGTGCTCGCCATGTTCGAGGAACTCCTCGCCGGCCTGGTGCAGGCGTCCCTCGGCACCCTGATGCTGGACCGCAATGGCGTGACACTCGACTTTACCGCACCCTACCGCCGTGTCTCCTTCGTGGAGGGGATCCGAGCGACCAGCGGGATCGATATCCTCACCGCGTCTGAAGCCGTGATGCAGGCGTGGCTGCGCACTCAAGGGGTACCGGCCGACGCGGTGGCCACGATGGCCGGCGGACGGCTCCTGGACGAGGTCTTCAAGGCATCGCTCGAGCCGACGCTGATGCAGCCGACCTTCGTGCTGGACTATCCCCGGGCGCTCTCTCCCCTGGCCAAACCCCATCGCGACGACCCTCGCCTCACCGAACGGTTCGAGTTCTTCGTGCTCGGGCGCGAGATCGCCAATGCCTTCAGCGAACTCAACGATCCCGACGATCAGCGCGGGCGGTTCGAGGAGCAGGTGCAGCAGCGCGCCGCCGGGGATGAGGAGGCGCAACAGTTCGATGCCGACTATATCCGCGCACTCGAGTTCGGAATGCCGCCCACGGGCGGCATCGGTGTCGGCATCGATCGACTGGTGATGTTGCTGGCAGACGAGGCCTCGATTCGCGACGTCATTCTCTTCCCGGCGATGCGGCCGGAGAGTGACACCGCGCGCTCCGTGACCGGCGAGTAGGGGCCGATGGCTGGCTGGTGGCCCACGGCGCTCGAGCGGCGCATCGCGTTGCGCTATCTCCGCGGGCAGCGCGGCACCCGGAGCGCCTCGCTGCAGACGGTGATCGCCATCGGCAGCATCGCGGTGGGCGTCACGTCGCTGATCGTCGTGCTCGGCGTGATGAACGGCCTGCGCGACGACCTGCGGGACAAGATCCTGATCGGATCGCCGCACATTCACGTGCTCACCTTCGGCGAGAATCTCCGGCTCGACGACTGGCAGAACCAGCTCAAGCGCGTGCAGGCGTATCCCGGCGTCGTGGCCGCGGCGCCAGAAGTCACCACGATGAGCATCGTCACCAATCCGTCGGGTTACCCTGAGGGAGTCAAGGTGATCGGCCTCGAGCCCGGCGCCGGAATGGAACGGGTCACCGACATCAAGAGCGCGATCGTGGAGGGTGATGCGAATTTCACCAGCTCGGCGCCTGACGTCCGTGGCGCCGTCGTGCTGGGAGCGGGTCTCGCGCAGCGACTCTCGGTTCGACCCGGCGACGTCGTGCAGATGGTCGAGCCCAATTTTCGAAAGGTAAATCGCGCGATCGGGATGCCGACCCCCACCTACTGGCGCTTCGAGGTCACCGGCACCTTTCGAACCGGGATGTACATCTACGACAACGAGTTCGTGGTGATGACCCGGGTGGTTGCCCAGGAGTTTGCCGGACTCGATACCGCCGTGACCGAGATCGGCGTGCGAGTGGCGAATGCCTGGGATGCACCTCGTATCTCCACCGGACTGGCGAAGTTGCTCGGCTACCCCTATCGCACCGAAGCCTGGCAGGCACAGAATGCCACGCTCTTCAGCGCACTCGAACTGGAGAAGCGGGCGATGGGGCTGGTGATCTTTTTCATCATGATCGTGGCGGCATTCAACATTGTCGGGACCCTCACGATGGTGGTCGCGTTCAAGACGCGAGAGATCGGGATCCTCCAGGCGATGGGGCTGCCCACGCGCGGAATTGCGCGGATCTTTCTCGCCCAGGGCGCCATCGTGGGACTCGTGGGCACCTCGATCGGCCTGGTCCTCGGCCTCGCGATCGCGATCATCGTCGATCGTACCGGCGCCGTGAAGATCGATCCCTCGGTCTATTTCATCGATCACCTCCCCGTGCGCATCGAGCCGCTCGATGTGCTGGTGGTCGTGGTGGCCAGCGTGGCGGTTGCGATCCTCGCGACAATTCCTCCGGCACGCCGGGCGTCGACGCTCGTTCCCGTCGAAGCGATCCGGGCCGAATGACGGCGTTGCTGGAGGCGTCCGGCATCACCCGGCGTTTCACCGGCGGTGATGGCACCCCGTTTACGGTCCTGCACGGGACCGACCTGACGATCGCTCCGGGCGAGTTCATCGCGATCGTCGGCGCCAGTGGCTCGGGAAAGAGTACGCTGCTGCACATCCTCGGCGGACTCGACCGTCCCGATGCCGGCGATGTGCGCCTCGAAGGCGTCTCCTATGCCGCGCTGCCATCCGAGGGATTGACCGCACTCCGCAACCAGCGCCTCGGATTCGTCTTTCAGTTTCATCATCTGTTGCGCGATTTCACCGCCCGCGAGAACGTGATGATGCCGCTGTTGATCGCGGGCCTGACGGTACCCGAGGCGGGCCGGCGCGCCGATGCCCTGCTCGACCGCGTCGAGCTCACGCCGCGTGCCCTGGCGCGGGTGACGCTGCTGTCGGGGGGGGAGCAGCAGCGCGTCGCGCTCGCGCGTGCCCTGGTGACCGGCCCGGGTTTGCTCCTCGCCGACGAGCCGACCGGCAACCTCGACCCGCCGACCGCGAGCCGAATGCACGACCTGCTGGCCGCCTTGGCGCGTGATGCGGGCACCGCAGTCGTTGCGGTGACGCACAATCGAGAACTCGCGGCACGAGCCGATCGGGTGCTGGCGCTCGACCAGGGGGTGCTCCGCACGGCGGTGGTGCTCGAGGCGCACCCGTGACGACCTGTCAGGGGTGCCACCTGCGCGAGGCGGAGGTCGAGTTGACGCAGGTCGAGGGCGATGCAGTGACCACCCTGCGGCTCTGCGGCAAATGCGCGGCCGAGCGAGGGGTGGCGACGGAGTCTCAGGTCGCCGATTCGCCGCTTGGGGCGTTCCTCGCCGCGATGGGGCAGGGGGCGACCCCACTCGCGGCGGCCGCCGCCGCGGGGGAACGCTGTCCGAGCTGTGCTGCAACGCTGGAAGACTTCCGGGCATCGGGACGGCTGGGATGCGGGGAATGCTGGACCGCGTTTGAGCGGCCGCTGCGCGAACTGCTCCGCCGGGTCCACGGCGGCACCCGGCACGTGGGCAAGCGGTACCAGTCGGCGGAGCGATCGGGCGATCCGGGATCGGAGGCGATCCGCGACCGGCTGCGGCTGCGGGAGGCGCTTCGTGAGGCGGTGGCCGCCGAGCAATTTGAGCGCGCGGCCGAGCTGAGAGACCGGCTCCGGAGCCTGGAGGCCTCGTGAGCGAGCCGACGTCTGCCGAGGGCGATGAACTCCCCTGGCTCGATGGCTCGGGCCCCTGGGGGCACCTGGTCGTCTCCACGCGGGTCCGGCTGGCTCGGAACCTCACCGGCGTCCGCTTCTGGGGGCGCAACAGCGCGGAGGATCGGGAGGGGGTACTCGAACGGGTTCGGGCCGCCGCGGCCGATGCCCCCTCCCTGACTGCGGCGACGCTATTCCGCCTCGACACCGTGGCACCCACGGCGAGGCTCTGGTGGCAGGAGCGGCAATTGGTCTCCCGCGAGCTGGCCAGCCTCGACGCCGCAGGGCAAGTCCGTGCCGGGGCAGCAGTGCTGCTGGATCGGTCACTCGGCGTGATGCTGAACGAGGAGGATCACCTCCGGGTGCAGGGGCTCCGTTCCGGCTTCGCACTGGAGGAAGCGTTTGCGGATGCCGAACGCGTCGATGGCGAACTGGGAGCCCGACTTTCCTTCGCCTTCCACCCCGAATTCGGCTATCTTACGGCCTGTCCGACGAATGTCGGCACCGGGCTTCGCGCCTCGGTATTGATCCATCTCCCGGGGCTGGTGCTGACCCGCGAGATCACCAAGGTGCTGCAGGGACTGGCGCAGGTGGGCCTCACGTATCGCGGTCTGTACGGCGAAGGAAGCGAGGTGCTCGGGAACCTGTTCCAGCTCTCGAATCAGACCACGCTGGGAAAGTCCGAACGTGAGCTCCTCGACCATCTCGGCCGGTTGGTGCGGCAGGTGATGGAATACGAGGTCCAGGCTCGCGGGGTGTTGCGGCGCGAGGCCTCGATGATGCTCGACGATCGAGTCTGGCGCGCGTGGGGTGTGTTGCAGCACGCCCGGTCGCTCCGCTTCGAGGAGCTGGTCGAGCTGCTCAGTGCGGTCCGACTCGGCGTCAGCCTCGGCATCCTGCCGAGCCTGCCGCTGGCAACTCTGAACCGCTTGCTGGTGCTGGCGCAGACCGCGCACGTGGCACGGGCGAACGGGACCGGCCTCGACGACGAGGCGCTGGCGGTGCATCGGGCCTCGCTCGTGCGCCGTCTGCTTGCAGATGAGGGGAGGGTGCGATGAATGGCTACAACTTCACGGACCGGGTGCGGAAAGTGCTGCAGATGGCGCGCGAGGAAGCGGCGCGGTTGCATCACGAGTACGTCGGCACCGAACACATCCTGCTCGGGCTCATCCGCGAAGGCGAAGGCGTCGCCGCGGCGGTGTTGACCAATCTCGGCGTCGACCTCGAGGAAGTGCAGCAGAAAATCGAAGAAACCGTGAAGAAGGGGAAGTCGGCGGCCGCCGCCGGTCCGGAGCTGCCATACACCTCGCGCGCCAAGAAAGTCCTCGAGTTGGCGATGATGGAAGCGCGCGAACTCAATCACTCCTATGTCGGCACCGAGCACCTGCTCCTCGGTCTGCTTCGCGAAGAGAAAGGGATCGCCGCGCAGGTGCTGACCGACGCCGGCGTCACCCTGGAGCAGTCGCGGGCAGAGACGCTGCGACTGCTGGGCTCCGACCTGCCGCCGACGCAGGGCACGAGCGCCGCCGCGGCGCCGAGCGGACCGCAGGCGGTGCCTCCCAAGAGCGAGAAGAAGTCGAAGACGCCGGCCCTCGATCACTTCTGCCGCGACCTCACCGTGCTCGCCGCAGAGGGCGCCCTCGATCCGACCATCGGTCGCGCCAAGGAAATCGAGCGAGTGATGGAGATTCTGGCGCGCCGGAAGAAGAACAATCCTGTGCTGATCGGCGAGCCCGGGGTGGGCAAGACAGCGATCGTGGAAGGTCTCGCGTTGCTGATCGCCAACGCGCAATGCCCGGACGTCCTGCGCGACCATCGAGTGCTCTCCCTCGATATGGCCGCCGTGATCGCGGGGACCAAGTATCGGGGTCAGTTCGAGGAGCGACTCAAGGCGGTGATGAACGAAATCGCGGCCAGCAAGAACGTGATCCTCTTCATCGACGAGCTGCACACCCTGGTGGGTGCGGGCGCCGCCGAGGGCGCGATCGATGCGTCCAATATGCTCAAGCCGGCGCTTGCGCGCGGCGAGTTGCAGTGTGTCGGTGCGTCCACGCTCAACGAGTACCGGAAGTACATCGAGAAGGATGGCGCCCTCGAGCGGCGCTTCCAGACCGTAATGGTCGAACCGCCGTCCATCGAGGAAACGATCGAAATCCTCAAGGGGCTGCGCACGAAGTATGAGGACCATCACCGGGTCACGATCCCCGATCCCACGCTCAAGGCAGCCGCCGAATTGTCGGAGCGGTACATCACCGACCGGTTCTTGCCGGACAAGGCGATCGATGTGATCGATGAGGCCGGCGCCCGCGCCCGGCTCGCGTCGCAGCACCCGCCCGCCGAAGTGGGGGAACTGAAGCTGCAACTCGAGAAGGTCACCGCCGAGAAGGAAGAGGCGATCCGTGACCAGAACTTCGAGAAAGCCGCAGCGCTGCGCGACCGCGATCGCGAATTGCAGCAGCAGATCCGCCAGGTGCAGGAGGATTGGGAGAGGGAACGGCAGACCAAGCGGCCGGTCATCGACGAAGAGGCCATCGCCTTCATCGTGGGACGCTGGACCGGCATTCCTGTCACCCGGATCCAGGAAGCGGAAGCGGCGCGCTTGCTGCGGATGGAGGAGGAAATCCATCTCTCCGTGATCGGCCAGGACGAGGCGATCCACGCCGTCTCTCGGGCAATCCGTCGCTCGCGGGCGGGACTCAAGGATCCCAACCGGCCGATTGGCTCCTTCATTTTTTCCGGCCCGACGGGTGTCGGCAAGACGGAACTGGCACGGGCGCTCGCGCGCTTCCTGTTCAACGACCCGACCGCCTTCATCCGGGTCGATATGTCGGAGTATATGGAAAAATTCTCGGTGTCGCGCCTGATCGGTGCGCCTCCGGGCTACGTCGGGTATGAAGAGTCCGGCACCCTCACCAAGGCCGTGCGTCGGAAGCCCTACTCGGTGGTGCTGCTCGACGAAATCGAAAAGGCCCACCCGGATGTGTTCAACATCCTGCTGCAGGTGCTCGACGAAGGGCACTTGACCGACAATTACGGACGGATGATCGACTTCAAGAACACGGTCGTCATCATGACGTCGAACGTCGGCGCGCGCGACATCATGCAGGGGAAGTCGCTCGGCTTCCACACCGGTGATGGCGAGCGCAGCTTCGCGAAGATGTCCGAGACCGTCAAGGAGGAAATCGGGAAGGTGTTCAACCCCGAATTCCTCAACCGGCTCGACGATGTCATCGTCTTCCATCCCTTGTCCAAGGCGCACATCGCCCAGATCGTGACGGTGCTGCTGCGGGACGTGACCCGACGCGTCGGCGACGACGTGCGGTTGACGCCCGCTGCCGTCAACTTCCTGGTCGACCACGGCTACGACCAGAGTTACGGGGCGCGCCCGCTCAAGCGGGCGATTCAGCGATATATCGAAGATCCGCTCAGCGAGCGGATTCTCAGCGGCGAGGTGACGCCGGGAGAGGAGATCGAGGTGGACGTGGCACCAGAAGGGGACAAGCTGTCGTTCCGGGCCCTCACCGGGACGCAGGCCTGAAGGCCGTCGAGCGCGTCGGGCGCCGGATGCGTGCTCGCTGGTGGATCCAGGCGGTGGCGATGGCGGCGTGCCTCGGACTCCCAGGGCGCGCTTCGGCCCAGGATCGGCAGCCGCCCCCGGAACTGCCGCCCGTTGACAGCATCAAGGTCGAGGGGAACGCCCGGCTGACCGCGGAGCAGGTCGTGGTGGCCTCGGGCCTCGTGGTGCGCACCAAAGTGAGCTACCGGGAGATCCAGCGCGCCGTGAGCGCACTCTACAAGACTGGACAATACGACGACGTTGCGGTGGAGCAGCGCAACGCCGGGAACCTCTTGGTCCTCGCCATCGTGGTGAAGGAGCGCCCGATCCTGCGAGGCTGGACCATCAAGGGCCCGCAAAAGATTTCGGTGGGCACCGCCAGGGATCACATCAAGTTGCTGGAGGGGCGGCCGGTCGATCGCGCCGCCGTCGCCAAGGGGCGCTTCGAGATCGATTCGATGTATCGCAAGGAGGGCTACTACGCCGCCAAGGTGACGGTGAAGGAGGAGCCCACGACGGACGGCGGGGTACGCCTTGCCTTTCAGGTTGACGAGGGGAACCGCGTCTCGATCGCCAGTGTCGACGTCGTTGGCAACACCCACTTCACCGACGCACAGATTGTCGCCGCAATCGGGTCGAAGCCTGAAGGGTTCTGGTGGTTCCGTCCCGGCGCCTACGACGAACGTGAACTCGATATCGACAAGCGCGAGCGGTTGCCCAAGTACTATGGTGGCCACGGGATGATCGACTTTCAGGTCGCCAAGGACACCCTGATTCCCGACCCGAAGACCGGCAAGGCCGTGCTCCAGTTGACGGTCGAGGAGGGCCAGATCTTCAAGGTTGGCACGCTCGAGGTGACGGGCAACCGGCGCTTCTCGGTCGAGGAGCTGATGGCCGGGCTCCCCTTCGGCACGGCGGACCAGGTGGGGTCGGGGAAGGAACTCGGCGGCACCTTCGATCGCAACGCGTGGGATCTGGCCACCGAAAAGATCAAGGATCTGTATACCAACAGCGGCTACATCACGGCGCAGGTCGAACCGGAGCAGGCTCGCCGCGTCAAGCCGGATGGCAGCGCGGTGCTCGACCTGCGTTGGCGCATCCAGGAAGGGGCGCCCGCGACGATCAACCGGATCAACATCATCGGCAACGAGGTCACCCACGAGCGGGTGATCCGTGAAGCGATCGTCCTCCTCCCCGGCGAGTTGTTCAACAAGGACCGGTTGCTTCGCTCCTATCAGAACATCGGCAACCTGAATTTCTTCCAGCAACCGATGCCGTCCCCGGATGTGCAGCCCGCTGCCAATGGCGTCGACGTCGATATCACCTTCCGCGTCGAGGAGAAGCGCACTGGCAATATCAACTTCGGTGCCTCGGTGGGACAGGGAACCGGACTCGGCGGTTTCGTCGGACTCGAAGAGCCGAACCTCTTCGGACGTGGCAAGCGAGGCAAGCTGCAGTGGCAGTTCGGCAAGAACATCAACGATTTCTCGCTGAGCTACACCGACCCGGCGATCAACGAATCCCGCATCTCGGGCACGGTGACGCTGTACAACTCGCGGCAGAAGTACACCATCGGCGATCTTGGGCGTCGTCGGCAGGAGGGCGGTTCGTTGCAGTTCGGCCTGCCGTTCCTCGGGTCGCGTTACTCGCGCGTCTTCGCCAGCTACGGCTACCAGAAGATCCGTTACACCGACGGTTCTGCCGATCTGCAGTCGCGTTTCCGCTGCTCACCCTGCACCCGTTCGACGGTCGGGCTCTCCTTCCTGCGCGATACCCGGGTGGGCTTGCCTTTTCCGGTCGCCGGTTCGCAGGTCTCCGTGGGCGTCGAACAGAACGGTGGTCCGCTCGGCGGAACCGGTGACTACCAGAAGATGGACATCGATACCCGGTGGTTCACGCCGCTCGGCCGCCTCGGTGGCAAGGCGGAAGGCTTCGGGGGCGGGGTGCAATTCACCCTGGGATTCACCGCCAAATCAGGATTCATCTTCGGCAACCCCGGTGGCTTCTTCACAGAACTTTATTCGCTCGGTGGCGTACAGTACGGCGTGCCGCTGCGGGGGTACGACGAGTTCTCAATTACGCCGAACGGCTTCGATGCGGCAGCGGCTGGGTCGGCTGCCAGTGCCGACGCATTTGGCAAATCCTACGCCGCGTTCACGGTGGAGTTCGGGGCGCGGCTCTCGCAGTCGCTTTACGTCAACACGTTCTTTGACGCCGGCAACGTCTATCGTAGTGTGCGGCAATACGACCCCACTCGTCTCTTCCGGGGCGCCGGAGTGGGAGCGGCATTAATTTCCCCGCTTGGCCCGATCGGCCTGGACCTGGGGTATGGGTTCGACCGGACAGATCGGACGGGGCGCCCGGCTCCGGGCTGGAAGCTGCATTTCCGGCTCGGCAACTTTTTCTAGGGTCGCATTCTGCGGACCCCCACTCTCAGCAGTTCGACAAGGACGAAGCAATGACGCGTGTCGCACTTTCCCTCCGGGCCCTCCTGCTCCTCTCGCTGATTACTGGCGCCGCACGCGCCGCCTCCGCGCAATCGGGGAGCGGCTGCAAGGTGGCCTACATCGCCGCGCAGGCCGTCCTCGCGCAGACCCCGGGCTATGCCACCGCAGACTCGGCCTGGAACAAGGAGGTCGACGGCTACCGCGCCGAGATCGCCAAGTTGCAGGACTCGCTCACCGCTGCCGCAGCCAAGTTCGAGGAGTCGTCGGCTATGCTGTCGCCCACCAATCGCGAGGCAGGGCGGAAGAAGCTCGAAGCGCAGCAGGGCGCACTGGAACAGCGCCAGCAGGAGCTGTCGCAGCGCGCCGGCACGCGCAAGCAGGAACTGCTGGCACCGATGGAACAGCGGGTCACCGCCATCATCGAAGGGATTCGTGCCGAGAGCAACATCACGATGATCTTCGACGTGAGCGCACAGGGCTCCAATATTCTCACCGCCGACAAGGCGTGCGACCTCACGCAGCGCGTGATCGATCGCATCAAGTCGGGAGCTGGCGCGCCTGCCCGCGCACCGGCCGCCAAGAAGCCCTGAGTCAGCACGCGACGGTTTCGTTGACGGCACAGGCGGTCGCCGACTTGGTCGGTGGCCGCCTGTCTGGTCCCGGGGAGGTGGCGCTACGGCGCTGCCGCTCCCTCGAGGCGGCCGAAGCTGATGCGCTGGCGATGGCCGTCGGCGGACGCTGGGCGGAGGCACTCGCGGCGACGCAGGCTGGGGCCGTGCTGGTGACCGAGGCGCTGGCCGCAGGCCCCGGCCCCGCCACCCGGATCGTCGTGAAGGATCCGGCACGGGCAATGGCCCTCGCCGCCAGTGTGCTCCATCCCGGGGTGGTGAGCGGTCCGAATGTGGCGACCACCGCGCGCTTCGGCCACGGGACTGTCCCGCGAAGTGACAGCCATATCGGCGCCTACGCGGTGCTGGGCGCCGATGTGATTCTCGGCGCCCGAGCCATCGTCGGACCGCACGTGGTCATCGAGGATGGCGTCCTGCTTGGCGATGATGTCCGACTGGATGCACACGTGGTAGTGCACGCCGGGTCGCAGCTCGGGTCCCGTGTCTGGTGCAAGGCGGGGGCGATCATTGGTGGCGCCGGGTTCGGGTTCGTCACGGGGCCGCTGGGCCATACCCGGGTGCCGCAGGTTGGCGGCTGCATCCTCGAGGACGACGTCGAAGTCGGCTCCTGCTCCTGCGTGGACCGCGGTTCCCTCGACGACACCGTCATCGGTCGGGGCTCCAAGCTCGACAATCACGTCCACGTAGGGCACAATGTACGAATGGGAAACGACTGTCTCCTGATGGCTGGCGTTGGGATCTCCGGCAGCACGCGGCTCGGCAACCGGGTGGTCCTCGCGGGGCAATCCGGCGTGGCGGGTCACCTGACGCTCGGAGACGATGTGAAGGTCGGTGGAAAGTCCGCCGTGATCTCCAGCGTCCCCAGCGGGATGTCGGTCTCCGGCTACCCGGCACGGCCCCACCGGGAATTCCTGAAGGCGCTGGCGGCCTTGTACCGCCTCGCCCCCCATCACGAGGCACTCGAGTCCCTGGCGACGGAGCGTGAGGATGGCTAGGCGAACCCTTGCGGGTCGTGCAGAGCTGTCGGGCACCGGGCTCCATACCGGTGCTCAGACGACCGTCCGCCTCAGTGCCGGAGAAGCCGGAACCGGAATCCTCTTCCGCCGTACCGATCTACCCGGCACGCCAACCATTCCCGCTCGCAGCGGCCAGGTCGACGCCACCGAGCGACGCACCGGACTCGCTGCGGGGACCGCCACCGTCCAGACGGTGGAGCATCTCCTGGCTGCGGCGCACGCCCTGGAACTCGATGACTTGCTGATCGAACTGGATGGTCCGGAGCCTCCGATTCTCGACGGTTCGTTCCTTCCCTGGCTCGATGCGCTGGAACAGGCCGGCATCGGCGAACGCGAAGGGGATCCTGCCGTGCTCCGGGTCACCCAGCCGTTCACGGTCGAGGAGGGCGATGCGAAGTACGTGGTTGCACCGAGCAAGGGGCTCCGCATCACTGCCACGATCGAATGGGACCATCCGGTGATCGGCCGGCAATCGGCGAGCTACGATATTTCCGCGGAATCGTTCCGTCGAGAGATTGCGCCGGCACGGACCTTCGGCTTCGTCCACGAAGTCGAGCTCCTCCAGCAGCGCGGCCTGCTCAAGGGAGCCTCGTCCGAAATGGCGGTGGTGCTCTCCGATACCGAGGTGGCCACTGGAGAATTGCGCTGGCCGGACGAATTCGTTCGCCACAAGATCGGCGATATTGTCGGTGACTTGGCGCTCCTCGGCGCCCGGATCGAAGGCCACATCATCGCCGAGCGGCCCAGTCATCAGGGGAATGTCGCCTTGGCGCGGGCACTGGCTCGGCAGGCGCAGCGCACCGACCCCAGCCGCGTCGACGTAACCCGGATCATGAGTGTCCTGCCACACCGCTATCCCTTCCTGCTGGTCGACCGCATCGTGGAGCTCGACCCTGGGGTCCGGCTGGTCGGCATCAAGAACGTCACCATCAACGAACCGTTCTTCCAGGGGCATTTCCCCGGGCATCCCATTATGCCTGGGGTGCTGATCGTCGAGGCAATGGCACAAGCCGGCGGGATGCTCCTGATGGATCATTTCGATGATCCCCAATCCAAGGTCGTCTATTTCGCGGCCATCGACGGTGTGCGCTTCCGTAAGCCGGTACTGCCCGGTGACCAACTCCGCCTTGAGATCGATGTGATCCAGCTCCGCGGGCGAATCTGCCGCATCCGAGGCGAAGCCTTCGTCGATGGTCGTCGCGTGTGCGAGGCCGAGATGACCGCCCAGGTGGTCGATCGATGAGTCAGCGCATTCACTCCTCTGTCCTGATCGATCCGTCCGCCGAACTCGGGGCAGATATCGAGATCGGACCATTCAGCATCGTTGGCCCCAATGTCTTCATCGGCGAGGGTTGTCGCCTCGCGGCCCGCTCGACACTCGAGCGCAACGTCCGACTCGGCGATCGCGTGCAGGTCGGAAGCGGGTCGATTCTGGGCGGCGCCCCGCAGGATCTCAAGTATCGGGACGAGGAGACCTGGGTCGAAGTGGGCGACAACACCATCATTCGCGAGTACTCGACCGTCAACCGCGGGACCGCTGCTTCCGCGCACACGACGGTGGGTCGCGATTGTTTCATCATGTCATATGTGCACCTGGCGCACGACTGCCACATCGGCGATGGCGTGATTATCGCCAACGGAACCCAGCTTGCCGGGCACGTCACGATTCAGGATCGTGCCGCCCTCTCCGGCCTTGTCGCGGTGCACCAGTTCGTCACCATCGGCGCCCATTGTTTCATCGGTGGCGCCACCCGCGTCAGCCAGGATATCCCGCCGTACGTCAAGGCCGTCGGCAACCCGGTCGAGCTCTACGGACTGAACTCCATCGGCCTCCAGCGACAGGGATTTCCGCCAGAGACGATTGCGGCACTGAAACGCGCCTACCGGCTCTTCTTCAATTCTGATTTCAATCTTGGCCAGGCCCTCGAGCGGGCACGGACTGACCTGCCGGATCTCCCCGAAGTGGCGCGCTTCCTCGACTTTGTTTCGTCGTCGCAACGCGGCGTCCCGGCGTGATGGAGCGGCTCCCCGTGGGCGTGGTCGGAGTTGGCGCGCTCGGTCGTCACCACGCCAGGCATTTCGGCTCGATGCACGGCGCCGAGCTCATCGGAGTCTATGATGCCGATCTGGCACGCGCTGCGACGGTGGCGGCAGAGGTCGGTTGCCGCGTTTTCGAATCGTTGCCCGACCTGCTGCGAGCGGTACGCGCGGTTTCCGTTGCAGTGCCGACGTCCTACCACCGTGACGTCGGCCTGGAATGCCTGGGGCACCGTGTCTCGGTACTGATGGAGAAGCCGATCGCCGTCACCCTCGCCGAAGCCGATGAGCTGCTGGCCGAGTCGGAGCGACAGGGCGTGGTCTTCGCCGTCGGGCACATCGAGCGCTTCAACCGTGCCGTGCGTGCGGCCCAGTCGTTGCTCGAACGGCCCATCTTCCTCGAAGGCATCCGCCTGGCGCCGTTCCAGCCTCGCGGCACCGACGTGGCCGTGGTGCTCGATCTGATGATTCACGACCTCGATCTCGCGAATCATCTGGTGGGTGGTGTCCCAGCGATCGATGTTCGCGCCAGCGGTGTGTCGGTCCTCTCGTCCCATCTGGATATGGTGAATGCCCGGGTCGAGTTCGCAGGCGGAGCCGTTGCATCGATCACGGCTTCGCGGGTAGCGCGGGATCGCGTCCGGCGATTGCGGATCTTCCAGCCATCCGGGTACCTCTCGCTCGACCTTGCGGCCGGCACCGGTTCGTTTATGCGGTTGCGTGATGGCTGGCGGCAGGGGACCGGCGCCAGCATCGAGGAGATCGTGGAAACGGTACCGCTCGAAGCGCCTGAGGCCGATGCCCTCGGGCTCGAGCTGGCGGCGTTCGTCGCAGCGGTTCGCGGTGAACCTGCTGCGATCGTGAGCGCCGCCGAGGGACGCGGCGCCCTGGCGCTGGCGCTCGACGTCACGGCGGCGGTCCAGCGTGCTCCGGTCCCTGCGCTCGGGCGATGACCCCCCGGATTCTGGTGCTCGCGGGGGAGCCATCGGGGGACCTCCACGGCGGACGCGTCATCACGGCACTGCGGGCCCGCTTCCCCGATGCAACGATCGAGGCGGTCGGCGGTCCCCGGATGGCGGCGGCCGGAGCCACGATCCGGCGTTCCATCGACGGCCTCTCCGCGATGGGGCTGGTGGAAATCCTCGACAAGCTACCGGCACACATCCAACTGCTGCGTGCGCTGCGCCGCGACTTCGCCGCGCACCGCTACGATCTCATCGTCCTCGTGGACTATCCCGGGTTCCATCTCCGGGTGGCCGAGGCAGCGAAGCGGTCGGGGATCAAGGTGCTCTGGTATATCGCGCCGCAATTCTGGGCCTGGCGACCGGAGCGTGCCCGTCGCTTCTCGCGCGCAGTGGATCGACTCGCGGTCATCCTCCCTTTCGAGTCCACCTTCTTCGGCGGGGTCGGCATCTCCACCGACTACGTCGGCCACCCGCTCGTGGATCGCGAACTACTGCCGAGCCGGGAGGAAGCCCGCGCCGCCTTGGGCGTGCCCGCCGACGCCAGAGTGCTGGCGCTCTTTCCCGGGTCGCGACACGGCGAGATTCGCCGGCTCTGGCCATCCTTCCGCGACGCCGCGCAACGAGTCCTCGACGCCGGCGGCTGCAGCCACGTCCTCGTGGCTGCGACTACCGACGGTCACTACCCTGATCCGGGGAGGCTGATCCTGGTCACCGACCATCCCGATCGGGTGCTCGCATCGGCCGATGCGGTGTTGGCCAAGTCGGGTACCACCACCCTCGAGGCCGCGCTCGCAGACGTGCCGATGGTCGTGGCGTATCGCGTCCATCCACTCACCTACCGCCTCCTGCGTCCCTTGATCAGGGTGAAGTGGGTCTCGTTGGTGAACCTCGTCGCCGAGCGCGAAGTGGTGCCGGAGCTGATCCAGGGAGCAGCGACCCCGGAGTTGCTCGCCGAGGCGGTGCTGCCACTGCTCGACCCGGCAGGCGAACCGGCTCGGCGGCAGCGGGAAGGGCTCGCCGAGGTCCGTCGGCGACTCGGTGGTCCGGGGGCCAGCGAACGGCTCGCTGCCGTTGCCGGGCAGATGCTTGTCGCGTGAGGATTCCGGTGCCGGCGTCGATGGTTCGCCTCCTCGGCGGGCCGATGGTGAGTGCACTCGCCAAATCGTGGCGAATTCGCTCGCATCACGCGGAGCACTGGCAGGGACTCCAAGCATCGTCGACGCCATTCATCTTTCTGCTCTGGCACGAAGCATTGCTCCCGTTGCTCTGGCATCACCGGGCCCAGGGGATCGCAATCGTGGTCAGTGAAGCCCGGGAAGGGGGATACCTCGGTGATTTTGCAGCGGGCATCGGCTATCGCCTGTTGCCGGGTTCCTCGACGCGAGGTGGGCTCCGCGCGCTGCGCGGCGCAGTCAGGATCCTCCACCAGGGTGTGCCCGTGGCCTTCACGCCCGATGGGCCTCGCGGCCCGCGACGCGAAGTGAAGCCCGGCGTTGTCCGAGCGGCGCAACGGGTTGGCGCCCAGATCCTCCCGCTCCACGCGGAAGTCGACCGGGCGTGGATGCTCCGGTCCTGGGACCGGATGGTGGTACCGAAGCCGTTCGCATCAGTGCGAGTGGGCTACGGCGAACCCTTCCGCGTCGATTCGGGTCCTGATGGCCTTGCGCGCGGCATCGCCCGTTGTGAAACCGCACTGATTGCGCTCGAATCGGAACTTCACGCCTGATGCCACGCCGACGCGGTGACGGACATCGGGTGATTCGCTGGCTCTGGACCAGCCGTGGGGCCGATGCGCGCCTCGCGCGTGCCGCGCTGATTCCCGCGAGTGGCCTCTGGCGCCTCGGGATGGCCGCCCGCACCCTCGCGTTTCGACAGGGCTGGTTCGCGACCCACGAGTTGCCATTGCCGACCATCGCGATCGGCAATCTGACCGTCGGTGGCTCCGGAAAGACCCCGATTGCCGGCTGGGTCGCTGCACACTACTTGTCCACGGGGCACCGTCCCGGCATTCTCTTGCGTGGGGTTGGCGGCGACGAAACTCTGGTCCATAGGGAGGCGCTGCCGGGTGCGATCGTGATCCCCAACCCCGATCGTCGCGCCGGAGCAATCAGGGCGATGGCCCTCGGCGCCAACGTCCTGGTACTCGACGATGCCTTCCAGCGACTCGATGTTGGGCGCGATTTGAATATCTGCGTGGTGAGCGCGGAAACGCAGCGCGCAGTGCGCTGGCCGCTGCCAGCCGGACCGTGGCGGGAGGGGCCTGCCGCACTCGACCGCGCCGACGTGCTGATTGTGACCCGCAAACGCGCCGACCTGAACACAGCAGAGGCGGTGGCCAGGGAATTCGGCCAACTCGTCCGCGGACCGACGGCGATCGCACGGCTCGACCTCGCGGTGCTGCGGGGGCTGGTGAGTGGGACGGAGCGACCGGTCACTTCGTTGCTCGGGAAGCGGATCGTTGCCGCGAGTGCCATCGCCGATCCGGACGCGTTCGTCACCCAGTTGAAGCGGACGGGGGCCCAGGTGCAGGTGGCGACCTGGAAGGATCATCATCAATTTCGCGACGAGGACGTCGCCTGGCTGGCACACGCCGCCCGACGAGCCGACTTTGTCGTGATGACTGCGAAAGATGCGGTAAAGCTTCGCGATCGCTGGCCCGTCAGTGTTCCGGAGCCGCTCGTTGCCAGCCTCGCCGTGACGTTTGAATCCGGCGAGACCGAACTCAGGGACGCGCTTGATCTCGTGGTCGCGCGGCTCGACTGACGCAACACACCCCGTGGTCCAATTCGGACCGGAGAACGCCATCATGTCCAGCAGCAAGGCCGCCAAGACGAAGCCGCTCATCAAGCCAGACCGCGATCGCCGGTTCGCGTCCGAGGAAAACCCCTTCGAGGCGATGATGTCGCGCTTCGACATCGCGGCAGCGCACCTCAAGCTCGAACCCGGGCTCTACAAGGTGCTCCGCGCGCCCGAGAAGCAGCTCATCGTTTCCGTGCCGATCAAGCGCGACAATGGCGAGATTGAAGTGTTCTGGGGAATCCGGGTCCTCCACAACACCTCCCGGGGACCGGCCAAGGGCGGGATCCGTTTCGACCTGAACGTGACGCAGGACGAGGTCAAGGCCCTGGCCGCCTGGATGACCTGGAAATGCGCGGTGGTCAACCTCCCCTTCGGTGGTGCGAAGGGTGGTGTCATCTGTGATCCCACCACAATGTCCGAGGGCGAGCTCGAGCGACTCACCCGACGTTACACCTCGGCCATCATCGACCTCCTCGGCCCTGACTCCGACGTGCCCGCTCCCGATGTCAACACGAACGAACGGATCATGGCGTGGATCATGGACACCTACTCGATGCACAAGCGGCACACCGTCACCGCCGTCGTGACCGGCAAGCCGGTCGCAATGGGCGGATCACTAGGGCGCCGTGATGCCACCGGTCGCGGCTGTCTCGTGGTGACCAAGCGCGCGTTGCAGCGTCGCAAGATGAAAGTCAGCGGCGCGACGGTCGCAGTGCAGGGGTTCGGCAACGTCGGGTCGACCGCCGCACGATTGATGCAGGCCGAGGGGATGAAGATCATCGCGGTGAGCGACAAGAGCGGCGGCGTGCACAATCCGAAGGGGTTGGATGTGCTCGACGTGCTCGAATGGATCAAGAAACACCGGGTCCTCGAGGGGTATCCCAAGGGAGAGCCGATCTCGAATGAAGCGCTGCTCACCCTCAAGTGTGACGTGCTGGTTCCCGCGGCGCTGGAGAACGTCATCACCAGCAAGAATGCCAGCGAGATTCAGGCCAGGATCATCTGCGAGGGAGCCAACGGGCCGACCACGGCGCAGGCTGACGCCATCCTTGAGGCCAATGGCGTATACGTCATTCCCGACATTCTGGCGAACGCCGGCGGCGTCACCGTCTCATACTTCGAGTGGGTACAGGATCGCGGCGGCTACTTCTGGGACGAAGCGACCGTCAACGAACGGCTCGAAAAGATCATGATCAAGGCCTTCGACGAGGTCTCCGATATGTCGGAGGCCAACGACGTCTCAATGCGCATCGGTGCCTATATGCTCGCCATCGACCGGGTGGCGGCGATGCATCGCCTCCGCGGAATGTATGCGTGATGGAGCTGCACCTCCTCGCGGTTGGCAAGCTGCGACCCGCCTTCCGCGAGGCGTGTGACGAATACGTGCGCCGGCTCCGCCGGGTGGTGCCGCTGACGGAGCGTGAGGTGCGCGAGGCGGGGCGAGCCGGGAGCGTCGCCCTGCAGCGGGAGGAGGAGGGGAAGCGCGTGCTCGAGCTCGTGCCCGACGACGCTGACCTCACCCTCCTCGATCTCGGCGGTCTTCCCTGGTCGAGTGAACAGGTCGCCGAACAATTGCAGGCGTGGCGCGAACGGGGTCGCGATCACGCACTCCTGATCGGCGGGGCGGTCGGCGTTTCGGCGGCCGTTCGAGCGCGTGCAACAGACGCCTGGAGTCTCGGCCCACTCACCTTGCCGCACGAGCTGGCCCGCGTGCTGGTCGCCGAACAGCTCTATCGCGCTACCACTATCCTTCGTGGCGAACCCTACCACAAGGGGGTGCGTTGATGCGGCTGCTCTCCCATTCCGCCGGTCCACTGTCGCAGCCGCGGCCACGAGCCGACAGCTGGCCGTCCGCGCTCACCCCGGCCCTCGTCGCTGTGCCAGGCACCGAAGCGACCATCGTGCAGCTCCAGTCGGCGGGAGCGCTGATCGTCACGACCGGCCAGCAGCCTGGCCTCTTTACGGGACCGGCGTACGCCGTTCACAAGGCGCTGGCGGCGGCCGCGCTGGCAGCAGCGCTGTCTGCCCGGTGGCAGCGTCCGGTGGTGCCCCTTTTCTGGATTGCCGGCGACGATCACGATTTCGCCGAAGCGAGCACCGCTTCGTGGCTTGATGCCGACGAGGTGCTGCGGGAATGGCACCTGGAGCCGCGATCGGCCGAAGCACCCCAACGCTCGATGTCGAGGGAACCACTTCCGCCGGAGATCCTGACCGGCCTGCGTACGCTGGAGCAATCGTTGCCGGTTGGCCACGATCGCGATGCCACCCTCGCCTGGTTGCGGCGGCATTACATCCCTGGCCGCTCGCTCCACGAGGCGTACGCGGGCGCTCTCGCCGAATTGCTCGCTCCCTTTGGAATCGTCTGTCTCGATCCCACCCGGCCCGAGTTCAAGCGTGCCCAGGTTCCGCTGCTGCTCCAGGCGCTACAACGTGCCGGTGCACTCGATACGGCGCTCGCAGCGCTCCCCGACCCGGAGACCGGAATCGCTTCCGGCGAGGGTGCGACGCTGGTGTTCTACGAACGCGATGCTGGTCGCGACCGATTGCTGATCGAGGGCGAGGGGTTTCGTGCCCGCCGCACGGGAGTGCGCTTCACTCGCGACGAGCTGAGCCACGAGCTGACGCAGCATCCCGAGCGATTCTCCGCCAACGTCCTGCTCCGGCCGGTCGTCGAGTCGGCCCTGCTACCCACCGTGGCCTATGTGGCGGGCCCTGGCGAGTACCGCTATCTCACCCGGCAGGCCGCGGCGCTCTACCCGCTGCTTGGGGTCACACCGCAGTTGCCGGTGCCGCGATGGTCCGGTACGCTGATCGAACCCTGGGCCGATCGCCTCCTCGACCGTTTGAGTCTCTCGCCGGAGGCACTCCTCTCCGACGACGGTACCATCGGTCGCCGCGTGCTCCGACGCGACCTCCCGAGCGAGGTGCCGATGGCGCTCGCCCAACTCCGGGACGCGATCAACGCTACTACCAATACGCTCATCAACGCCGGACGGACGATCGACAGCGTCCTCGACCGTGCCATCGCCGCCCGACAGCGCCGACTGTCACAGGTCGCCGATGACCTCGAGCGGGTGCTCGAGCGCCACCTCCGGAAACGCGGCGACATCGCCTACGCCCAGTACGTCCGGTTGCGCGAGGCCCTGCGTCCGCGCGGTGTGCCTCAGGAGCGGGTGCTCTCGGCTCCCTCGTTCCTCGCGCGGTACGGCAGTGCCTGGCCGCACGCGGTTCGCGCAGCGGCGGAGCGCTGGGCCGGGCGGCTCGAGCCGGACCCGGGTCCGGAATAGCATCCGGCTATGTCGCTCCTCGGCGTCGTCCTGCTGGTCGCGCTCAGCATCCCGATCCTGTCGCTGTTGGTGGATGGGCCGGTCGGCCGTGCCCTCGCCAAGCGGATGGAGCGGGAGCCGGCTCCCGCGACCCGTCGGGATGAGGTGATCGCCGACCTGAAGCAGCAAGTCGACCAGCTCGAGGGCGACGTCGATCTGCTGAACGGTGCGGTCACCCAGTTGCGTGAGGAGTGCGAATCGCTCCATCGGCGCTTCGACGTGGGGTTGCCGCGGCCACCGGCGCAGAAGTGAAGCCAACCAATCGCGGCTCCTACTTCGTCGCCGCCGGCATTCTCCTCAGTCGAATCGCCGGACTCATTCGGCAACGCATCTTCTCGCACTTTCTGGGGATCTCCGACGCCTCGGAAGTCTGGAACGCCGCCTTCCGGATCCCCAATTTCCTGCAAAACCTCTTCGGTGAAGGCGCCCTCTCCGCCTCGTTCATTCCCAGTTATTCCCGGTTGCTCGGCGAAGGGAAGGAGGCGGAGGCACGCCGACTCGCCGGCGCCGTACTGGCGCTCCTCTCGGCGATCGTTGCCGTCATCGTCCTGCTTGGCGAACTCGCGACACCGCTGCTGGTTGGCCTCATTGTCCCCCGGTTCACCCCGGAAACGCGCGCCATCACGACCACGCTGGTGCGCATTCTCTTCCCGGCCGCCGGCTTGCTGGTGTTCTCCGCCTGGTGCCTCGGCGTGCTCAACTCGCATCGCAAGTTTCTGCTCTCCTACGCAGCGCCGGTGGTGTGGAATGCCGCGATCATCCTCACGGTCGTGCTGGGCGCCGCGGGGCAGAGCGAAATGCGCTTCGTCGTGGTCGCCGCGTGGGGCGCCGTGCTCGGTTCATTCCTGCAGATCGCCGTGCAGTGGCCGGTCGTGCGGGCAGTTGGAGGGATGATCCACCCACAGCACTGGCGCGGCGTCGAGGGCGTACCGCAGGTGGTGCGCTCCTTCCTGCCGAACCTGATTTCGCGGGGCGCCAACCAGATCTCCGCCCTCATCGACGTCTGGATTGCCAACTTCATCCCTGGCGCGATTACCGCGATGGCCAACGCCCAGGTGCTGTATACCCTTCCGGTCTCCCTCTTCGGGATGGCGATCTCCGCAGCCGAGCTGCCCGAGATGTCGCGTGAACGCGGCGATGCCGACTCGATCGCCCAGGCACTCCGCATTCGCCTCGATGCTGCGACGCAACGGCTCGCCTACTACATCGTGCCGTCGGCGGTCGGCTTCGTCTGCCTCGGTGGTGTCATTTCCGCAGCGGTCTTTCAGACTGGTCAGTTCGGGCACGCCGATAGCCAGTACGTCTGGATCGTACTCGCGGGATCCGCGATCGGGTTACTGGCGTCGACTCTGGGGCGGCTGTATGCCTCGACCTTCTACGCCCTGCACGATACCCGCACGCCACTGCGCTGCGGGATCGTCAGGATCGTGCTCACTGCTGGGCTCGGTCTGCTGGCGGCGCGTGTGCTTCCCGGGTTGTTGGGGATCGACCAGAAATGGGGTGCGGCCGGAATTACCGCGACGGCAGGGATGGCAGGCTGGGTCGAGTTCACGCTGCTCCGTCGCGGGCTCTGCCGTCGCCTCGGCCGATTCGATCTTCCGACCAGTGAACTGGTCAAGCTCTGGGCCGCTGCGGGGATCGCCGGGGTCGTAAGCACCGCGGTGCTACTGGCGGCGCCAGCAATGAAGCCGATTCCATTGTTACTCCTCACCGTACCGCTCAATGCCGTCATCTACCTTGGCGCTACGATGTGGTGGGACGTGCCGGAAGCGGCGGTATTGACCGGCCGGATTCGCCGTGTCCTCACGCGCTCGCGGAGCGGGTCGTGAACGAGGCGCTCCAGCGCAAGCTGGATACCTTGCCGGATGGTCCGGGCGTGTACCTCTGGAAGGATGGTGCGGGCGAAGTGCTGTACGTCGGCAAGGCGAAGAACCTGCGAAGCCGGGTACGGTCATATTTTGCCACCGATTTCGCCGAATCACCGAAGCATCGCTGGCTGCAGCGCACGATCACGGATGTCGAGACGATCGTCGTGGGTAACGAGGCGCAGTCGCTGCTCCTCGAGAACAATCTCATCAAGGAATACCTCCCGAAGTTCAACGTCCGGCTGAAGGACGACAAGAGCTATCCCTCGATCGCCGTCACGATGGGAGAACCATTCCCCCGCGTGCTCGCCACACGGCGTCGCGACCTGGACGGTGCCCGGTATTACGGTCCGTACACCGACGTTGGCGATATGCGACGTACCCTGGGCCTGGTGCGGCGGATGTTCACGGTGCGCTCCTGTACCGATGACATCCCCCGGGAGCGCCGCGAGCGGCCCTGCCTGGATTATCACATTGGTCGATGCAAGGCGCCGTGCGTGGCCTGGCAGACGGAGCCCGATTATCGCGGGATGATCGGCGAAGTTATCGCTTTTCTCGAAGGCCACACCGTCGACCTGAAGGCGCGGATTCGCGCTATGATGCAGGTCGCCAGTGAACAGGAGGATTTCGAGCGCGCGCGCGACCTGCGCGATACCCTCAAGTGGCTCGAACAGGTCGAGGCCCCGGCTACAGTGGATGTCATCGGGACTGGCGATGCCGACGTGATCGGCTACGCGCGCGATGGTGACGACGCCGTCGGAGTGCTCTTCCGCGTCCGCGACGGGCGGGTCGTGGGGCGCGAGCACCGCTTTCTTGAGAACGTCGAGGCGGCTTCCGACGATGAAGCGCTGAACGCCTTCCTGATCCGCTGGTATCTCCCGGTGGAGGGAAAGGTCCCTCGCCTGGTGCTGCCGTTTCCGCCTACCGAGCTGGAGGCGCTGGAAGCGCTGCTGCCGGCCCAGCGGATCGGGATCCCGCAGCGCGGGGTCGCGGCACGCTGGCGCGAGTTGGCCGACCAGAACGCACGGCATCTGCTCGAGTCACTCCGGATGGAAAGCTTCGAGACCGAAGAGCGAGCGGAGGACCCCGTCTACGCGCTCGGCCGCGAACTTGGGCTGTCCAGTGTCCCGCGGGTGTTCATCCTGATCGACATCTCAACGAACCAGGGGAGAGACACCGTCGGGTCACTCGTCACCTTCGAGGCCGGACGGCCGAAGAAGTCCGAGTACCGCAAGTTCAAGATCAAGGGAATCGCGCAGCAGGACGATTTCGCCGCAATCCACGAAGTCGTCTCCCGCTACTTCCGGCGACGGATCGAACAGGGTGATCCCTTCCCCGATCTGGTGGTGATCGATGGCGGGAAGGGGCAGCTGTCGGCCGCGCTCGATGCGATGACCACACTCGGAGTGCAGCATATTCCGCTGGCCTCGCTCGCCAAGCGGGAGGAAGAGATCTTCCTCCCTGGCAGCACCGAGTCGATCCGGTTGTCGCGCCGAAGCGGCGCACTTCGACTGCTTCAGCGCGCCCGCGACGAGGCACACCGTTTCGGCGTGGCCTACAACCGCAAGCGTCGCAGTGATCGCACCATCACCTCGGCGCTGCTCGATATTCCCGGTGTGGGGCCTGCCAAGCGACGCGCCCTGCTCACGGCCTTTGGCTCACTGACCGGCGTTCGTGCTGCAACGCCCGCCGACCTCGCCGCATTGCCAGGCTTTTCCGAGGCAATCGCCATCCGTATCCTCGACCATCTGAAAGCGAACGCCTGAATGGATTGGCATCTCGAATGTTCTGATTGTGGCACGACGGCAACTGCAGACGGCCTCCCCACCGTCTGCCCGCACTGCGGTCGCCCCTTCCTGGTGCGCTACCCAGGGCGCATTCATCCCACCACCGAACGTGCCGAGGTGAGGCGCCGGCACGGGATGTGGCGGTTCCGCTCCTTCCTGCCGCTGACGGAAGCCGAGCAACCTGTCACCCTTGGCGAGGGCGACACCCCCTTGCTGCAGGCTCCCAGACTCGCTGCGGCGCTGAACTTGGGCAACATCTGGATCAAGGACGAGTCGACCAATCCGACCGGCGCCTTCAAGGCGCGAGGTCTCAGTGCTGCCATTACGCGAGCGACCCGGGCCGGTGCCGACCGTTTCGTCATCCCGACAGCGGGCAACGCCGGAGTCGCGAGCGCCGCGTACGCGGCGCGGGCCGGCGCGGCGGTGCGCGTTTTTGCACCGAACACCACGCCGGCCACCATTCTCTCGCAAATCGTTGCGTTCGGCGGCGAGTTGATCCTGCTCGATGGCCATATTGGCGACTGCGGCAAGGCTGCTCGCGCCTGGGCAGTCGAGAGCGGAGCGGTAGATCTCAGCACGCTCCGGGAGCCGTATCGAATCGAGGGGAAGAAAACCCTTGGGTTGGAGATCGCCCTGCAGCTCGGCTGGAAACTACCCGCCGCAATCATCTACCCCACTGGCGGCGGCACGGGGTTGATCGGGATGTGGAAGGCGTTTCACGAACTCCAAGACGCCGGGTGGGTCACCGACCCGATGCCCAGGCTCTATTCGGTCCAGAGCACAGGCTGCGCCCCGATCGTCCAAGCATTCGAAGCAGGGAACCCCACGGCGGAACCCTGGGCCGACCCCTGGACGGTCGCTAGCGGCCTCCGGGTGCCGGGGCCGCTGGGCGACAAGCTGATGCTCCGGATCCTGCTGGAGAGCAGTGGGGGGGCAGTGGCGGTCGCCGACGACACGATGGTGGCCCTGGCGGCGCTGGGAACCCGCACGGAGGGTATCGATTTCTCCCCTGAGGGTGGTGCCAGCATCGCCGCGGCGCTGGTGCTCCAGGAACGGGGCCTGATCCAGCCTGAGGAGCAGGTGGTCCTCTTCAATACCGGGGCGGGGTGGCTCTATCGCAATCCCGGGGATTTGCCCCCGCCCGCTGCCTGAGGGATATTCCACCGCTTCCTGCGAATCATTCGGTGCAGCCCAGGGCCATCTGGGCGTCCCCTAGGTACGGAAATGTGGTGCCGGCAATGCCGGGTGAGTTGCCGGCGAACTGGCTGTGCTGGTGAACTGTTCCGGACGACCGCTACGGTTCGTCCTATCGATCCGATTCGAGGAGTTGAGATGCGAGAGATTGGCCTGCTGGTGCTGGTGGCGCTCGGCGTTACCCCGAGGATGGGTGATGCGCAGGAGTACAACCAGCGCGTCAAGCTGGCGATGTCATCCAAGTACCAGGCGCCCCGTTGCCAGCTCAAAGGCGGCGATTTCCGCGTCTCGAGCGCGGCGACATACTTGAAGACCGGGGTCGAGCTCCCTGACCTCGTCAAGAAGGAAGGCCAGCTGAAGAAAGGTATCAGCGTCGTCACCGAGGCGATCGCCAGTGCCGGGCAGGACAAGAGTGCGGCGGCGTGGTATTACCTCGGTCGGCTCGACCTGAACCTGGGTGACCTCCGCGGTGCCGACTCGGCCTTCACGCGTGCGGTGGCGCTCCAGCCGGATTGCGCCGAGGATGTGAAAGGCTACCGTCAGACGGCGTGGATCGCGCTGATGACACCGGCGGCCGAATTCGTTCGACAAAACAAGGTCGACTCCGCGGTCGCATTGTTCCAGCAGGCCTCGATCATTTCGCGCGACTTCCCGCAGGGGTTCTACAACCTCGGCGTCCTCTATGCCAACTCCGGCGAGTCTGACAGCGCTGTCGCCTATTTCAGGCTTGCGCAGGAGAGGGCGTCGCGCGAGGAACGCTTCAGCAAGGAGCGAAACGCCTCGACGTTCAATCTGGCGGCCGTGTTGCAACGAATGAACAAGTACGCTGAGGCGGCGGTCGAACTCAAGAAGTATCTCCAATGGGAACCGAACGATACCGACGCCAAGAAGGCACTGATTCAATCGTTGCGTGCCACCGGTGCCACGGCCGAAGCCGCTCAGCTCGAACAGCAGATGCTGGCCGCGGGAGCAACTGCTGGCACATTGACCAACGACGATCTGACGTCGATGGGTGTCAATTTGTTCAACGCGAAGAAGTATGCCGAAGCCGCGGAGGTATTTGAGAAAGTCTCTGCGGCTTCGCCCGGTGACCGGACCGCGCTGGCCAATCTGGCGAATACCTATCTCGCGATGAAGGCGGGGGACAAGCTGGTACCGGTGGCCCTCAAGCTGGTCGCGATGGAGCCGCTCAACGAGAGCAATCTCAAATATCTTGGCGAAGGCTACCGACAGCAGAACAAGCAGGACGACCTGATCAAGACGATCACCAAGCTGATTCGCCTTCCGACTTCGGTCGAGGCCGTGCAGTTCCAGCGCAGGAAGGAAGGGGCGACGCTGACCGGTCAGGCGGTTGGCCGGCAAGCGACCGACGAGGCGGCCAAGTCACTCCCGGCCGCGCCGGTCACCATCGTCGTGGAGTTCCTCAACGCGGGAGGCACCGTGGTCTCCAGCGACAATGTCGCAATCCCGGCGCTGCAGCCCGGTGCGAAGCACGACTGGAAGGCCGAGGGAAAGGGCGATGGGATCACCGCCTGGCGGTATCGGGCAAAGTAGACTTGCTCACTCGCCCGAAGCTGTTGTCGTGAGGGGCCGGCGCCATCAGGCGGCGGCCTCTTTCGCTCTGCCACAGGAGTCGGTTCCGATGCCCAAGTGCCAGCGCTCAGCAGTGTCCGCGAACCGCGCCCCATTGAGCACTCGCCTCCTGTCGCTCGGCTTGGCCTTCGCGCTGGGGTGCTCCTCGTCTGCAGCTCCGGAGGCCGCCGGGAGCTGGGGCGGGCCTATCGTCAGTCTCACGCTCGCGCGTGCTGGTGGCGCACTCACGTACCAGTGCGGCACCGGAACCATCGATTCCACCTGGACCGTCGACAGCGACGGCCGATTCATCGGCACGGGGCAGCACTACACCGGCGGCGGTCCTGCGCCGTCGGGTGGCCGAGCGCCCCGCGCCGCCCGCTATGCCGGTCGGATCGACGGCAACTCACTCACCCTCACCGTCACGCTCGATGATCCTGCCGAAACCCTCGGTCGCTACGTCCTGGTGCGGGGTGGCCCCGAGGTTCGGGAGTTATGCCTCTGAGGACTGCGGGACCGGGACGGGAGCCTGTTGATCGCCCGCCGGCAGACGCCAGCCCGGGAGGAGCCCCCCTCACGCCAGGACTGAGCCCACATACTGTCCCATTTTCAATTGGCCTTGACACCCTCCACGATCCATTCTGCTGCATGACCCGTAGGAGACCGACGCCGATCATTACTCCCTGAGTCTATCCCCACCGGCGATTCCTGAGCATGTATCGTGGTCAATCTCTTCGACGGCTTCTGCTGCCATCCACCCACGATACCCGACAATTTCACTCGCGTTGCGAACCAAGGCATCGGCGTGCCTATTCGAGCGAGCTGCAACTGCCAATTCACGATGGATTCACGCAGTTGCAGTAGCATGTGTTGAGAACTACACATCGCTGTGAGGGAACGAATGACTCGAAAGGTTTTCGTCCTATTGGCTGCAATTGTTCTCGAGCTGTCATCCTATGCTTCTTCAGCCTATGCACAGGTGCGTGTGCGAGGTTATGTAAAGAAGGATGGCACGGTGGTG
>JANLPG010000100.1:0-6935 GCA_031367105.1 Gemmatimonadota bacterium | reverse complement strand
CCCACCATCTGAACCACCTCGAAGTCGCCCACTTTCACCAGCTTCAACGTCTCGTTGACAGCGTCGTTCCAGCGCGCATCGGCTGTCCCCGACAGGAAGAAATCGCCGCCGTTGTCAGCCACCATCATCCCGTAGCTCTTGAGCGCGCGCAGGATGACCTGCGCCGCCGCTGGATAGCCGCTGATATCGAACGATGCCTTCAGCCGCACCCGCATCCCCATCGGCGGCCGCAGCGGGTCGGTGCTGGAGGACGCCCAGTGCCGTGCCGGTGGGAGGTACGCCTTGCGGCTGTACTGCACCGTAAAGCGGAGTGCGTGCCGGATCACGCCCTGCTCCATCACCTCATCGAAGCGCACCAGCCCCGGGAGAATCGGCAGACCGGCGGCATCTGCCGAGGTCCAGCCGGCGGGACGCGGTGCCCCGGTGGCGAGGTCGAAAATCGCCCCCGAGCCCGCCCGCCACGCCCCTGGTGCGCCAGTCAGGTAGAAGAGTTCAAAAAGCTTCCACTCATCCTGCGTCACCATCAGCAGGTGCTGATCGCCGCCACCCGGTTCGATCGGTGGGTTCGGCGGAATCGGATACGGACCGGCATCGCTCTCGGACGCATAGTCGAAGCTTACGACGCTCCGCGGCTGGACGTCGGGAACCACGATATAGGGAATCCCGAAGGGCCCGCCGTTGTAGTTGGCACCGAAATCGGGATGCAGGCTCTTGGTCAAGCCGATCAGTGAGAGAATGGCGGCGGAGTTTGGGTCGACCGGGTCGCCAGCGACGACCCGATTCCACTCCGAGTTATCGGGGAAGAAGCGTCGGCCGTGGAACGAGGCGTTGAGGCCGAGGTCAGGCTGCGTGGTGCCCGGCGGCGGTGGTGGCGGTGGTGGCGGAGGAGGCGGAGGAGGCGGAGGAGGTGGTGGCGGGGGCGGGGGAGTCACCACTGGGGTCACTACCACCGTGTCGTAGAACCGTGCCGGTGAGCCGCTCACTCCCGAGGCCACCACCGTGATGGTATCGACCCAGGTGCCCACCGCGAGGTCCGCCACTTGGTGACTCCAGCGCACCCAGCCGCTTCCCCTACCCGCAGTTGGGTTGAGCGTGAGCCAGGTGGCGCGCTTGCTGGCCGTCCACGACAGCTTCCCCGACCCCGTCCCGCTCAGCGTGAGCCGGGTCGAGTCGGCGCCGAGACTCCCGCCTTGCGGCACGCTCTGATTGCGAGAGGTGGGGGCGAGCTGGAGGGTGGCCGAAACCTTGGCGTCAGCGGTCGGCGGTGTCGTTTCGTCGACCGGCGTACCCGCACACGCTGAAGCGGCGAGCATCGCGCTCGCCGCCAGAAGTTCGTGCCACCGAAGTGCTGCTCGCATTGCTACCCCTCCAATCGTAACGCCGCCCAGTGTCGCTTTCCCTTCCGCAGTAACACCACTCCGCCTGCGAGCACATCGGTGCTGCTGACGATCCGGGCCGCGTTCGCGGGGATGCCGTTGACGGAGAAACCACCGCCATCGAGCCCTCGTCGCGCCTCACCTTTCGAGGCGGCGAGGCCGCTCTCCACCAGAGCATCGGCCATCGCAACGCCGGCATGGAGCGCCGCCGTGGTGATGGTGCGGGTTGGAACTTCGGCCGTCACCATCGCGAGCGTGTCGGCGTCGGCACCAGCCAGGTCACCGCCCCCGAACAGGATCTGCGCGGCGGCAGCCACCCGGGTTACCGCCTCGGCACCGTGGATCCTCGCTGTGACGTCGTCGGCGAGACGTCGCTGCGGAATCCGCTTCCCCGGCTCACCCCGGTGCTGCACCATCAACGCCTCGATCTCGGCGAGATCGAGAAAGGTGAAGAAGCGCAGCAGGCGCTCGACGTCGGCGTCCTCGACCGCGAGCCAGAACTGATGGAAGGCGTAGGGCGAGGTCTTGCCCGGATCGAGCCAGAGATTCCCCGCTTCACTCTTCCCGAACTTCTCCCCCGCCGCCGTGGTGAGCAGCGGCAACACCAGCCCATGCAGTTTGTTGCCATCCCGGCGTGCGCCCAACTCGATCCCGGCGGTGATGTTGCCCCATTGGTCGCTGCCGCCGAGTTGCAGCTCACAGCGCTCGGCGCGGGCGAGGTGGGCAAAGTCGTACGCCTGCACCAGCATATAGGCGAACTCGGTGAACGAGATCCCGCTCTCGAGCCGGCTCTTCACGGTGTCCTTCTGCAGCATATAACTGACCGTGAAATGCTTGCCGCTATCTCGGAGGAATTCGAGCAGCCCGAGGTCGTTGAGCCACTCGGCGTTGTTGACCATCCGTGCCCCGCTTTCCCCCTCCCCAAACTCGAGGAAGCGCGCCAGCTGCGTGCGGATGGCGGCGGCGTTCGCCGTCACCGTCCCGCTGGCAAGCATTGGCCGCTCCGAGCGCTTCCCGGAGGGGTCGCCCACCAATCCGGTCCCGCCACCAACCAGCACCAGCGGGCGGCCACCGAGCCGCTGCAGCCAGGCCAGCGCCATCACCGGGACCAGATTGCCGATGTGGAGCGAATCGGCGGTGGGATCGAAGCCGGCGTAGCCGGTAATCGGCCCCTGCGCCAGCCGTTCGGCCAGGTCGGGGGTGGCGTCGTGCACCATTCCGCGGGAGCGGAGTACTGCGAGGAGAGAGTTCATTGCGCTCCAAGATGCCCGGCGCGCGCCCGGACGTGCAACCCGTCACCGGGTCGGATACCTTCCTCCCTATGCCCAAGACCCCCGGGCGGCTCACCCGAGTGAGGAAGTCCCTCGCCGACGGGTGGCGCCGCTCCTCAGTGCGCCGTCGGATGGTGATCGTCCTCCTCGCTGGTACCGCCTTCGTCCTCCTGGCGGTGCTCGGTGCGTGGAGCCGCGCCTGCGCCAACGACGCCTGCCCATCGCTCGCGCCTCTGGCCCAGTACGACCCTGATCAGGCCTCCCGGGTCTTCGCCGCCGATGGCCGGCTGATCACCGATTTCGGCCTCTACAAGCGCACCGTGATGGGGCTCAAGGAGATGTCGCCGGCGATCCCCAGCGCCTTCATCGCCGTCGAGGACAAGCGCTTCTACGAGCACCACGGCGTCGACTGGGTTCGCTTCATTGGTGCGGTCAAGAACAATCTCCTGAGCGCCTCCTTCTCGAAGCAGGGCTTCTCGACCATCACGATGCAGCTCGCCGGCAATCTCTTTCCGGAGTCGATCGACCGCAGCAAGCGCAGCGGACTCTCCGGAATCGCCCGCAAGATCCGGGAGGCGCGGGTCGCGATGAACATCGAGCGGCGCTACAGCAAGCAGAAGATTCTCGAGCTCTACCTCAACCAGATCTTCCTCGGCAACGGAGCCTACGGCGTCGAAGCGGCGTCGCAGCGCTATTTCGGCAAGTCGTCTCGCGACCTGAATATGGCCGAGGCAGCAATGCTCGCCGCGCTCCCCAAGGCGCCGGGGACCTACAATCCCCGGCGGCATCCCGACAACGCGGTGCGGCGGCGGAACGTGGTACTCGAGTTGCTCCACGCCGACGGGGCGATCACCGCGGAGGAGGCGGAGAGCTGGAAGGCGTATCCGCTCGCCCTCTCGTCGCGATCCGACTTCGACAGTCACGCCCAGTACTTCGTCGAGTATGTCCGTCAGATGCTGGCGGCGCGCTTCGGCGGCGATCTGTACAAGGCCGGCTACCGGATCTACACCACGCTCGACCTCGATGCCCAGCTCGCCGCCGAACGTGCCCTGGAGGCGCAACTCGAGAAAATCGAGAGCGGCCAACTGGGGCGGTATCCCCACCAGAGCTATGCCGAATACAACGAGCAGCGCAGCGACAGCGATGAGGGTGGTCCCAACACCCCCTATCTGCAGGGGGCGGTGCTGATGCTCGAGGCCGCGACGGGAAACATCCTCGCGATGGTCGGCGGCCGTGACTACGATGACTCGAAATTCAATCGCGTGGTCCAGGCGGAGCGCCAGCCAGGTTCCACCTTCAAGCCGATAGTGTACTCCGCGGCAATCGAATCGGGACGCACCTTCGATGACACCGAAATGGATGAACCGGTGTCGATCCCGATGCCCGATGGCCAGCCGAACTGGGAGCCGCAGAACTACGACGGAAAATTTACCAACGCCCCGATGACGCTGCGGGAAGCGCTGCGGAAGTCGATCAACTCCGTCGCGGTGCGCGTGGGGCTGAAAGTCGGTCCCGGGGCGGTGCGGGCCGAAGCGCAGAAGTTCGGCCTGACCACCCGCATTCAGGCGGTGCCATCAGTGGTGCTGGGCTCTGCCTCGGTCAAGCCGCTCGAAATGATTGCTGCCTACTCCACCTTCGCAAACCTCGGCACCCGGGTGGAGCCGAACCCCATCCTCCGGGTCGAGGACAAGGACGGCAAGCTGCTCTGGGAGCCGGAGCCGAAGCGCCACCCGGTGCTCGACCCCCACGCCGCCTGGATGATGACCACCGAACTGCGTGGTGTGGTGACCAGCGGGACTGCCAACGCTTCAGTGTATCGCGCCGGCTTCACCCTTCCGGCGGGCGGCAAGACCGGCACCACGAACGACTACAACGACGTCTGGTACATCGGCTTCACGCGCGACATCGTGGCGGGAGTCTGGATCGGTTTCGATCGCCCCACCAAGATCATGTCCGGTGCGCAGGGCGGCAGGCTGGCCGCGCCAGCGTGGACCCAGATGATGCTGGAGGTCTATCAACGTCGGAAGGCTCCCGGCGACTGGGCCCAGCCCGAGCAGACCGCTATTCCGGTGGAGATCGACAAGACCACCGGCTTCCGCGCCACGCC
The DNA here is from genome assembly GCA_031367105.1 of Gemmatimonadota bacterium. Taxonomy (GTDB): domain Bacteria; phylum Gemmatimonadota; class Gemmatimonadetes; order Gemmatimonadales; family GWC2-71-9; genus Palsa-1233. Next base: position 2,181 of record JANLPG010000100.1, on the reverse strand, counting down.
GTTCTGCCCCGAGGACACTCGCGAGATCCGCTATTACCCTCCGGGCGCGGCACCGAAGGAGTTCTGTCCGGTCCACTCCCCCTTCCGCCCCGGCGGCGGCCCCTGATGCTGCGGCTCTCCGCGCCGTGGCTGCTGCCCATTGCGCGACCTGCCATTGCCGACGGCGCAGTATTGCTCGATGCCGGGGGCCGGATCGTGGCCGTGGGGCCGGACGCAACCGTACCCCGCCCCGAGACCGCGCGGACGCAACACCTCGCTGGCACCGTCCTCCTTCCAGGCCTGGTGAACAGCCACACCCATCTCGAACTCACTGGACTCGCCGGCCTCGTCGAGGACGGCGAGTTCTGGGCGTGGATCAAGCACCTGATGGAAATCAAGGCGGCGCGCAGCAACGAGGCGTTCCTTGCGGCGGCGGAGCAGGGGATCCGCGAGTGCTGGCAATCCGGGGTCACGACGATTTGCGACACCGGCAGCACCGGTCAGGTGATCGCGGCCCTCTCCGCCCTAGGCGGCAGCGGCATTGTGCATCACGAAGTGTTCGGAGCCGATCCCGACGAGTGTGCCGCCGCAATGCAGCGCTTCGCTGCCGACCTGGAGCGGCTCGCCCAGCACGCGGCTGGCCGGGTGTCGTTGGGCGTCTCGCCCCACGCTCCCTACACGGTGAGCGGCCCGCTCTATCGTGCGGCGGCCGAGCTGGCTCGCGCCCACGGACTGCCGATGGCCGTCCACCTCGCCGAACCTCCCGGCGAGTCGGCGCTGCTCCACGATTTCACCGGAACATTCGCTGATGCCTGGCGGAGCCGCGGAATCCCGCGCCCCTCTCCCGTCCCGATCTCTCCGGTCGCCTGGCTCGAACAGCACGGCGTGCTCTCCTCGCGCACGCTCTGCATTCACGTCCTCAACGTGGATGACCGCGATGCGGATCTGCTCCAGCGGCACGACTGCGCGATCGCGCATTGCCCGCGCTCCAATCGACGCCATCACGGGATCGACGCGCCGATGCAGCGCTATCTTGATCGCCAGCTGCGGATCGGCCTGGGGACCGACTCGGTGGTGAGCGTCGCCCCGCTCGACTTGATCGCAGAGGCGCGAGCGGCGCGACTGCTGACGGGGTGGGATGCCCCGCGTACCCTTGCTGCGCTGACGTTGGGCGGGGCGAAAGCACTCGGTCTGGAGAGCGCCATCGGATCGTTGGAAGCGGGGAAGTGGGGCGATCTGGCTGCGATCCGCGTTGGCGCCACCACCACGCCTGAGGAGGCGGTGCTGGCGAGCACGCTCGCCGATGTCAGCGCCACCTGGCTCGGCGGCCGACAGGTACACGGCGCATCGGAGCCTTGATCCGGCGACGCGATCTAGGTATCCCTAGGTAACGTCGTCCGGAGCTTCGAACGGTGCGCTGTCTTGCCCTGAATGCCTCTTTCGAACCGCTCACGATGGTCCCCGTTCGCAGGGCCCTCCGACTTGTCATCGAAGGGAAGGCCGAAATCGTGGAGGCCGACGGCCACGAGCCGATCCGCAGCGAACATCTGCGGTTACCCAAACCGGCGATCATTCGTCTCGTCCGCTTCGTGCACGTCCCCCGCCGTTTCCGCCGCCAAGTCACCAACACCTTTCTGTTCGCCCGCGACGGCTACACCTGCCAGTACTGCGCACGTCCCAGTGTCGAGTTGCGGACCCGGGAGTGCCTCACCCGGGACCACGTCGTGCCGCAGTCGCGCGGCGGCACCAACGCCTGGCAGAATGTGGTCACCGCCTGTTCCAGCTGTAATACCCGGAAGGGGAGCCACCTCCCCGCCGAGATCGGAATGCACCCGCTCCGCCCACCGATGGAACCGCATTTCGTACACCTCTCCTGGGCAATCCGGCGACTCTCCTCCGCGCAGCAGAAGTACATCCGGATCTTCTACGGCGAAGACGCCCTGGCGGCGTTCGGTCAGCTCTGATCCTGCCGCTTGCGCCTCGCGGGTGTGTCCTGCCCGGCAATTCACTCCGCCCACCCGCTGTGATAGCTGAATGAACATTCTGCTCCTTGACGAAGGCCAGCACCAAAGCCTCTATCTCAGCCGCAAGTTGCAGGAATGTGCCGACACCGATGCCGACATTCACATTGCCATAGCCAGCGCGGCGTCTCACCGGCAGAATATGTTGGCCCATTTCCCTGTGACATCTCATCCAACGCCC
>JANLPG010000075.1:0-1614 GCA_031367105.1 Gemmatimonadota bacterium | reverse complement strand
CCGATTTCGGCTCCCGCCCCGGACTCACCTTCGGCGGGAGCGGCATCTCCACTGAGTTCGTGATGTCCAATTCCGTGGCGAATGTCACTGCGCTCGGTGGGGTCCACCTCTTTCTCTCGGCCACCCCGCGCTTTTCCGATCCGGCCCTGACGAACAACGGCGCCGGGACGTTCCTGGCGCTGGCCGGCACCAATCTCAATGCACCGAGCCCGGCCGATCCGTACGCGAAGTGGAACTTCGATTGGGCCATCATTGGTATCAACAGTTCCGCGTGGAATTACCGGCTGTACTACGACTTCAACCCGGCCGTCGGAAATTTCGGCGATTACGGCTACGTGGCCGTGACTCCGTCGCAGGACTCCTGGAATCTGGGGATGAACTTCCTGGCCCTCGCGAATCCCGCGGTGGTCGTCCCGCCGTCGTTCGCTGTCTTCAATCCCAATGTTGCCGGACAGTATGGTTTCGCACTGGTGGCATTCAACGCGAGCCAGGTCGAAGTAGGACGTGCAGCCATCCTCGTCAACACCGCGGATGTGGTACCGGAGCCCGCGACCCTGACCCTGCTTGCCTCCGGGCTCGTGGCGATGGCCGCGGCCGGCCGTCGGAAGCGCTCGAAGCAGGGCTAGTCCCCGAGGCCAGCGATCGCTGTGATCGCCCCGCGTCACCCGCTTCCGGGTGGCGCGGGGCGATTGCATTGCCGGCTCGTCGCGTTGTCACACCCTCCCGCTCTTGTGGTCCCACTGCCTCACCTTGTGGTTTCGGTGTGCGATCGGAGCTAAACACGACCAGAAAGCTGGTAATTCGGTCCATCACAAGTTGTGCCAGTGCAATGAGTTGCGTCGGATAACGCCAGTATCACGATGCGATGGCGCAGGGTCCACGAATTGCCAAATCTTCCTCAGACGCAGCGGTGCGGTTCGCCCCCGCTCATCCCCGCACCGTAGTCTCCGGATGATTCGAAAGTTGCTTTGTGCTTCCTTGGTGCTTGTTGCGGCGATGTCTCGCGCGGCGGCGCGGCGGCGGAAGCAGCACGCCAGACAGTAGACTGTTGGCCAGCTCCACGCCGCCCCCCGATGGGGCGGCGCGGCGCCGAGTACCGACCACTCCAGGCTGACAGCGCTGGAGTTCCCTCGCAGCAGGACTTTCAGCCATGCCTCGCACTCAATCACGATCCGGCTCGCTCCTGCTCGCAGCGCTCATCGCTGCCGCTGCACCGCTCGCCGCGCAGACCGTGGTCACCCCGTCCAACAACTACGGCTGGACCAACCAGTCGTGGTACTGGGATGGCTCGAGCTACTCGAACTCCGGTTCCGGCTCGACGACGGCCATCACGTCGACCTTCCCACGCAGCGGTCTCGGCTCGGCCGAGATTTCGATGGATGACAACCTGAATACCGAATCCGACTTCTACCGCGATTTCACCAGTGCAGTGTCTCTTGCCTCCCTGACGGGTGTTTCCTACGACTGGTATCGGTCGAGCAGCTCGACGACTGGCGGGCTCGCCGCTCCGACGTTCGCGTTCTACCTCGCCAATGACCCGAACTTCCTGATTTTCGAGCCGTACTACAACATGGCGGTTCCCGGGAATGCCCCGCTGGACCAGTGGGTGACCGA
>JANLPG010000012.1:0-2642 GCA_031367105.1 Gemmatimonadota bacterium | reverse complement strand
CCCAGTCGGCGTGCATCCCACCGAGTGCACGCACCGTGCTGGTGCGCCAGGCTCCGAGGTAGACGTGTCCAGGACGGTTCGGTCGCGTGCCGGTACTTGGCATCGCCGGCAGCGAAACGGGAGGAGACGGCGGCGGCAACTGCGCGACCGAGTAGCCCTTCGCCGGTGGCGCGCTGCACACCACCGACATTCGCCGCGCCGGTGGTCTGCAGCAGTCGCACCGATTCGGCGAGGTAGTCGGCGGCATAGAGCGAGTGGGCGTCGAGCCGCACCAGGTATTCACCGCGCGCTTCGGCCAGTCCGCGATTGAATGCCGCAGCCTGCAGCCGTGCCGGATTCGGCAACAGCCGCAGCCGTGGGTCGCGTTGCGCCAGCGCCCGCACCAGCTCGGCGGAGTTGTCGCTGCTCGCGCCGTCGAAGACGAGCACCTCGCAGCTCATCCCGTCGGGAAGTTCCGATGCCAGCACCGAGTCGAGGCAGGCGGTGATGTGGGATGCTTCGTTCCGCATCGGGATCACAACGGTGATGGTCGGTGCGGCGGCAGCAGTCACGCGCGAGGCGCTCAACGGTGGGAGGGGAGGGTGGAAAACCGAAGCGGGCTCCGAAGATCTCGGAGCCCGCTTGGAAAGCTAGTCGGAGGCGTGGGTGACGACTACTTCTTCGCCTGCTTCCGGCGGCGCAGACCGGCGCCGGCCATACCGGCCAGGCCCATCGCCAGCAGCGACATCGTCGCCGGCTCAGGCACAATTTCCTGCGGCGGCGAACCGCTCTTGAAGATCACTTCCTGACAGCGGTCGGCGGTGCCATTAAAGGAGCAATCGCGAGCGGCGTCGGAAATCACGCGCCAATCTGTGGCGTCGAATACCAGGCCGGCGTTCAGCGCCCCGGTGCTGGTGATGATGCTCCAGGCCGCGTTGCCCTGCGTGACACCGAAGCGAGTCTGGAAGGAGGTCTGGGTGGAGCCGAGACCGAGTTCGGAGAGGCCCCAGACTGCCCACTGCCAGTCGTTCTCGCTGCCGGTCAGGCCGGTGTTGCCACCGAGCGCGTAGTAGGTCTGCACCAGATAAGCCTGCCGGCGGTAAATCTGGAACGCGTCGGCCGACGTTATCCCGGTCCGGCCGGCGGTGGCGGCCGCGGCGATCTGGGCGGACGAGATTTCGGTGACCCAGGCGTCGTAATTGCTGCCGACGCCAATGCTACCGAGCCGGTCGACACAGAACACCGAGAAAGCGGTGTTGGTCGGCAGGGTGATCGCGGTGTACGAGGCGGTGAAGGCGCCGGTCCGGTTGAACCAGTCGTTCGGCGCCGCCTTGGTCAGCAGCTGGAAGTGCCCGTCGCCGGTGGTGGCGGAGAGCGGCGACACCACGGCCAGCGCCGTGACCGCCACTCCGAGTGCGTTGCGCAAAAATTGCTTCATTGGGGGAATCTCTCCGGCTATCGGTTACGGGATCTTCACACGTGATCTCTTGACGACTCCCTCTTATGCACCTGCTGTGCCACGCTTTCCGTGGCCTCATCCCCATTCGGTCGAAATTTTCACACACTACCTAAGTCGTTATCTCCGAAATAGTTACATAGTTGCAAACAGGGTGGGAGCAGCCCAGGACGATGGCGCCAGCACACCGGCCGACCGCCGAATTGCGTCCCCGACGCTTCAGCTTGTTGCGGTAACGCCACACCGGCGCCAAACCGATGGCGTGGGTTGGCCGCTACGCGGGGGGTGGTCGGAGCGGAGGGCGGCAGGTCAGGTGATAGTTCCAACCGGCCTTGAACGTGGTGTCAAATAATCAGTCTGTCAGCCCAATATTTCTTCAGATTCTCACCGCTAAACCGATGATTGATAGGAAGTAACGCTTGGCCGCAATTTTGCTCATTAATACGACGCCACGTCAGCTGGACGCGGCGCAGAGCAAACCGCCCGAAAAGGTCGGCACGCGGCACATCGCACCGGAGATCGTGATTATGGCATTCGCCCGCACCACTCGCCACTGGTTCCTCGCCACGCTGCTGCTTTCGGTCGCCCCGGCCGTCCTGCTTGCGCAGGGTGCCGCCGCTCCGCTGCGAGATGCGGTCGTCCGATCGGGGGGGCGAGTGATCGTGACGCTCCAGTCGTCTGCGGGCGACCCGAGACTCCGCGAAGCGGGTGCGCCGCCGGTGTCGGCCTTGGAACTCAGCGCCATTTCGGCACGCCTCGAGCAGCGATTCCAGCTGCGCCTGCGGTCCCGGGCCCCGTTCGTCGGGATGGTGATGGGTGACATCTCCCCCGACCAGCTTGCCGCCCTCGTCGCCGACCCGAACGTCGCCGCGGTCGAGGCCGATCGGCTCTGGGCACCGACCGACCTGGGCGACGCAGTCGATCCGTCCGATCGCTGGGCGGCGTATCGCCGCGGCACCGTCGATGAGATCCCCTACGGGGTGACCAATGTGACGGCGCCGACGGTGTGGGCCGCCGGAAACCGCGGCGAAGGCGTCAAGGTCGCTGCGATGGACTCCGGTGGCGACGCGACGCATCCCGATCTCAGCTACGCCGCCGGCTACAACGCCATTTCCCGCCTCAGCAGCGATTGGGCCGACGACATCGCGCCGTGTAACGGTCACGGGACCCACGTGGCGGGCACCATCGCCGCGCTCGACAACGGCAG
>JANLPG010000010.1:0-3643 GCA_031367105.1 Gemmatimonadota bacterium | reverse complement strand
GCCCTTGCGGCGGCGCTGCGCGGCTGGGGTTTTACGCTGGCGCACGAGCATTTCTTCGACACGGTCAGCGTGGGTGTCACCGCAACGCAGCAGCGGGAGATCCTCGCCGCGGCTCGCGCGCGGCAAATCAACTTCCGTGCGCTCGGAACCGATCGCGTCGTGGTTGCACTCGACGAAACCGTGACCAGAGAGGATCTGCAGGAGGTGATCGCCTGTTTCAACGGTGGCAAGCCTGCCGATCCGGTTGCGGGCGCGCCGAGTGACATTCCTGCGCCGCTGCGTCGCACCAGCGCATATCTCACCCACCCGGTCTTCAATCGCTATCACTCCGAAACGGAGATGTTGCGCTATATGCGCGGCCTGGAGGCGAAGGACCTCTCGCTCACTGCCGCGATGATTCCGCTCGGCTCCTGCACGATGAAGCTCAATGCCACCACCGAAATGCTGCCGGTCAGTTGGCCGGAGTTCGGTGCGATCCACCCCTTTGCTCCGGTGGATCAGACGGCGGGCTATGCCGAGATGTTCCGCCAACTGGAGGCGCAGCTGGCCGAGATCACCGGCTTTGCGGCGGTGTCGCTCCAGCCGAACGCGGGCTCGCAGGGTGAGTATGCAGGGTTGTTGGTAATTCGCGCCTGGCACCGCTCGCGGGGTGATGCGCACCGCACTGTCTGCCTGATTCCGGCGAGTGCGCACGGCACCAACCCGGCCAGCGCGGTGATGGCGGGGATGACAGTGGTGCCGGTGGCGACGGATGCCAACGGCAATATCGATGTCGCCGACTTGAAGGCGAAGGCGGCACTGCACGCGCCGAATCTCGCGGCGTTGATGGTGACTTATCCGTCGACCCACGGCGTCTTCGAGGGGTCGATCAAGGAGATCTGTGCCACGGTGCACGAGCACGGTGGCCAGGTGTATATGGACGGTGCCAATATGAATGCGCAGGTCGGCCTCTGCCGGCCGGGTGACATCGGCGCCGATGTCTGTCACCTGAACCTGCACAAGACCTTTTGTATTCCGCACGGCGGTGGTGGTCCGGGGATGGGGCCGATCGGGGTCGGGGCGCACCTGGCGCCGTTTCTTCCGGGGCATCCGGTGGTCGAGCTGGGGCACGCGCACGCCGCCGGGACGGTGTCGGCCGGGCCCTGGGGATCGCCCAGCATCCTGCCGATTTCGTATATCTACATCCTGTTGATGGGTGCGGAAGGACTCGCCTGGGCCACCGAGATTGCGATCCTGGTGGCCAACTATGTCGCGAAGCGCCTCGAAGGGCACTACGACCTGCTCTACGCCGGGGCCAACGGCCTGGTGGCGCACGAGTGCATTCTCGACACGCGCCCCTTCAAGCAGAGCGCCGGGATTGAGGTCGAGGATATCTCCAAGCGGATCATCGATTTCGGCTTCCATCCACCGACGGTGTCGTTCCCCGTTCCGGGGACGCTGATGATCGAGCCGACCGAGTCGGAGTCGAAGGAGGAGCTCGACCGCTTCGTCGACGCCTTGCTCGCGATTCGCGAGGAGATCCGCGCCATCGAGCGGGGCGATGTGGACCGCGACAACAACGTGCTCAAGGGCGCCCCGCACACGCTGGAGCAGGTGATCTCGGATCGCTGGGATCGGCCCTATTCCCGGGAGCAGGCGGCATTTCCGGTGCCGGGCCTCCGTGCCCGGAAGGCGTGGCCGACGGTCGGGCGGATCGACTCCGCCTTTGGCGACCGAAATCTGGTCTGCACCTGCCCACCGATGGCGGCGTACGCCTAGGGTTACCCCTATCGGTTCCGGGCACTCGAGATAGCTTTTTTCGATGCGCTTCCCCCGGCGCTGTCCGTTACCCCTTCCCGGAGGTTTTCATGTACGATGAGTCCACACCCGACACCCCACGTCGGGGTTTCCTCGGTCGGATGGCCGCTGCCGCCGTGGGATTCGGCGCAGCCGGCCTGCTGCCGGCGCCGGCGCGAGCTGCCACCGTGGCGTCACCCGCCGCCGACTCGAAACTCGAAGCGTGGTTCGGCAAGCTTGCCGGGAAGCACCGCACCGTCTTCGACGCCCCGGCGATCAACGAAGGAATGCCGGCGATCTGGCCCCGGGTGTATCTCCTCACGACCGATGCGACCTATCCGGGCGGGCACGCGGTCGCGATGATCATCCTGCGCCACACCGGCCTCGCGATGGCGTTCCAGGATTCGATCTGGGCGAAGTATCCCATCGGCGAAATGTTCAACGTCAAGCCGGGCGGTACGGCGGCCAAGGCCAATCCGTACGGCACCATCACCGGCCTCCCGATTCCGGGTCTCGGCATCGCCGAGCTGCTGAAGAGTGGTGTCCTGGTTGGCGCCTGTGACGTGGCACTCACGGTCTACAGCACCGGCGCTGCGGGCAAGATGGGAATGGATCCGGCTGCCGTGAAGAAGGAATGGATCGCGGGACTTTTTCCTGGCATTCAAGTCGTGCCATCCGGGGTGATGGCCGTGGCGCGGGCGCAGGAGTTCGGCGCGAACTACATCTTCGCGGGATGATGCAGTGTTTCCTGAGCGCGCGGAGGTTCGCCTCCGCGCTGCTCACCCTCGCTCTTCCGTCGGTTCTCCCAGCTCAGGCAGCACTCACACCATTCAAATCGGGAATGGTGATTACCCACTCGGTCCGCATCCGCCCCGGTCGCTACGTCGCGCCTGCCGGCGATTCGGGCGCGATTACCGTGCGCGGCAGCAATCTCACGGTGGACCTTCGCGGCGTGGAACTCATCGGCAGCAACGACCGCCATCACCCCGACAGCTTCGCCGGCACCGCCATCCGCATCGCCACCGGCAGCCACGTCACGGTACTGGGCGCCCGCATTCGGGGCTACAAGGTGGGAATCATCGCCCGCGGCGTGACTCGGCTGCGGCTGCTGGACAACGACCTCTCCGACAACTGGCGCCCGCGGCTCTACTCAGGGATTGAGAAGGAATCGCTGGTCGACTGGCTCTCCTATCATCACAACGAGGCGGACGAGTGGCTGCGCTACGGCGCGGCCATCTACCTCGCCGATGTGAAGGAGGGCGAGATCCGGGGCAACACCGTTCGCCGGGGGATGAACGGGCTGATGCTGGTGCGCACCACGGGCACCAGGGTCTGGAACAATGATTTCTCCTATAACTCCGGGCTCGGCGTGGGGATGTATCGCGCCAGCGATGACACCCTGATGCACAACCGGATCGACTACGACGTCCGCGGCTACTCGCACGGCTTCTTCAATCGCGGCCAGGATTCCGCCGGACTGCTGATGTTCGAGCAGAGTTCCAATAATATCGTTGCCTACAACTCGGTGACCCACGGCGGCGACGGGCTCTTCCTCTGGGCGGGGCAGAGCACGATGGATACCGGGAAGGGAGGGGCGAATGACAATCTCTTCTATCGCAATGACTTCTCGCACGCCCCCACCAACGGGATGGAAGCGACCTTCTCGCGCAACAACTTCATCGAGAACCGGGTGGAGGAGAACTGGCACGGGCTCTGGGGTGGCTATTCCTACAACTCGGTGGTGATGGGGAATCATTTCTCGCGGAATGTCGAAGGGATCGCCATCGAACACGGTCAGGACAACGTGATCGGCGGTAACACCTTCACTCAGGACACCACAGCGATCCACCTCTGGTGGAACAAGCTC
>JANLPG010000191.1:0-2328 GCA_031367105.1 Gemmatimonadota bacterium | reverse complement strand
GCTCCTCTACGAAGCCTGTTTCGGGCATCTGAAGGCGTCGATGCCCAGCCTCTCCGCATCGCTGGGGCCCTACTTCGTCCAGCTTCTGCTGATTCTTTCGGCGTTCAAGTTCTGGCTGGTCGCGATGTTCTATATGCACCTGAAGTTCGATATGAAGGTGCTGTCGTGGGTCTTCGGTTTCTCGCTGCTGATCGCGGCCGTGGTGAACCTCGCGCTGATCGCGCTCTTCACCTACAACCGGACGCTGTGGTGGTTTACCGGGAAGTGGTAGTCAGCGCACGATAGCCGCCGCGATGGTGGTGACGTGCCACCCGTTCGCGATGACCACCTCATCGACCTTCTCCGCCTGATACTCGAAGCGGTGGAGGTCGAACGGCGTTGGGGGTAGTGCTTCGTAGGCCGGAAAATCGCCCTGGATCGGGCAGGCGTTCTCCAGCAGTTCGCCCTCCGGGGTGACCAGCGCGAGCCCCATCAGCCGGCAGGTGGCGGGGCGGTGGTGGTAGATCCGGCACGCACCGCGCTCATCCAGGGAGGGACAGGGAAGCGCTGCGAGCGCTTCGGAGAGTTGATCGAATTGCTCCTCTCCGAGCAACGAGACATCCCACGGTGCCACCCACTCGGGGAAGAGTTCCGCATAGCGAGCGACCTGCATTCGCGCCGCCGCTTGCATTGCGTCGCGCTGATCGGGTGGGAGGAGGCGCACACCTTCGGCGACCAGGGCGGCATCGGCTGGAGAGATGTCGAAGGGACCGTGGCAGCAGGCGGTGCAGCCGGCGGTACAGGGGACGACTGCGGGGCCGGCAACGGCGAGGCCTTCCTGGAACCAGCGATCGAGTTGCGCCAGGAGGTCGAGGTAGGGCGTCACATCTCCAGACGCCAGGCCGCCCGGGCGAGGAGTAGCCAGCCGAGGATGAATGCGACCCCGCCCAACGGCGTCACCGCGCCGAGCCAGCGTTGGCCGGTGGCCACCAGGAGATAGAGCGAACCGCAGAAGATCAAGGAACCCACTACGAACGCCCAGGCGGCGTTGGCAGCGCCTGGGGCGCCGCGCGCGATAACCCACCCGGCGGCGAGGAGCGCGAAGGCGTGGTACATCTGGTAGCGGACCGCCGTCTCGAATGTCTCGAGGTCACGAGGGTCAAGCCGCGATTTGAGCGCGTGAGCGCCAAACGCTCCGAGGGTGACGGCGATGGCGGCTGACAATGCGCCAAGCGTGGTTGCGAGTCGCGCGGTCACGTCGCGGCGTCCGGTGGCGCCACCGCCATCCCCATCGCGTGATAGCCGTTGTCGACGTACAGCGTGGTGCCGGTGATCCCGGCTGCCAGCGGCGAGGCAAGGAAAGCCGCGGCGTTGCCGACGTCCATCGCCTCGAAGTCGCGGGTGAGTGGCGAGTTGGTCTTGCAGTACCGGATCATCGTGTCGATGAAGCCGATGGCCGAGGCGGCGCGCGAGGCATACGGCCCGGCGGAGATCGTGTTGACACGGACCCCGAAGCGACGGCCGGCTTCGTAGGCGAGCGTTCGGGTGTCGGATTCGAGGGCGGCCTTGGCCGTGGACATTCCACCACCGTAGCCGGGAATCACCCGCTCACCCGCGAGATACGTGAGTGAAAGGAACGAGCCGCCCTCACGCATCAGCGGGGAGAGTTCACGGATCAAGGCGACGTTACTGTAGGCGGAGACGCTGAGGGCATCGAGGTAGCCGCGGCGGGACGTATCGAGCAGCGGCTTCTTGACTTCGGGTCCGTTGGCGAGCGAGTGGACCACGATGTCGAGGCCGGCATCGCCGAAATCGGCCTTGAGTGAAGCCACCAGACCGGCAATGCTGAAGTCGCCGCGCTCGCGGTAGCGCTTGTTCTCGCGGACTTCGCTGGGGGCGTCGCCGAGGGTGTCGAAGGCGGCATCGAGCGGATAGATCCTTTCAAAGGTCATCGCGCGACCGTCGGAGAGCGTCATCGAGTCGGCCATCTTGCCGCGCTCGATCAGCGTCTCGAAGATCCCCAGCGCCGGGGGCCACGTGCCCACGCAGACGCTGGCCCCGGCCTCGGCGAACGCCTTGGCGATTGCGAAGCCGAAGCCGCCATCATCGGCGACACCGGCGATGAAGGCGCGCTTCCCCGACAGATCGATTCCAAGCATCCGCTGCGAACCTCCGAATGAGTCGCCCCAATATAGAGGTGCGAAGGTGGCGCAGTAAGCAGGGTGCATCGATCCCGGGTTATTCCGCGCGCAACACCTCGAGTGGCGGGCGGTTCAGGACATCGAGCGAGTTCCAGAGCCCGACGGCAGTCGTCAGCGCGACCAGCCCGGCGGCGAGGAGCGACATCGA